>NZ_JBAUJB010000025.1:0-55605 GCF_049683355.1 Mycobacterium sp.
GAGGTCGATGGCGACCGCAACCACCTCGCGACCGGTCTCCTTGCCGATCCAGCTGATCGCCACCGAGGTGTCCAGACCGCCGGAATACGCCAGGATGACGCGCTCGGACATAACAAACTCCTTCTTCAGTTACTTCAGGCTCGGGAAATGTTCTCGAACGTGGCGGCGAGTTCGGCGCCGGTCATCGGTTCCCGGGCGACCACCAGGATGGTGTCGTCGCCCGCGATCGTGCCGACCACGTACGGTAGTGCCGCCCGGTCGATGGCGCTGGCCAGGTAATGCGCGGCGCCCGGGGGCGTGCGCAGCACAGCGAGGTTGGCGCTGGCGTCGGTGGACACCAACAGGTCGACGAGCAGCCGCGACACCCGTTCGGTGCCGCCGGTGACGCCGCGCACCGGGCTGCCGTCTTCGGGGACGACGTAGACGCCCACGCCGCCGTCGGCGCCCCGCAGCTTGACCGCGCCGAGTTCCTCGAGGTCACGTGACAACGTCGCCTGTGTGACGTCGATCCCCTCGTCGGCCAGCAGCGCCGCCAGCTCGGTCTGACTGTGTACCGAGCACGCCGACAACAGCGCGACGATCCTGGCCTGCCGCCCGGCACGGGTCGCAGCGCTGGTCACGGCGACGCCTCGAGCAACCACACCAGCAGCGCCTTCTGGGCGTGCAACCGGTTCTCCGCCTCGTCCCACACCGCGCTCTGCGGGCCGTCGATCACCTCGTCGGTGACCTCGTGTCCGCGATGCGCCGGGAGGCAGTGCAGCACAACGGCTTCGGAGTCCGCGTGACCGAGAAGCCCGGCGTTGAGCTGGAAGGGCCGGAACGGACGGACCCGGTCGAGGCCGTCGTTCTCCTGGCCCATCGAGGTCCACGTGTCGGTCACCAGCACGTCGGCACCCGCCGCCGCCCGCACCGGGTCGTCGGTGAGCGTGACGGTGGCGCCGGTCCGCACGGCGCGCGCCTCGGCCGCGGCGACGAACATCGGGTGCGGCTCGAAGCCGCGAGGGGCGGCGATCGTGACGTCAACGCCGGCCGTGACGCCGCCCAGCATCAGCGAGTGCGCCATGTTGTTGGCACCGTCACCGAAGTAGGCCAGCTGCAACCCTTTCAGTGCACCCTTGCGTTCGGCCAGCGTCTGCAGATCGGCCAGCACCTGGCACGGGTGGAACTCGTCGGACAGCGCGTTGACGATGGGTACGGTCGATCCGGTACCCATCGCGGTGAGCCGCTCCTGGGCGAAGGTCCGCCATACGATGGCGTCGACGTAGCGGGACAGCACCTGCCCGGTGTCCTCCAACGTCTCCTCCCGGCCCAGCTGGGTGCTGCGACCGTCGACCACCACGGCGTGCCCGCCGAGCTGCGCGATGCCCACCTCGAACGAGAACCGGGTGCGCGTCGAGTTCTTCTCGAAGATCACCGCCACCCCGCGGGGCCCTTCCAGCGGGCGACGGGAGAACGGAGATTCCTTCAGCTCCGCGGCCAGCGCCAGGACCTCCGCCTGCTCCTCGGGGGTCAGGTCGTCGTCGCGCAGGAAGTGCCGGGTCATTTGCCCTCCAACTCAGTGCCTGCCCGATCCAGGACAGCGGGAAGCGCGGAAAGGAATCCGTCGACCTGGGCGTCGGTGATGACCAGCGGCGGCGCCAGCCTGACCACGTCTGGTGCCGCCGCGTTGACCAGGAAGCCTGCCTCGCGCGCAGCGCTCTCGACGAACTTGGCCGCCTCGGCGGTGAGCACGATACCGAGCAGCAGGCCGCGACCGCGGACATGGTCGATCAGAGGATGGCCCAACGCTTCTGCGCCGTGACTGATGGTCTTGCCCAGGACGTCGGCGCGTTCGACCAGTCGCTCGTCGGCGAGCACCCTCAGGACCGCCAACGCGGCGGCGGTGCAGACCGGATTGCCCCCGAACGTGCTGCCGTGCAGGCCGGGGGTGAGCAGGTCGGCCGTCGCGCCGACCGCCAGGCAGGCGCCGATCGGCAGCCCTCCGCCGAGCCCCTTGGCGAGGGTCACGACGTCGGGGGTGATCCCGTCGTGCTGATGGGCGAAGAATGCCCCGGTGCGGCCGATCCCGGTCTGCACCTCGTCGAGAACCAGCAGCGCACCGCGCGCGGCCGTGATGTCGCGGGCCGCCGCCAGGTACCCGGCGGGGGGCACCACGACGCCGCCCTCCCCCATGATCGGCTCGAGGAACACCGCGGCGGTGTCGCCGTCGACCGCACCGGCAAGCGCCTCGACGTCTCCGTAGGGCACGTGGGTGACATCTCCTGGCAACGGAGCGAACGGCGCCTGTTTGGACGGCTGACCGGTCAGAGCCAGCGACCCCATCGTGCGGCCGTGAAATGCGCCTTGCGCGGCAACGAGTTTGGTGCGGCCGGTCAGCCGGGTGATCTTGAATGCGACCTCGTTGGCCTCGGTGCCGGAATTGCAGAAGAACGCCCGGGCCGGAGCTCCGAGGAGCCCGACGAGCGCTTCGGCCAGCGCCACCCCCGGTTCGGTGGCGTACAAGTTGGACGTGTGCCCCAGCGTGCTCATCTGGCGGGTGACCGCCTCGATGACCGCGGGATGGCCGTGACCGAGGACGTTGACGGCGATGCCACCCAACAGGTCGACGTAGGACCTGCCGTCCACATCGGTGACCACGGCGCCGTCGCCACTGGCCAGCGCCAGCGGCGGGGTGCCGTAGTTGTTCATCATCACCGCCGACCACCGGTCCAGCAGCGGGGTTCCCGCGGTCACGTGCCGACCACCTTCGTGCCGGCTCCTCCGTCGGTGAACAACTCGACCAGCACGCAGTGCTCGACACGGCCGTCGATGACGTGTGCGCTCGGGACACCGCCACCGACTGCGCGCAGGCAGGCTTCGATCTTGGGCACCATGCCCTCCTCCAGGGTGGGAAGTAGTTGTGTCAGTGCCGCGACGTCGATCTCGCTGACCAGTGAGCCACGATCGGGCCAGTTGGTGTACAGGCCCTCGACGTCGGTGAGCATCAACAGTTTCTCGGCGCCGAGCGCCTCGGCCAGTGCTGCCGCCGCGGTGTCGGCGTTGACGTTGTAGACCACGCCGTCGGTGTCGGGGGCGATCGTCGACACCACGGGGATACGGCCGGTGTCGATGAGGTCCAGCACGGCGTCGGTGTTGACCCGCGCGACGTCGCCGACCAGACCGATGTCGGTGGCGACGCCGTCCACCAGCACGGTGCGGCGCACCGCGGTGAACAGTTGCGCGTCCTCGCCGGTGACGCCGACGGCGTAGGGGCCGTGTGCGTTGATCAGGTTGACCAGCTCCCGGCCCACCTGACCGAAGAGCACCATCCGGGCCACGTCGAGCACCTCGGGGGTGGTGACGCGGAACCCACCTCTGAAATCGCCGGCGATGCCCAGCTTTTTGAGCATGGCGCTGATCTGCGGCCCGCCGCCGTGGACCACCACCGGGTGGATACCGCAGTTGCGCAGGAAGACCATGTCGGCCGCGAACGCCACCTTGAGCGTGTCATCGGTCATCGCGTTGCCGCCGTACTTCACCACGACGATCTTGCCGTGCAGCGCCTTGAGCCACGGCAGTGCTCCGGCGAGCACCGCAGCCTGCTCAGAGGTCGTCGGGCTCATGAGCTGTAGGCCGAGTTCTCTACGACGTAGGCGTGCGAGAGGTCGGTGGTACGGACCTCGGCGGACGCCGATCCGACGCCCAGGGCGACGGTGACCGTGATGTCGTCGCCCGACAGGTCGACCTCACGCGCCCCCGGTGCGCCGACACTGTCGACGCAGACCGGGAAGCCGTTGAAGGACACGGTGATCCGCTCGGGGTCGAGCTTCACCGGGGCCATCCCGACCGCGGCCAGCACCCGTCCCCAGTTGGCGTCGGACCCGAAAAGCGCGGTCTTGACCAGGCTGTCGCGGGCCACCACCCGCGCCGCGGTGAGCGCGTCGCCCTCGGTAGCCGCGCCGGTGACGCCGATGACGATGCGCTTGGTGACGCCCTCAGCATCGGCCTGCAGCTGGGCGCACAGGTCGTCACAGACCTGCAGCACGGCGTCGTCGAGTTCGTCCTGGCTGGGCGTGATCTCGCTGGCACCCGAAGACAGCAGCAGCACGGTGTCGTTCGTGGAGCAGCTCCCGTCGATGTCGAGCCGGTCGAACGTGCGGGAGGCGGCGCGCTTCAACGCGTGCTGCAGCGCGGCGGTGTCGGCGACGGCGTCGGTGGTGATGACGCTGAGCATGGTGGCCAGTGACGGGGCCAGCATGCCGGCGCCCTTGGCCATCCCGCCCACGGTCCATTTGTCCTGATGATGCAGCGCAACCTGTTTGGGTACCGTGTCGGTCGTCATGATGGCGCGTGCGGCTTCCTCACCGCCGCTGAGGCCGCCTGCCATCTCGTGCACGATCTCTTCGACCCCGGCAAGCACCTTCTCCATCGGCAGCCTGTCACCGATGAGCCCGGTCGAGCAGACTGCGACCTCGATCGCACCGGTTTCGGTGCCCCAGTCCGACAGCGCGGCGGCCACCGCCTCGGCGGTGGCGTGGGTGTCCTGGAAACCCGCGGGGCCGGTGCAGGCGTTGGCACCACCGGAGTTCAGGACGACCGCCCGCAGCCGGCCCGTGGTCAGCACCTGCTGAGACCACAGCACCGGCGCGGCTTTCACCTTGTTACGGGTGAACACCCCCGCCGCGGAGTGGTCGGGGCCCTCGTTGAACACCAGCGCAAGATCCAGCGCACCGGAGGCCTTCAGGCCGGCGGCGATTCCGGTCGCGCGGAATCCGGCCGGCGCCGTCACGCCCTGGGTGCGCAACAGCCGCGTCACGGCGCCACCCCCACGGTCGACAGTCCGTCGGTCTCGGCCCATCCCAGAGCGAGGTTCATCGACTGCACGGCTGCTCCACCGGTGCCTTTCACGAGATTGTCGATGGCGGCGATCGCGACGAAGGTCGACGCGTCCTCGTCGACCGCGACCGCGAGTTGTGCGGCATTGCTGCCGATCACCGAGCCGGTCTTCGGCAACTGGCCGTGTGGCAGCAGGTAGACGAACGGCTCGTCGTCGTAAGCCTTTTCGTACACGGCCCGCAGGTCCGAGACCGGCGCGGAGGTACGCGCGGTGCAGGTGGCCAGGATGCCTCGTGACGTGGGGATCAGTACCGGGGTGAACGACACGGTGACCTCGCCCCCGGTCAGCGCGCGCAGCCCCTGGGCGATCTCCGGGGTGTGCCGGTGCTTGCCGCCGATGTTGTACGCGCGTGCCGATCCGATGACCTCGGCGCCGAGCAGATCCACCTTGGCGGCCCTGCCTGCACCGGAGGTGCCGCTGACGGCGACGACGGTGACCGCGGGTTCGATCAGGTTCGCGGCGAGGGCGGGCCACAACGCGAGCAGTGCGGCGGTCGGGTAGCAGCCGGGCACGGCGATGCGCTTGGCGTCCCGCAACCGGTCCCGACCGCCGGGAAGTTCAGGTAGGCCGTAAGGCCAGCTGCCGGCATGCTCGGACCCGTAGAACCGCTCCCAGTCGGCAGAGTCGGTGAGCCGGAAGTCGGCACCGCAGTCGATGATCAGGGTGTCCGGTCCCAGTTGCTCCGCCAACACCGCCGAATGTCCGTGCGGTAACCCCAGGAACACCACGTCGTGTCCGGCGAGCACGTCGAGTTCGGTGGGCTCCAGCGTCCGCGATGCCAGCGGCAGCAGGTGCGGGTGGTGCTCGGCCAGCGTCGTGCCTGCGCTCGCGGCCGCTGTGAGTGCTCCGATCGTCAATCGGCCGGAGGCATAGGCGGGGTGACCGAGGAGTAGTCGGAGGATCTCTCCCCCGGCATAGCCACTGGCACCGGCGACGGCGACGGATGTCATGCAGCGATGGTGCATGATTATGCAGAAAGTTGCAAACTCATTACCCGGGTAGCGTCGAGTTGGTGGTGCACGACGTTCTGGCCTGGGATTTGGCCGCCATCCCGGTAGTGGTCATCGGCGGTATGTTGCTGCACTTCTGCTTCGAGTGGGGCGGGCGCCGACGGGTGCTGGCAGTGTTCTGCCCGGTCAACGAGAGCGTGTGGGAGCACCTGAAGATGGCCTACTGGCCGCTGCTGGCTTTCACCGGTGTACAGATCGCTGCCGCGCAGCACGCACCGGCGCTGACGGTGGCGCGGGCTATCGGTTACTACACGATGTGCGTGGTGATCCTCGGGTGTTACTTCGCGACGGCCGCGCTTCTGCCACGGGCGTCCCTGCGGACACGTTTGGTGCTGGACGGTGCAACCTTCGTGCTGGCTGTGGCTGCCGGCCAGTTGGTGTCCTTCGTGGTGAGCTCGGCAAACGACCGCCCCGCGGTGTCGTGGGCGGGGTTGATCGCGTTGACGGTGCCGGCGGTGGTGGTCGCCGTGACCACCTTCGCGCCGCCCCGAGTGGAGCTGTTCAGGGATCAGGTGACCGGCGGGTATGGGCTGAGACCATGAGTCAATCAGCTCTGGACGCCGAAGGCCGGGTGAAATACCACGGTTCCGGTGGGGATGTTGTCGTGCAAGGACAGCGTCAGGACCTCTCGGGCGGCACCTCCGGCACCACCAGCGACGACACGTCGTCGGTGAACCCGAACCTGCGGTAGTAATCGGGATCGCCCACCACCACGCAACCCCGCGCCCCGATCTCGCGCAGTCGTTCCAACGCGGCCCGCACCAGCGCGGTGCCGATCGGCCGCCACCAGCGAGAGGGTGAGAGCTCCTGCGGCCCGCAGCGCGTCGATGATGGCAGCTTCGGTCTGGCGACTCTGCGGCACATCGGCGAACGCCGATGTGGTCAGCGCGCGAATGGCCCCGATGTCGGTGTCACGTTCGTCACGGATGATCATCCGGCGTCAGGACCGTAGAACGGCGTTGACCCGGGCCGCCGCCTGCGCCACGGCGGCGTCGCGTGCGGCGCTGGCCTCCTCCTCGGTGAGGGTGCGATCGGGCGCGCGGAACCGCAGTGCCAGTGCCAGTGACTTCCGTCCGTCGCCGACCTGCGGGCCGGTGTAGACGTCGAACAGCCGGACGTCCTCGAGCAGTCGGCCCCCGCCCGCGCGCACTGCGTCGACGACGCTCTGGGCCGCGACGTCTTCGTCGACGACGAGCGCGACGTCCTGGAACACCGCGGGGAACGGTGACACCAACGGCGCCGGCAGCGTCTCGGTGATCGGCACCATGTCCAGGTTCAGCTCGAGCGCGCAGGTGCCCTTCGGCAGACTGCAGCGTTCTATCACCGCGGGATGCAGTTGGCCGGCGTGACCGACGACCACGGCATCCTCTTGGCTACCGAGGACCACCTCCGCACAGCGACCGGGGTGCCACGGCAGCTGCTGCGCCGGTCGCAACGTCAACTCCACACCGCAGGCCCGGCCGATGATGCGCACCGCCTCGAACGCATCGGAGGGGTGCACCGGGCGGCCCGGACCCCACGGACCCGCGGGCTCGCGCAGGCCGGCGAGCACCGCGGCGACGTGCCGCGGTTGCCGGGGCAGCGATGCGTCGAGATCCGCGATCTCGTCGTCGGTGGGACGGCGATCGTTCGGAATGCGCTCGACGGCACGGGTGTCCGAGGTGGGGATGACCACCTGGGCGACACCGAACAGCGCCACGTCGGTCGCCCCCCTGGACACGTTGCGCGCCAACGCCTCGAGCAGCCCGGGCAACAACGTGGTGGCCAGCTCGGGGCGATCGGACTCCAGCGGGTTGAGCACCCGGGTGGTGCGGCGGCGCTCGTCGTCGGCGGACAGCCCCCACTGATCGAAGACGTCACCGCCGAGGAACGGCGTGGGCAGGATCTCGACGTAGCCGTTGAGCGCCAACGACTTCCCGATCGCCCGACGACGCTTCTGGTCCGGGGTGAGACCGCGCCCGGCCGGCGCCGGCGGCAGCACCGACGGGATGACGTCGAGTCCTTCCAGCCGCATCACTTCCTCGACCAGGTCTGCGGGCTGACTGATGTCGGGGCGCCAGCTCGGCGGCGTTGCCGTCAGCCGGTCACCGTCGAGGACGACGTCGGCACCGATCTGGGTCAACCTCTTCTGCGCGGCACCGGCGGGGTACGCCACCCCCGCGGTGCGGTCGGGCAGGTCGACGGCCATGCTCACCGGCGGGTGCGACCAGTCGTCGGCGGGCGGGTCGCCTCGCCAGTCGGTGAGTGTGGGTTCCACCGTCCCGCCCGCGATCTCGGCGAGCAGTGCGGCGCAGCGGTCCAGTGCCGCGACGGACACGGCGGGGTCGACGGTGCGTTCGTAGCGGCGGCCGGCTTCACTGTGCAGGTGCAGCCGCCGCTGGGTGCGCGACACCGCGGCGGGATCCCACACGGCGGCTTCCAGCAGGACGGCGGTGGTGGTTTCGCGGACCTCGGTGGTGCCGGCACCCATGACGCCGCCGATGGCGGCTGTGGCAGCGTCGTCGACGATCAGCACGTCGGCGGGGTCCAGGCGACGTTCGACGTCGTCGAGGGTGACGACAGTCTCCCCCGGGGTGGCGAAACGCACCCGGAACCCGCCGGTGATCAGGCCGCGGTCGTGCGCATGCATGGGGTGACCCAGCTCCAGCATCACGTAGTTCGTGACATCCACCGCGGGCGAGATCGCCCGGATGCCACTGAGCAGCAGGCGACGCTGAATCCACCACGGCGACACCGCCTGCGGGTCGATTCCGGTCACCGGCCGCAACCCGAAACGCAGCACGCCGGTGCCGGGCTCGATCGTCACCGGCAGCGCCTCGCCGTCGACGGGCAGCGGCGGGACGTCGGCCGGGTCGGCGTAGTCGAGGTCGTAGGCGTTGGCGATCTCTCGGGCCAATCCGCGCACCGACAGGCAGTAGCCGCGGTCCGGGGTGATCGCCAGGTTGAACACCACGTCGTCCAGCCCGAGCACCTCGGCGGCGGGGGCGCCCGGCTCGGCGGTGCCCGGCGGCAGAACCAGGATCCCGGAATGATCAGCGCCCAGGTTGAGCTCCGATGACGAGCAGATCATCCCGTCGGAGGTGCGGCCGTAGGTCGTGCGCGCGGTGATGGTGAAGTCGCCGGGAAGCACGGTTCCCGGCAGGGCCACCACGACCAGGTCGCCGACGGCGAAGTTGGTGGCACCACAGACGATGTCGCGTGGTTCGCCACCGACGTTCTGGGCGCCGACATCCACCTTGACCGCGCGGATCGGCTTCTTGAACTCGGTGAGTTCCTCGATCACGGCCACCCGGCCCACCGTCAGCGGTCCGCTGACGGGGCCGACCGGGATGATCTCCTCGACCTCGTGGCCGATGCGGATCAGCGCGTGTTCGAGTTCCTCCGCGGACACGTCCCAACCCGGCGTGCCGGCCTGGACGATTTCGCGCAGCCAGCTGTAGGGAAGGCGCATCAGGCTCCCACCCCGAACGGCAGCGAGAAGCGCACGTCACCTTCGACCATGTCCCGCATGTCGGGGATGCCGTTGCGGAACTGCAAGGTCCGCTCCAAACCCATGCCGAAGGCGAATCCCGAGTACACCTCGGGGTCGATGCCGCAGGCGCGCAACACATTCGGGTTCACCATGCCGCAGCCGCCCCATTCCACCCAGCCGGGTCCGCCCTTCTTGTTCGGGAACCAGATGTCGACCTCGGCCGACGGCTCGGTGAACGGGAAGAAGTGGGGCCGGAACCGGGTACGGCCCTGGGGCCCGAACTCCGAGCGCGCGAAGGCGTCGAGCGTGCCGCGCAGGTTGGCCATCGTGAGGTTCTTGTCCACGGCCAGGCCCTCGATCTGGTGGAAGACCGGGGTGTGGGTGGCATCGAGTTCATCGGTGCGGAAGGTGCGCCCGATCGAGATGATGTAGACCGGCAGCTCCCGCTCCAGCAGTGCCCGGATCTGCACCGGTGAGGTGTGGGTACGCAACACCTGGCGCGAGCCGTCCGGCGCCACGTGGAACGTGTCCTGCTCGCTGCGGGCCGGATGGTCCGGCGGGAAGTTCAGCGCATCGAAGTTGAACTGCTCGGTCTCGACCTCGGGACCTTCGGCCAACTCCCAGCCCATCGCGACGAACGTGTCGGCGATCCGCTCGGCGAGGATCGTGATGGGGTGCCGCGCGCCGATCGGCTGCCGGGTCGACGGCAACGTGACGTCGATTCTCTCGGCGACCAGAACGGAGGCGTCGCGCTCGGCGCGCAGTACCGCCAGACGCTCGTCGTAAACGCGCTGGACATCGGCCCTGACCACGTTGACCCGTTTGCCGGCGCCGGCGCGGTCGGCTTTGGGCAGGGACCCCAGGGCCTGGCGCGCCAGGGCGATCGGTGACCGGTCGCCGAGGTGCTCGGTTTTGGCGCGGGCAAGCGCATCCAGGTCGGCTGCCTGGTCGAAGGCATGCCTGGCCGCGCTGACCGCGTCGGCCAGCGCATCGTCTGATAGGTCTACTGGCTGCTCAGCCACCCGGCGATCATAGGCGATGGCTTCGGCGTACTTCGCGTGCGTTTGTCGGCCGGCGCGATACCCTCACGCCGTGCTGATCCGGCCCCTCATCGTCGGCGGGGTGTGGATGCTCGTGATCACGGCCATCTCGTTGGCAGCCACCCGTGACGGATGGTGGGCGCTGCCCGGGGTGATTCTGCTGGCGGTGGCCGCGCTGGGAACGTAGGACCTGCTGCAGACGAGGCACACCGTCTTCCGCCTCTATCCGATCCTCGGCGCCCGCCCGCTGATGGAGGCGGTCCGGCCACAGATCCGCCAGTACTTCATCGAGTCGAACACCGAGGCCTCGCCGTTCGACCGGGAGACCCGCGACATGGTCTACGAACGGGCCGCAGGCACAAAGGGTGATGAGCCTTTCGGCACCGAGCGCGACGTGAACGCCGTCGGTTACGGGTTCCTGCGCCACTCAATGCGGGCGCGGTTCGCCGATGACCTGGATCCACGCGTCCGGTTGGGCGGGGCGCACTGCACCCAGCCCTATGACATCCCGCTGCTGAACGTCTCGGCCATGAGCTTCGGGGCGTTGTCCGCCAACGCCATCGAGGCACTCAACACGGGAGCCGCACGCGGAGGGTTCGCCCACGACACCGGTGAGGGCGGTATCAGCCCGTATCACCTGCGCGGCGGCGGCGATCTGATCTGGGAAATCGGTTCCGGGTACTTCGGATGGCGCGACGACGACGGCCACTTCGACCCGGCGGCCTTCGCCGAGAAGACCCGGCTTCCCTCGGTCAAAGCTGTGTCGGTGAAGCTGTCGCAGGGAGCCAAACCAGGGCTGGGCGGGGTGCTGCCCGGTGCAAAGGTCAGTGCAGAGATCGCCGCCACCCGCGGCGTTCCGGTGGGACGAACCGTGATCTCGCCACCTGCGCACAGCGCGTTTCGCACCCCGATCGAGTTCGCGGAGTTCGTCGCGACGCTGCGCAGGCTTTCGGACGGCAAGCCCATGGGATTCAAACTCTGTGTCGGTGCACGCTCTGAGTTCCTGTCGATCTGCAAGGGCATCCTGGCCACCGGGATCGCGCCGGATTTTGTGATCGTCGACGGCTCTGAAGGCGGAACAGGCGCGGCGCCACAGGAATTCGAGGACCACGTGGGAATGCCGTTGACCGACGGACTGATGCTGGTGCACAACAGCCTGGTGGGCACCGGACTGCGGGACCAGATCAAGGTCGGGGCGTCGGGCAAGGAGGTGGCCAGCGGCGTCGACATCGTCAGCAGCGTCTGCCAGGGTGCCGATTTCACGTTGTCAACGCGGGCGATGATGTTCGCGGTCGGCTGCATCCAGGCGCTGAAGTGCAACACCAACCACTGCCCGACCGGGGTGGCCACTCAAGACCCGGCGCGCACCAGAGCGCTCGATGTCACCGACAAGACCACGCGGGTGTTCAACTTCCAACGCGCGACCGTGGCCAGTGCCGCCCAGATCGTGGCGTCGATGGGGGTGGCCGGATTCCACGAGTTCTCCCCCGCCATGCTCAACCGCCGCGTGGAGGGCCAGCGGTCTCGCACCTACGCCGAGATCTACGACTGGCTGATGCCCGGCGAGCTGCTCGAGGATCCGCCGGAACGGTATTCCAGCAGGGCCTCTCTCCACATTTCGCTGCTGGAATGCCGTTCCGGCGGGGAAAAGGCGCAGTGTTCTTGCCAGTCACCGTTCAATTCCTGCCACCGGAATTAAACCCCTGACCTGCTGGTTTAAGCCGTCAGAACACCAAGAAAGCAGCACAAAACGTCGAAACCGCGTGATTCGCTCCACGGCTCCGACCCAACACACAGGGAAGGGCAAAGATCATGAAGAACCTCACCGCCGCCACCGCCATCACCGCCGGATTCGCCACCGCCTTCATCGGGCTGGCCGGCCCCGCCGCCGCCGGGCCGTGGCCCCCCAAAGCGGCCCCGTCGGGAACGAGCGCCGCCGACACCATTGCCTCACTCGAGGCCGACGGCAACCGCGTCATCGTCAACCGCCAAGGCTCAGCCGGACTGGACAACGCCGGGGTGACCTCGGTGCGCCAGGGTCAGCCGATCCGCGAGTACGTCTGGGACAACCAGGGCGACGACCGGGTCCTCGAGACCACCGGCCACGTCTACTTCGTCGACGTCAAGTAACCCCCAACACAACAGGGGCGCCCCTCCCTCCGGGACGCCCCTGTTGTCATTCGAGACGCCGCAGTCGGCACTGTCGCCTGGAGTATGCGGATCGTGAACGCGACTCTGAAGAACCGCCCGTCCCGGTGCGTAGCGCACCGAGAACCACCAGAAGGAACACCGATATGACTGATCTGATGAAAGCCGTTGTGCTCACCCGTTTCGGCGGAGTCGACGCTTTCGAACTGCGCGACGTCTCCGTGCCGCAGGTCGGACCCCGCGAGGTACGGGTACGCGTTCATGCGACCGCCGTCAACCCGCTCGACTTTCAGATCCGTCGCGGAGACTACGCCGATCTTGTGCCGCTGCCGCCGATCATCGGGCACTACATCTCCGGCGTCATCGAGGAAGTCGGATCCCACGTGACCGAGTTCCGCGTCGGCGACGCGGTGTACTACACGCCCCGAATCTTCGGCGGCCCCGGCTCCTACGCCGAGCAGCACGTCGCCGACGTCGAACTCGTCGGCCGCAAGCCGGAGAACCTCACTCACCTGGAGGCGGCGAGCCTGACTCTCGTCGGCGGAACGGTCTGGGAGTCCCTGGTGACACGAGCTCAGCTCACCGTGGGCGAGACGATCCTCATCCATGGCGGCGCGGGCGGTGTCGGCACGATCGCGATCCAGCTCGCGGCGTCGATGGGCGCACGAGTGATCACCACCGCGAAGACCGGCGACCACGAGTTCGTGCGCTCTCTCGGAGCGGACGCCGCAATTGACTACTCTTCGACGGAATACGTTGATGCCGTGGCCGAGATGACGGGAGGCGCGGAGGTTGATGTCGTCTTCGACACGATCGGTGGCGACGCGCTCACCCGGAGCCCGTTGGCGCTCGCCGACTCCGGACGCGTCGTCAGCATCGTCGACATCGCGCAGCCTCAGAACCTCGTCGAGGCGTGGGGCCGCAATGCCGCTTATCACTTCGTCTTCACGCGACAGAACCGAGGAAAGCTGGACGCGCTCACCACGCTGGTCGAGCGCGGACTGGTGAAGCCGGTCATCGGCGCGACTCTTCCGCTCGCTCGAACGGGCGAGGCTCACGAGCTCCTGGAGAACAGGCGGTCGTATGCACTGCGCGGCAAGGTCGCGATCGATGTAGCGGGAGAAACCGTCGAGCTTCCTCCTCGTATCTCGTAGTTGATCAGCTCCGCCCGGAGAAGGTGGCGCGGTACTGCGAGGGGGACACATCCAGGAGCCGGCGGAAATGCACTCGGAGGTTCGATCCGGTTCCCAGGCCGACCTGTTCGGCGATGCGGTCGATTGACAGCCCCGTGCTCTCCAGGAGTTCGCGGGCGGTGTCGATCCGCGCCCGGAGGATCCACTGCAGTGGGGTGCAGCCGGTCTCTTCGGCGAACCGGCGCATGAACGTGCGGGGCGACATCCGCGCGTGTGCGGCGAGTCCGGCGATCGTGAGCGGCTGGTCGAGCTGCGTCAGAGCCCATTCGCGTGTCGTGGCAAGGGAATCGCCCTGTGCTGCCGAGGTGGTCTTCGGCAGGTACTGAGCCTGTCCCCCGGTCCGGTAGGGCGCGGTAACGAGTCCTCGTGCGATCTCGTTCGCCGCGCTCACGCCGAGGTCGCGCCGAACGATGTGCAGGCACAGGTCGAGACCGGCGGCGGCCCCCGCCGAGGTGAGGATGGATCCCTCGTCGACGAAGAGCACGTTCGGCTCGACCGTGATCTCCGGATGCCGCGCAGCGAGCTTCTCCGCCGAATCCCAGTGCGTCGTCGCCCGCAGGCCGTCGAGCAGAGCGGCATCCGCAAGGGCGAACGCGCCGTAGCAGATCGACGCGATGCGTGTCCCGCAGGATGCGGCGGTACGGAGCGCTTCGTGTACCTCCACCGGTATCGGCCGACCCGACGGGGCGTACCCCGGGACGACGACCGTGTCCGCGTCGGCCAGTGCGTCCAGACCCCGCGGGACCGTATAGCCGAAGCCCCCGTGGGACGGCACCGTTCCGGCAGTGACACTGCAGGCTTTCACCTTGTAGGGGAATCCCGTCTCCGGATGGAACACCTCCGCCGGGATCCCGACGTCCAGTGGGAGTGCACCGTCGAGTACGAGGACCACCACCTGATGCGGTCGCTGCATCACCCGAACTCCGATCCGGTCGACGCGGTACCGACCGCGTCACCATCCTCGCACGTGTGCGCATTACCGCCATGCGCATCCGCTGCGGGTGTGCAGCCGGACCCCGGACTCCGAAAGCGTCGCCCAACGCGACCGCCGCATCCCCCAGACACCGGCAACGTCGACTTCGTCGACGTCAAGTGACCCCGTAAGAGCAGAAGAGGGGCGCCTCCTGGTGGAGGCGCCCCATTCGCGTGCTCATCGAGTTGTGTCAGGGAGTGAGCTCGTCTTCGCAGATGTCAGCCGCCTCGCACAGTGCTTCGGTGAGTCCGTCCTGCGCCGCGACCGTGGCGCGGCCTCGAACGGCAACCAGTACCGGTCCAGCGCCACTTCCTGCCGCAGATGCGACGTCATTGCCGCGCTGCCCGGCATTCTCACCAGCCGCGGCTGCCCGCGCCAGCCCGGCCTGGGCCTGCGACGGCGCCGACGCCTGTACCGCGCCGAGCACTCCTCCGCGCCCGCTGCCGGCCGCTGACGCGACACCCTGGCCTCCAGCGGCGCGCTCATTGGCGTGGCTGCTGCCGTTCTCGTTCGGCGCAGCTGTGGCCATCGGCGCCGCGAAGATGGCCCCCAATGCCGCCGCGGCAGCCGCTGTGGTCACAAGAGTACGAACCATGAAAACCCCCTCCTCAAACCAGATCGGTTGATCCGGATTTCAACAGTACGCTAAGCTCGAGCCACCATTTTGCGTTTGCTGCCAATCGGTCAGTAAGACCCGATCAGCAGCAACAACAGCCATGTCGTCTCACAAAAGCTGCTCAGTTCAATTAACTGAACACTGTGACCAGCTACGTGATCTCACCAGGATCACGGCCTGCGAAGAGTCGGGAGAACCGCGACCACTATCCGCCGGCCGACGCCTCGTCGTTGCCTTCACCTGGCGACGCCCTTCGGGTGCGCAACCGGTACATGGTGAAGTCGGCGGGCACCCCCTCTTGTTTGGGCGCAAAGACCTGTTTGCGGAGCTTTTTCGCCGTCACCCCGAGGGTGTCGATTTCCTCGGGCGGGATCCGCTGCAGCGTCGCCTCCGAGACGATGAGCTCACCCCGGGTGGCACGCTCCATCACCCGCGCGGCCAGGTTCACGTCGATGCCGAGCCAGTCCGAGCCGAGGCGCTGCGGACGTCCGGTGTGGATTCCCACCCGCATTCGTGGTGTGTAGCCCTCCACCTCAACGGATTTGAGTGCGTCGCGCGCGGCGAGCGTCGCGCGCACCGCAGTGGTGGGATCGGCGAACACCGCCATGATCCCGTCGCCCATGCGTTTGACGATGTGACCGCCCGACTGGAGCAGCGGCGGTTCGACCACCTGGGCGACGCGACGCAGCAGTTTGAGCGTGGCACCGTCACCGGCGCTGAGCGAGAACGCCGAGAAGCCGACCAGATCGGTGAACACGAGAGTCACCTCGGCGTTGGCCGGCCGGCCCGAGACCCGTTCGGTCAGCGCCTGCCAGACCTGAAGGGCGCCGAGACTGACCTCGCGGGACACTGCCTCGCGCTCCAGGATGCGACCGGCGGCACGGGCCGCAGCCCGCGGCCCGCCGACCCCGTCGACTGACAACGGATCACCGAACTCGGGGTCCCCGGGCAGTGCCCGGCGCGCCCGCCTGAGCAACGAGATGATGTTGGCACTGTGGTTGGCGTCTCTGAGCCAGCCCATCGGCCCTGACGAGCGTCCGCCTTCGCGTTCACCCGGCGGGTCGTCGTCCACCCCGCCTACCCTAATCGAGCCCGGACACGCTCATAAATCGGGAGGTCACGACAGTGTGGCGGCGCGGTGCCACGTCAGTAACGCTGTCGCGGCCAGCCCGTGCGAATCATAGACAACGATTGTTGTCACGCCTATCGTGGTGAGGTGCGATCAATGGCGGTGGCGACGACGGCAAACGGCACTCCCCTAGGTCCTGATTCGCTGACGTGGAAGTACTTCGGTGACGTCCGGACGGGCATGCTGGGCGTCTGGATCGGCGCGATCCAGAACATGTACCCCGACCTCGGCGCCGGCGTGGAGGACCATTCGATCCTGCTGCGCGAACCGCTGCAGCGTGTTGCCCGTTCGGTCTACCCGATCATGGGTGTGGTCTACGACGGCGACCGTGCGGCGCAGACCGGAGCGCAGATCAAGAGCTACCACACGACGATCAAGGGCGTTGACGCCGCCGGAAGGCGTTATCACGCACTCGACCCCGAGACGTTCTACTGGGCCCACGCGACGTTCTTCATGTTGATCATCAAGACCGCGGAGTATTTCTGCGGCGGCCTTGAGGAGGCCGAGAAGCGTCAGCTGTTCGACGAGCACGTCCAGTGGTATCGCATGTACGGGATGAGCATGCGTCCGGTCCCTGAGTCCTGGGAAGCGTTCCAGGACTACTGGGACCGCACCTGCCGCGACGAGCTCGAGATGAACCAGGCCACGTTGGACATCTTCGCCATCCGCATCCCCAAGCCGAGGTTCGTGCTGATGCCGACGCCGCTGTGGGATCAGATGTTCAAACCGATGGTCGGTGCCCAACGCTGGATCGCTGCGGGACTTTTTGATCCGGCAGTGCGCGAACGGGCGGGGATGCGCTGGACCGCCGGTGACGAAGTCCTGCTGCGATTGTTCGGCAAGATGGTCGAGCTCGCGTTCGTCGCGGTGCCTGACGAAGTGCGGCTGCATCCACGGGCGGTCGCCGCGTACCGGCGCGCCCAGGGCCGGGCCCCGGCGGATGCTCCGCTGGTCGAGGCGCCGGCGTTCATGGCGCCCCCGCGGGACCACCGGGACAATCCCGTGCACTATGTGCCCCCGCAGAAGTCGCTGCTCGACCGCGTCGGCTCACTGGTGCACACGACGTTTTCCCTGGCGGGTATCCGCCCCGCCCGTGGCCGCGGTAAGGCAGCCTGGACACATGCTCGAATGGTCTGACGTCGACATCGCCGTGCGCGACGCTGTGCGCGAGTTCGTCGACAAGGAAATCCGCCCCCACGTCGACGCGCTCGAGAGCGGCGAGATGGAGCCCTACCCCATCATCCGCAAGCTCTTCGCGACCTTCGGCATCGCCGACATGGCGCGTGATTCGCTGAACAAGCGTCTCGCCCGGCTGCGGGACGGAGACGGCGCCGCGACGGAGAAGCCTTCCTCCGGAGGCATGTTCGGCGGCGACGGCGGCTCGGCGGGCATGGGGTTCGTGGTGGTCAGCGAGCTGTGCCGGGTGTCGATGGGAGTCGTCACCGGGATGGGCGTCAGCCTGGGACTCACCGTACCGACCATCATGGGGCGGGGCACGCTGGCCCAGCAGGAACGGTGGCTGCCCGACCTGGTCACCTACGACAAGGTCGGCGCCTGGGCGATCACCGAACCGGACTCGGGTTCCGACGCGTTCGGCGGCATGAAGTCCTATGTGGTCCGCGACGGAGACGACTACATCCTCAACGGTCAGAAGACGTTCATCACCAACGGTCCGGATGCCGATGTCGTGGTGGTGTACGCCAAGCTGGACGACGGCGACGCAGGCGTGGGCAAGCGCGACCGCAAGGTGCTGACGTTCGTCCTCGATCGCGGCATGGACGGCTTCGTGCAGTCGAAACCGTTCCGCAAGATGGGCATCCACTCGTCGCGTACCGGGGAACTGTTCTTCAACGACGTCCGACTCGGCCGTGACCGCCTGCTCGGCGAGACCGAGGGCGGCGACACCGGCGATTCAGGTCGCGACAGCGCCCGCTCCAACTTCTCCGCCGAGCGCATCGGCGTGGCGGCGATGGCGCTCGGCGTGATCGAGGAGTGCCTGCGGCTGTGCGTCGACTACGCGAAGACCCGAACCCTGTGGGGCCAGGAGATCGGCCAGTTCCAGCTGATCCAGCTCAAGCTCGCCAGCATGGAAGTCGCACGAATGAACGTGCGCAACATGCTGTTCCGGGTCATCGAGGCCGCGCAGACGGGAACCGCCATCTCGCTCGCCGAGGCCTCGGCGATCAAGTGGTACTGCTCGCAGGCGGCAACCGACGTCGCGATGGAGGCGGTGCAGGTGTTCGGCGGCAACGGCTACATGACCGAATACCGGGTCGAACAACTCGCCCGTGACGCCAAGTCGCTGATGATCTACGCGGGCAGCAACGAGGTGCAGATCACGCACGTAGCCAGGGGTCTGCTGAGCGACTAGCCTCGACTCACGCCTACCAGCCCAGGAGCGACCGGTGGACTTCAGCAACAACACCGCACTGATCACCGGCTCCAGCGGCGGCATCGGTGAGGAGTTCGCCGTTCAGTTCGCACGCCGCGGCGCGAACCTGATACTGGTCGCGCGGCGGGCAGACAGACTCGCAGGACTGCGCGACGTGCTCGTCGCCGCGCATCCCGGCATCGTCATCGACGTCATATCCGCCGACCTGGCGGTCCCGGGATCAGGCGCCGAACTTCAGAACAGCGTGCGCGAGCTCGGCCGGACCGTCGATGTCCTCGTCAACAACGCAGGCGTCGGCCTGCACGGCGATTTCGTCGACCAGGATCCCGAATCCAATGCCGGACAGATCCAATTGAACTGCGGCACACTGGTCGACCTGACCGCGCGCTTCCTGCCGCCGATGACACAACGGCGGCACGGAGTGGTGCTCAACGTGGCCTCGACCGCAGGTTTCCAGCCCACCCCCGGCATGGCCGTCTACGGAGCGACAAAGGCGTTCGTGCTCTCCTATACCGAAGCGCTCTGGCAGGAGTCCAAGGGTACCGGGGTGAGGGTGCTCGCGCTCTGCCCGGGAGCGACGGAGACCGAGTTTTTCACACGCACCGGCGAGGATTTCCTCACCGACGGACGGCAGACCTCCGAGCAGGTCGTCGACACCGCCTTCGCCGCCCTCGACGGCTCCTCCCCGACCGTGGTTTCCGGTTGGCGCAACAGGCTGTTGGCCTCCGGATACCGGGTGACGCCCAGGAAGCTGATGCTCACCGTGTCCGAACGGCTCCTCAAGTCCAACCCGTAACAGCCGGCTCCGAGCAACGGCTCTCGGTCCGATCTATCGCCGCCGGGCCGCGCGTGCGCTCTCGTACAGGCAGATCGCCGCGGCCGCGGCGACGTTGAGGCTTTCGGCGTTGCCGGACATCGGAATCCGCACTCCGGCCGTCGCCAGGTCGACGATCTCAGGTGACAGCCCGTGGGCCTCCGGTCCGAACAGCCACGCCGTCGGTCCGGACAGGTCGGCATCGTCGAGGCTGAGCTGACCGTCGAGCGCAGTCGCCAGCACCTGCATCCCGGCGTCCTTCAACCGCGTGACCACGCCTACGGCATCGGGGGCGCTCACCACCGGAATCGAGAAGATGCTGCCGGCCGATGCCCGCAGGCACTTGCCGTTGTAGGGATCGACGCTGTCACCGGCAAGCACGACGGCATCGGCTCCCATCGCGTCGGCGACGCGGATCAGCGTCCCGGCGTTGCCGGGTTCGGAGATTCCGACCGGCACCGCGATCAGTGTCGGGTCCAACCCGAGCACGTCGTCGAGTCCGGTGTCGGGCATCGAGCACACCGCAACCAGGCCGACCGGAGTCACCGTGTCCGACAACAGTTTTGCGGCTCTGTCGGTGACCACATGGACCGGCGCGCCGGCAAGGAGCGCATTGAATCGCGCAGCGGCGCTCTCAGTGGCGAACACCTCGGAAACGACTCCGCGCCGCAACGCGGCCTCGACGAGGTTGGACCCCTCGGCGAGAAAGCGTGCGGCGCGGCGGCGTCCGACGTGACGGTGCAGCTTGGCTGCGGCCGTCACTCGGGCGGAACGCTCGGTGAGGGTCAGGCAGCCTCGCCTGCGTCAGATGACGGCGCATTCACATCGGCGGGCAACGCAGCCTTGGCGACCTCCACCAGGGCGGTGAAAGCAGCCGCGTCGCTGACTGCGAGCTCGGCGAGGTTCTTGCGGTCGACCTCGACTCCGGCGGCCTTGAGCCCCTGGATCAGTCGGTTGTAGGTGATGCCGTTGGCGCGAGCAGCCGCATTGATGCGGGTGATCCACAGCTTGCGGAAATCACCCTTGCGCGCCTTGCGGTCACGGTAGGCATAGGTCAGCGAGTGCAGCTGCTGCTCTTTGGCCTTCCGGTACAGCCGGGACCGCTGGCCGCGGTATCCCTTGGAGGCCTTGAGGATCGTGCGCCGCTTCTTTTGCGCGTTGACTGCGCGCTTCACGCGTGCCATGGGGTCTTCCTATCTCATTCGGGTCGTACAGGCTTGGCCGAAAATGTCAGCCGTTCAGCAGCTTCGCGATGCGCTTCTTGTCATTGGCGGCCACCTCGGTGCGGCCCTCGAGCCGCCGGGTGCGCTTGCTCGACTTGTGCTCGAGCAGGTGCCTACGGTTGGCCTTCTGGCGCACGATCTTGCCTGTTCCGGTACGGCGGAAACGCTTGGAAGCGCCGCTGTGGGTCTTGGCCTTGGGCATGATTCCTCAGTTCTGCTGGGTGGTGTCTGGGTTGGCGGTGGATTGCGCTTCGCCGGGCCGTCGGGCCGGGCCGTCCGCATCCTGCGCCGCCTTGGCGCGAGTCTTCGCGCCGCGGTGCGGTGCCAGCACCATCGTCATGTTGCGACCGTCCTGCTTGGCGGACGTCTCGACGAAGCCGTAATCGGCGACGTCGGCGCCCAGGCGTTGCAGGAGCCGGTAGCCCAGTTCGGGCCGTGACTGCTCACGTCCGCGGAACATGATCGTCACCTTGACCTTCGAGCCCGCCTCCAGGAAGCGGATCACGTGACCTTTTTTGGTCTCGTAGTCGTGCGGGTCGATCTTGGGACGCAGCTTCTGTTCCTTGACGACGGTCTGCTGCTGGTTCTTGCGAGACTCGCGTGCCTTCTGGGCCGTCTCGTACTTGAACTTGCCGTAGTCCATGATCTTGCAGACTGGCGGCTTGGCGTCCGGTGCTACTTCGACGAGATCGAGATCGGCATCCGCGGCGACGCGGAGTGCATCTTCGATGCGCACGATGCCTACCTGTTCACCGCCCGGTCCGATCAGGCGAACTTCAGGTACGCGGATGCGCTCGTTGACGCGGGTCTCAGTGCTGATGGGGCCTCCTAGTTGTCCTCAGGAGCCCCCCACGCCGCGACACCCTGCCCCGAAGAACAGATAAGCCCTGCTCATCGCAGGGCCCAGTGCCGACCAGCACAGACATCGATGACGTCTGTGACCGGACCGCTGTACCTTCGAATGGATCGGTGGCCAGCGGTGGGAGTGGGACTCCACTTACTGTCCCTGGCGTCAGCCGGGACGGTCGCGCGTGCAAGTCTAGCAGGCATGACCGATGATCCAACACGCGCTGCAGAGGCCGCCCCGCCGGCACGCGATCTCGCCGAAATCCCCGCGGTCGAGGTCATCACCCGCGCCGCGGTGATGCTGATGAGCGCGGCCGCCGAGAAGCTGGGTCTGTCGGAGGCGGATCCGGACGAGAGCCCGTACCGCGACCTCGACGAAGCCCGCCGGCTGATCACCGCCCTGGCCGGGCTGGTCACGGCGTCGGCCGAGTACCTGGGGCCGCACGCCGGGCCGGTGCGCGACGGACTCAAGACACTGCAGTTGGCCTTCCGTGAGGCCAGTGCCGCACCCGAGGAGCCCGGACACGGTCCGGGAGAGAAGTACACCGGCCCGGTCTGGTAACGCCACTCGGGGTGGCCGAACATCCGCACGGGTCGCCTGACGAGCGAATATCCTCGCGCCCTATGACCTCAACGACCCCCACGCGGGTCCGCGCCACGTCCGGGTTCGGCT
Organism: Mycobacterium sp.; assembly: GCF_049683355.1. Classification (GTDB taxonomy): domain Bacteria; phylum Actinomycetota; class Actinomycetes; order Mycobacteriales; family Mycobacteriaceae; genus Mycobacterium. The sequence continues at coordinate 22,406 of NZ_JBAUJB010000025.1, forward strand.
GGGTACCGGCCGCGGCCGGCTGGATAGTCGGCGTCATCGCCACGCTGTCCCTGCTGGCCAGCATCTCGCCGCTGGTCCGGTCGGTGATCAGGGTGCCGCGGGAGTTCGTCAACGACTACATCTTCAACTTCCCGGACACCAGCTTCGCGTGGGCGTTCGTGCTGGCCCTGCTGGCCGCCGCGCTGGCAGCCCGCAAACGCATCGCCTGGTGGATCCTGGTGCTGTACATGGTCGCCGCCATCGTGGTGAACATCGGTGACCTGGTCACCGGTGACGAGTCGGTCCTCGAAGAGCTCGGCGAGATCATCGGCCTCGTCTTCCACGTCGCCGCCATCGCCTTCCTCGTGCTGGCCCGGGGCCATTTCTGGGCCAGGGTCAGGCGCGGGGCGTTGATCAAGGCGACCGCAACGCTGCTCGCCGGCATGGGGCTGGGCATCCTGGTCGGCTGGCTTCTGCTGGAACTGTTCCCCGGCACACTCGAACGCGGCTACCGGCTGCTCTACGCCGCCAACCGTGTCGTCGCCTTCGCCGGCCTCGACGCCGCCGCGTTCGACGGGCAGCAGCCGCACGGGTTGGTCAACGCAGCGCTCGGCCTGTTCGGTGCGCTCGCGTTGATGGCGGCGGCGATCGTACTGTTCCAGTCGCAACGTGCCGACAACGCGCTCACCGGCGAGGACGAGTCGGCCATCCGCGGACTGCTCGAGCTGTACGGCAAGAACGACTCGCTCGGGTACTTCGCCACCCGCCGCGACAAGGCGGTGGTGTACGCGCCGAACGGCCGGGCCGCCATCACCTACCGCGTGGAGGTCGGCGTGTGCCTGGCCAGCGGCGATCCCATCGGCGATCCGAAAGCCTGGCCGCAGGCCATCGACGCCTGGTTGGCGCTGTGTCAGGCCTACGGATGGGCGCCCGGCGTGATGGGGGCCAGCTCGACGGCGGCGCAGGCTTTCCGAGCTGCAGGGCTCAACGCCCTGCAACTCGGCGACGAGGCGATCCTGCACCCCGACGACTTCCGGCTGTCCGGACCCGACATGCGAGCGGTGCGCCAGGCGGTGACTCGCGCCCGGCGCACCGGGGCCGGCGTGCGGATCCGCAGACACCGCGACATCGCCGCCGACGAGATGGTTGAGGTGATCACGCGCGCGGATGAATGGCGGGACACCGACGACGAACGCGGCTTCTCGATGGCTCTGGGCCGCCTCGGTGACCCCGCCGACGGGGACTGCCTGCTGGTCGAGGCCGTCCAGAACGATCAGGTGGTCGCGATGCTGTCGCTCGTGCCGTGGGGCAGCAACGGAGCATCCCTGGACCTGATGCGCCGTTCACCCCGATCCCCCAACGGCACAATCGAATTGATGGTCAGCGAGCTGTGCATGCAGTCCGAGGACATCGGCGTCACCCGGGTCTCGCTGAACTTCGCGATGTTCCGCTCGGCCTTCGAGCAGGGAGCCCAGCTGGGCGCGGGACCCGTGGCGCGGTTGTGGCGTTGGCTGCTGGTGTTCTTCTCCCGGTGGTGGCAACTGGAGACGCTGTACCGGTCGAACATGAAGTACCGGCCCGAGTGGGTACCGCGGTTCGCCTGCTACGAAGACGCCCGGCTGCTGCCCCGCGTCGGTGTGGCCTCGGTGATCGCAGAAGGCTTTCTGACACTGCCCTTTTCGCGACGCCACGAGCAGCCCCACACCGGTCACCACATCACCGCACCGGGGGTGCTGGTGGACACCGGCCTGCTGCACAGCGACGGCACCGCGCCCGACGCCAGCCTGCAGGCCGATCTGCCTGCCGGCGACGACCGGCCCCGGTTGCCCGAGCAGGTCCGGGTGCGGATGGCCAAGCTGCGGTCCCTGGAGGACGCCGGCGTCGACGCCTACCCGGTGGGCCGCCCGCCCAGCCACACCGTCGGGCAGGCGCTGGCCTCCCAGGACGGCGCCGCGGTGACGGTGGCGGGCCGGGTACTGCGGTTGCGCGACTACGGTGGCGTGCTGTTCGCGCAGTTACGGGACTGGTCCGGGGAGACCCAGCTGCTTTTCGACAACTCGACGCTCGCCGAGGGCAGCACCGCCGACGTCACCCGCACGATCGATCTGGGCGACCTCATCGAAGTGTCGGGAACCATGGGACGCAGCCGTTCCGGCGCCTGGTCGGTGCTGGTGACCCGGTGGCGCCTCAACGGCAAGTGCCTTCGGCCACTGCCCGACAAATGGAAGGGGCTGACCGACCAGGAAGCACGGGTGCGGGCCCGCTACGTCGATCTCGCCGTCAACACCGAGGCCCGCGAGCTCGTCAAGGCGCGCAGCGCGGTCCTGCACGCGATCCGCGAAACCCTTGTCGCCAAGGACTTCTTGGAAGTCGAGACCCCGATTCTGCAGCAGATCCACGGCGGCGCCAACGCTCGGCCGTTCCTCACCCACATCAACGCCTACGACCTCGACCTGTATCTGCGCATCGCCCCCGAGCTGTACCTGAAGCGGCTGTGTGTGGGTGGCGTGGAGCGGGTGTTCGAGCTGGGGCGCGCCTTCCGCAACGAGGGTGTCGACTTCAGCCACAACCCCGAGTTCACGCTGCTGGAGGCCTATCAGGCACACGCCGACTACACCGTGTGGATCGACGGTTGCCGGGAGCTGATCCAGAACGCCGCCCAGGCCGCCAACGGGGCGCAGGTGTTCCTGCGGCCCCGCCTCGACAACGCAGGCGGGACATCCTTCGAACAGGTCGACATCTCCGGCCAGTGGGCGGTCAAGACCGTGCACGGCGCGGTGTCGGAGGCACTGGGTGAGGAGGTAGGGCCGGACACCGATCTCGGCACGCTTCAGCGGCTGTGTGACGCCGCCGGAATTCCCTACCTCACGCACTGGGATACCGGCGCGGTGGTGCTCGAGCTCTACGAGCGCCTGGTCGAGGACCGCACCACCGAACCCACGTTCTACAAGGACTTCCCGACGTCGGTGTCCCCGTTGACACGGCCGCACCGCAGCATCGCCGGGGTGGCCGAGCGCTGGGATCTGGTCGCCTGGGGGGTCGAACTCGGCACCGCCTACAGCGAGCTGACCGACCCGTTCGAGCAACGCCGCCGACTGCAGGAGCAGTCGCTGCTGGCCTCCGGCGGCGACCCCGAGGCGATGGAACTCGACGAGGACTTCCTGCAGGCCATGGAGTACGCCATGCCGCCAACCGGCGGCCTGGGCATGGGAGTGGACCGCGTCGTCATGCTGATCACCGGCCGAAGCATCCGCGAGACTCTGCCTTTCCCGCTGGCCAAACCGCGTCACGCCGCCTCAGAGTAGGTTGGGCGCATGCCGGACGAACCCAGCACCGAACCGGTCGACACCGGCTACACCGCCGACGGTGTGCCGACGTTCGAGTCGGTCCGCGAGAAGATCGAGACCCGGTTCTCGACGTCCATCGGATCGGCGGAGCTCGCAGCGGAGACCCCGGAGGGCCGCAGTCTCGAGGACCAGTACGACGCGCGCCAGAAGGCCGCCGCAGAGCGACTCGCCCAGATCCGCCAGTCCATGGCCACCGACCGGGACGACGACGCCCAATAGTCAGACCCCGGCGTAGGTTTCGTCAGCGATGAGGACTTTCACCGTCGCCGAACGGCGCGCCCGGCTCGCCAAGCGTCACCAACTGGCCGGAGGTCTGGCCCCGGTCTCCGCGGAGACCCTGACCGGCACGCTGGTGGGGCTGCACGCCACCGATCCGGCGACACCGTATCTGTCACTGTGGGCCAGGGTTCCGGGCTGTTCGGTGGACGCCGTCCGCGCGGCGCTGTACGACGACCGCACATTGGTCAAGCACCTGGCGATGCGACGCACCCTGTGGGTGGTGCGCCCCAGGATCTGCCGTCCGTGCAGTCGGCAGCCAGTGACCGGGTGGCGGCCAACGAGCGTCGCCGCCTCGTCGCCGACGTCGAGGGGGCGGGAGTGGCCGCCGACGGTGAGGTCTGGCTGGATGCCGCCGCCGTAGCCGTGCTCGGGCACCTGCGGCGCAACGGTCCCTGTACCGCGAAACAGCTGCGTGAGGCGCTGCCCGAGCTGACCGGCAGGTACGACCCGGCCCCCGGCAAGACGTGGGGCGGCGAGGGACACTTGGCGCCGCGGGTGCTGACGCTGCTCTCGGCTCGCGGCGACATCGTCCGCGGCCCCAACGACGGTGGGTGGACCACGTCGCGACCGCGCTGGGTGGCGGCCGGTGACTGGTTGGCGCCCACGCCCGATGTCGCACCGGAGACCGCACGGGCCGAACTGGTCCGACGGTGGTTGTACGCGTTCGGACCGGCGACCGTCACCGACATCAAGTGGTGGTTCGGCAACACCCTCGGCTGGGCACGTCAGGCGCTGCGCGACGTTGATGCCGTCGAGGTCGACATGGACGGCACAGCGGGTTTTTGTACTGCCCGGAGACGACGAGCCCGAACCCGAGGTGGCGCCGTGGTGTGCGCTACTGCCCGGCCTCGACGTCACGCCCATGGGCTGGTTCGACCGGGACTGGTACCTGGGACCGCACCGTGGCCGGGTGTTCGACCGCAATGGCAACGCCGGGCCCACCGTGTGGGTCGACGGCCGCGTGGTGGGTGCGTGGCGACAGGACGGCGACGGTCGCGTGGAGCTGGTGCTGCTCGAGGATGTCGGGCGCCGGGCCGGCCGGGAGCTGTCTGCGCGCGCCGACACGCTCACCGACTGGCTGGACGGGGTGCGGGTCAAGCCCCGGTTCCCGTCACCGGCCTGCCGGGCTGTCTAGGCTGCACTGCAGCAGAAGGGTGTCGAGCCACTTGCCGTGTTTGAACCCGACCGCCGTCAGGCGCCCGGCGTCGGTGAACCCACGCTGACGGTGAAGTGCCAGGGATGCATCCGCATCGTGATCGACGATGACGGCGATGACCTGTCTGATTCCGTGCTGGCGGCACGCGTCGAGCACGGCGTCCAGCAGTGCGCCGCCGACTCCCCTGCCGACGGCATGGGGCGCCACATAAACCGAGTCCTCGACCGTGTGCCGGTATGCCGGGCGCGTCTTCCATGGTGCGCAGTGCGCGTAGCCAGCGACCTCACCGTCGAGAACCGCTGTCAGATAAGGCAATCCGACCGAGGTGACCGCGCCCAACCTGCGCAGCAGTTCTTCGCGGTCGGGAGCAACGAGTTCGAACGTCGCGACACCGGAGTTCACGTACTCCGCGTAGATCGCACCGATGGCGTCGATGTCATCGGCCGTGGTCGGCCGAATCATCACCCGCACAGGCACTGTCGCTCGCGATGCTACGCGCTGACCTTTCGTCGGGCCTTACGCGGCTTGGGCCGCGCCACGCCCAACGATTCGGCCAGGAAGTGACCGGTGTAGCTGTCGACGTTGGTGGCGACGTCTTCGGGTGTGCCCGTCGCCACGACGGTGCCGCCACCCGATCCCCCGTCGGGCCCCATGTCGATGATCCAGTCCGAGGTCTTGATGACGTCGAGGTTGTGCTCGATGACGATGACCGTGTTGCCTTTGTCGACAAGACCGTTGATGACCATCAGCAGCTTGCGGATGTCCTCGAAGTGCAGACCGGTGGTGGGCTCGTCGAGGATGTAGACCGTGCGGCCGGTCGAACGTTTCTGCAACTCCGAGGCCAGCTTGACGCGTTGCGCTTCACCGCCGGACAGTGTCGGTGCCGGCTGACCCAGCCGCACGTATCCCAGTCCCACATCGACCAGCGTCTTGAGGTACCGGTGGATGGAGGTGATCGGGGCGAAGAACTCGGCCGCCTCCTCGATGGACATATCGAGCACCTCGGCGATCGTCTTGCCCTTGTAGTGCACCTCGAGGGTTTCGCGGTTGTAGCGGGCGCCGTGGCACACCTCGCACGGCACATACACGTCGGGCAGGAAGTTCATCTCGATCTTGATGGTGCCGTCACCCGAGCAGGCTTCGCACCGCCCGCCCTTGACGTTGAAGGAGAACCGCCCGGGCTGATAGCCGCGAACCTTGGCTTCGGTGGTCGCGGCGAACAGGGTGCGGATCTTGTCGAACACCCCGGTGTAGGTGGCCGGGTTGGACCGCGGAGTCCGGCCGATCGGTGACTGGTCGACACGGACCAGTTTGTCGACCTTGTCCAGCCCTGTCACCCGGGTGTGCCGGCCCGGCACCTGCCGGGCGCCGTTGAGCTTGTTCGCCAGCACCGACGCCAGGATGTCGTTGACCAGCGTCGACTTACCCGATCCGGACACACCGGTCACCGAGGTCAGCACGCCGAGGGGGAAGGACACGTCGATCTGGCGCAGGTTGTGCTCGCGCGCACCGACGACCGTGAGCTGGCGCTTGGTATCGGCGAGCCGGCGCAGGACCGGGACCTCGATCTGCTCCTTGCCCGAAAGATAGGCGCCGGTAATCGAATTCGGGTTCTTCAGCAGGTCCTCATAGGGGCCGCTGTGCACGATCTGGCCGCCGTGTTCCCCGGCTGCCGGGCCGATGTCGACAACCCAGTCGGCGTGGGCGATGGTGTCCAGATCGTGTTCGACGACGATGAGGGTGTTGCCGAGATCCCGCAACCGCACCAGGGTGTCGATCAGCCGTCGATTGTCTCGCTGGTGCAGGCCGATCGAGGGTTCGTCGAGCACGTAGAGCACCCCGACCAGGCCGGAACCGATCTGGGTGGCCAGCCGGATGCGTTGCGCCTCACCGCCGGACAGCGTCCCCGCCGCGCGCGACAGCGACAGGTAGTCCAACCCGACGTCGAGCAGGAATCCCAGCCGCGACTGGATCTCCTTGAGCACCTGCCCGGCGATGGCCTGCTCTCTGGTTCCCAGGGTCAGTGCGTTGAGGAACTGCGCGCACTCCGCGATCGACAGTCCGGCGACCTCGGCGATCGACTTCGCACCGAAGTCTCCGGCGGTCATGGTCACCGCCAGGATCTCCGGCTTGAGCCTGGTGCCTTCGCATTCCGGGCAGGGCACGTCGCGCATGAAGCCCTCGAGGCGCTCCTTCATCTGCTCGGAGTCGGTCTGCTCCATGCGGCGGTGCAGGAACGCCATGACGCCTTCGAAGTCCGCGTAGTAGGAGCGGGTCCGGCCGTAGCGGTTCTTGTACCGCACGTGGACCTGCTCGTCACAGCCTTCGAGGATGGCCCGGCGCGCCTTGGCGGGCAGCTTCTTCCACGGGGTGTCGACATCAAATCCCAGTTGGTCGCCCAGGCCGGACAGCATCCGGGTGAAGTACTCGGCGGTCTGCCCCATCGACCAGGGGGCGATGGCGCCCTCGGCCAGGGTGAGGTCGGGGTCGGGCACCACGAGGTCCGGATCGACCTCTTTCTTGTTGCCCAGCCCGACGCACTCCGGGCACGCACCGTAGGGCGAGTTGAACGAGAACGACCGGGGCTCCAGATCGTCCACGGCCAGCGGATGACCGTTCGGGCAGGCCAGCTTCTCGGAGAACCGCTGTTCGCGATGCGGGTGGTCGTCATCTCTGTCCACGAACTCCAGCACGAGGATGCCGTCGGCGAGGTTCAGCGCTGTCTCCACCGAGTCGGTGAGACGCTGCTTGGCGCTCGCCTTGACGGTCAGGCGGTCGACGACCACCTCGATGTCGTGCTTCTCCTGCTTCTTCAGCTTCGGCGGGTCGGTCAGCGGATACACCACGCCGTCGACCCGCACCCTGCTGTAGCCCTGCGTGTTGAGCTTGTCGAAGAGGTCGACGAACTCTCCCTTGCGGGTGCGGACCACCGGGGCCAGCACCTGGAACCGCAGCCCTTCGTCCATGGCGAGCACCTGGTCGACGATCTGCTGCGGCGTCTGGCGGGCGATGCGCTCGCCGCACACCGGGCAGTGTGGCGTGCCCGCGCGGGCGTAGAGCAGACGCAGGTAGTCGTACACCTCGGTGATGGTGCCCACCGTCGAGCGCGGGTTGCGGTTGGTGGATTTCTGATCGATCGACACCGCGGGGGAAAGGCCCTCGATGAAGTCGACGTCCGGCTTGTCCATCTGCCCGAGGAATTGCCGGGCGTAGGCCGACAGCGACTCGACGTACCGGCGCTGCCCCTCGGCGAAGATCGTGTCGAACGCCAGCGACGACTTGCCGGAACCCGAAAGTCCGGTGAACACGATCATCGCGTCGCGCGGCAAGTCGAGGTCGACGCCACGCAGATTGTGCTCTCGGGCACCCTTGACGATCAGGCGGTCAGCCAACTCCGTCCTTCCCAACTTCTACTCGCGCATACCCGGTTCCCGGCCTGACACAGCCCGGCAGACGTCGCACGGATTCATGCTATGCGGCCCCTCTGACAAAGCTGGCCAAGCCCCCGTCAGGCGGCAGGAGCCGGGAAGTAACGTGAGTCACCATGACCGTCGTCGACGACAACTACACGGGCCACGTCGAACCTCAGACGGCAGCCCGCCGCACCCTTCCCGGCGCCTACATCATCAAGGTGTCCGTCGGAACCATGGACAACAACGCCTACCTCATCACCTGTTCCCAGACCGGCGAGACACTACTCATCGATGCCGCCAACGACGCCGCGATCCTGCTGGAACTGATCGAGCGGTACGCGCCCAGGCTGTCGATGATCGTCACCAGCCATCTGCACCAGGACCATTGGATGGGGCTCTCGGCGGTCGCCGGCGCCACCCGCGCCCCGACGGCCGCGCACCCGTTGGACGCCGAACCGCTTCCGGTCACCCCCGACGTGCTGCTCTCGGACGGCGACACCGTCAGTGTCGGCAAACTCACATTCGACGTCATCCACCTGCGCGGGCACACCCCCGGTTCGGTGGCGCTGGCGCTGAGCGGGCCCGCCACCGATCACCGGGTGCACCTGTTCACCGGTGACTGCCTGTTTCCCGGTGGCGTCGGCAAGACCTGGAAAGAAGGTGACTTCGAGCAGCTGCTGGGCGATGTGTCCAGCAAGGTGTTCGACGTCTTCGATGATCAGACCGTCGTGTACCCAGGGCACGGCGATGACACGACGCTCGGGACCGAACGCCCGCATCTGGGCGAATGGCGCGAGCGTGGTTGGTAGGTAGGCGGGATCTGCGGAAAAGGGAAGACACAGAAGACATGGGAGACACAGAAGAGAACATGGACAACGATCAGTTCAGCAAGGTCCAGAGTGGTGGCGGGTTCATGGCGGCGTTGGATCAGAGCGGCGGCAGCACACCCAAGGCGTTGAAGCTCTACGGCATCGCCGAGGACGCGTACTCGAACGACGAGCAGATGTTCGACCTGGTGCACGAGATGCGCACCCGCATCATCACCAGCCCGAGCTTCACCGGTGACCGGGTCCTCGGCGCCATTCTGTTCGAGGACACGATGGACCGCGAGATCGACGGGCGCTCGACCTCGGACTACCTGTGGAACGTCAAGCAGGTCGTGCCGTTCCTGAAGGTCGACAAGGGCCTCGCCGCCGACGAGGACGGCGCCCAGGTGATGAAACCGATGCCCGGCCTCGACGAATTGCTGGCCCGCGCCCGCGACAAGGGTGTGTTCGGCACCAAGATGCGGTCTGTGATCAAGCTCCCAGGGGCAGGTCTGGCCGCCGTCGTCGACCAGCAGTTCGAGATCGGCCGCCAGATCCTGGCAGCCGGGCTGGTACCGATCATCGAGCCCGAGGTGGACATCCACAGCCCGGAGAAGGGCAAGGCCGAGGAGCAGCTCAAGGCGGCACTGCTCAATGGCGTCGATGGTCTCGCCGACGATCAGGTGGTCATGCTCAAGCTGACGCTCCCCGACGTCGACAACCTGTACCGCGAGCTGGTCGACCACCCGAAGGTGCTGCGCGTCGTCGCACTGTCGGGGGGCTACAGCCGCAACGACGCCTGCGACAAGCTGTCCAGGAACCACGGCGTGATCGCGAGCTTCTCCCGCGCCCTGACCGAGGGCCTGACCGCACAGCAGAGCGACGAGGAGTTCAACGCCACGCTCGACGCGGCGATCGCGAGCATCGCGAAGGCATCCAACACCTGACGCACGGCGAAGCCCCGGGTCGGCTCGACACCGGCCCGGGGTGTCCGTTCACGAGACTCTGATCAGGAGGTGTGGACGATCAGCACGTCGGTCTTGGACCGCCGTGCGACGTTGGCGGGAACCGAGCCCAGGAGACGACCGGCGATGGTGCTCAGCCCGACGTTGCCCACCACCAGTAGGTCCGCGCCGACCTCTTCGGCGAGGTCCACCAGTGCGTCGACCGGCGCACCGACGACGGCCTTCTCTTCGATATTGACCGCGCCCGCGGCCTTCGCACGGTCCCGCGCCTCACGCAGGATGGCGTAGATCGGGGCATTGCCCGACATCTTGTAGCCCTCATCCTTGAGCACGTCAGCGGCTCGCTGATCCTCGCTGTGCGGGAAGTAAGCCGTCGCGACGATGACCTTCGCGTTGGCACCGGCGGCGATCTGACCGGCGCGGTCCACGGCACGCAACGACGAATCCGACCCGTCCGTGCCGACCACAACGGTTTGATAGGCGCTCATCGATATCCTCCCAGTGTCAGCTGCAACGCCACAGACCCTAACCCGGCATCGCGCGAACATGGGTGCGAATCACCACACCGGGACGGTATTCGCCCAGGATCCGGGCACGTCAGCGCCGCCAACATCACCTTGGGAGGTGGGACGTGACCGCGGGCACCGCACCGCGAGCGCTCAGAGCCGCTTCACTGACACCCGCGAGGCTCAGGTCTCGTTGTTGAGAATCCTGCCGGCGACGAATTCTGCTGCCTCGCTGACCATTCCATTCCACGGATACGCGAAGTGCGCGAAGAAGTTGATGCCCCGGGAGCAATAAGGATCGCCGGTGGCGCACTGGTCGATGGTCTTGTGCCCGTACAGCGGGCTGATCTCGGTGAGCGGGCCGAGCGTGGGCACGTCACGGGACGGATTGCCGAACACCGCGATGGCGGCGACGTGGTCGACCATGCTGTCGGGAAGCGGCGCGGGGGTGAAGAACCAGATCGTCCGGTTGCCTATCGTGATCAGATCGATCACGCCCGCACCCTGGGACATCCCGCCGAGCACGATCTTGGTGTTCGGGCACATCCCGGCCACGTACTGCACGTGCTTGTTGGCGTCCAGTGCACCGGCAGAGGTGGACTTCGAGAAGTTCCAGTTGGCGGGGTAGTCGACCGCGTAGGTGGAGACGCGCTTGCCCAGCAGCTTCCATTTCAGCGAGTCGATGAACGCCTTGCCGACAAAACCGACGCCGGCCCGGTCGCTCGTTCCGCGCGCGAACACCACCTCGACGTCAGGGCATGAATCCGATGCAGCAACGGGAGCGTTGACGGTGGAAAGACTCAGAATGGCGGCTGTTACCACCGCGATACTGAGGAAACGGACTACCCGTGGCGTTCGCACGCGACAACGTTGACACATTCCAGCAAATGTGCACCCGACGGCAATGCAACGGTGATCCAACAGTTGCCGATTTGTGTCGCAATGTGGAGATAATTGACGCGCTGCGCGGATAATCCCTAGCGGACCGCACCCTCTCGAGGTCCGGTATCCAGCGAGGCGTCCTTGCCCTCCCGCATGATCAGGATCGCGATGAGGCTCAGCGTCGCCGCGACAAAAAGGTAGAGGCCGACCCAGCCCACGCCGTACTGCGTCGCGAGCCAGGTGGCGATGAACGGCGCCACCGCCGCGCCGAGGATGCTGGCGACGTTGTAGGAGATCCCCGATCCCGTGTACCGCACGTTGGTCGGGAACAACTCGGGCAGCACCGCACTCATCGGCCCGAAGGTGAAGCCCATCAACGTCATCCCGATGATCAAGAAGACCAGCATGGTGCCGTACGAGGTGTCGCCGGAGCCCAGCAGCGGGGTGAACAGCGCGCCGTAGGCCATGATTCCGGCCGTGACGACCAACAGCAGACGGCGACGCCCCACGCGGTCGGCGAGCCAACCCGACAGCGGCAGCGTGCCCGCGAAGAACAGCACGGCGATCAGCTGAAGGTGCAGGAAGTCGACGTAGCCGAACCCGAGGCCGGCGCCCTCCGGCGGTCGTTTCCCGGTGCCGAAGCTCAGCGCCCACGTCGTCACGATGTAGAACATGGTGTACGTCGCCAGCATCACGAAGGTGCCGATGATCAGCTGACGCCAGCTCGAGCGGAACACCTCGGCCAGTGGACTTTTGACCTTCTCGCCCCGTTCCACCGCGCGGGTGAACACCGGCGTCTCCATCAGGCGCAGACGCACGTACAGGCCGATGGCCACCATCACCGCGCTCAACAGGAACGGGATGCGCCAGCCCCAGGTCATGAACGCCCCGTCCAGGTCAGGCTCCGCGGTGCGGTGGCCGAGCCAGAAGATGAGCGCCAGGAACAGACCGTTCGCCAGCAGGAAGCCGAACGGTGCTCCCAGTTGCGGCCACATCGCCGCCCAGCCTCGCTTGCCGGGCCTGGCCGTCTCGGTGGCCAGCAGCGCTGCGCCGCTCCACTCACCGCCGAGCGCAAGTCCCTGGGAGAAACGTAGGACAGCCAGTAGCGCAGGCGCGACGATCCCCACCTGGGCGTAGGTGGGCAACAGTCCGATCGCGAACGTCGCGATGCCCATCAGCAACAGCGAGCCGACCAGGGTCGCCTTACGTCCCACACGATCTCCGAAATGCCCGAACACGACCGAGCCCACCGGGCGTGCGACGAACGCAAGCCCGAAGGTGGCCAGCGAGGCCAGCAACGCAGTCGTCGAATCACTCTTCGGGAAGAACAGGTGCGGGAACACCGACACGGCCGCGGTGGCGTAGATGTAGAAGTCGTAGAACTCGATGGTGGTGCCCACCATCGAGGCGATCACGATTCGTCGCCGGGGTACCCCTCCGACCAGATCGCTGTCCACGACGTCGCTACTCATCACTGCGCCTCCCTGCCGATCTGGAAGCCACATCATGCCAGCGACCTCACCGGCCCGGCGGTGGGCGCCGAAGATCGCCCGCTGCGGGTCGACGCCACCACGGCCAGCGCCGCCAACACGGCGAAGGAGGCGAACAGCCAGCGGGCGGCGCCGGCGTCACCGGAGTCGGTGAGATTGACGACGACCCCGGCCAACGCCGCGCCGAACGCTGCGGAGATCACCTGCACGATGTTGATGGCCGCGCCGGCCGCCGGGCCCTCGGCGGGGTCGTCGACCTTGCTCATCGCCCACGCGGACAGATGCGGCCACGCGATCCCGATGCCGACGCCGCTGACCACCAGACCGGCGGCCCACACCGCAACCAGGATCGGCGAGGCGTTCTCACGCTGAGTCAGTGCGCTGAGCATCAGGCCGGTGGCCATCACCACCGGGGCGATCGCGACGGTGCGGACGATGACACGTTGCCGGCCGAGGGAGGCGCTGGCGATCTCTGCGAACGTCCAACCGAGGGCCAGCCCGGCGCTGAGAAACCCCGCTGCGACCGGTGTCAGGTGCGCGAGCCTCTGACCGAACAACGGCACATACATGTCCACCATCGTGGCGGCCATCAGCACGCCCAGCGTGAGGTAGATCCACTTCAACGGTCCCCTGCCGAACGTGCTGGGAGGCAGGACCGACACGGTCAGCCTGCGGTCGACGACCACGAACAATCCGACCAGTGCGAACCCCGCCACCACCAGCAACGCCGTGGCTCGCGGGTCGTGCAGTATGCCCGCCACACTGACCAGCAGTGCGGCGGCGCCGAGCAGCAGCAGTGACCACACCGGGATCCTGATCCGCCCCGCAGCAGCCGCCCCCGCCGGGTCACGGCCGCTCGGCAGCGCGACCGGCACCAAGACCGACATCGTCGTGGTCACCACCAGCAGAGCGACGAAAGCCCAACGCCACGAACCATATTGGGCGAACAGGCCCCCTGCCGCGGGGCCCACCAGCGTCCCCACACCCCACATCGCGGATACCAGCGCAGACGCCTTGGTCCACAGCGCACTCGGCAGTGCGGTGTTGATCACCGCGTATCCCAATCCGGCGAGCAACCCCCCGGCCGCGCCCTGGACGGTCCTGCCGACGAGCAGCACCTCCATGCCCGGAGCGCTGGCGCAGACGAGGCTGCCTGCCCCGAACACGCTGAGGCTCAACAGATACGCCCACCGCGGGCCCAACCGCATCAGCACCGGATGCACCGTCGTCGCGGCCATCACCGAACCCACCAGATACACCGTCGTCACCCAGGCGTAGAACCGTGCACCGCCGATGTCGGCGACAGCGCTGGGCATCAGGCTGATGGTGAGGAACTCGTTGGTCGCGTACAGCGCGACCCCGCCGGCCAGCACCGCGGAGGCGCCGAGATACCTCGGCCCCAGGAGCTCACGCCAGCTGCCGGCGGCTTCGGCCGCGGTGTCGGTCACGAACCAAACCGTAGGACCTCAACAGCGGTTGAGATCAAGTCACTTCAGGCCGGCGGCGTCCATCCCTCGGAGTTCCTTCTTCAGGTCGGCGATCTCGTCGCGGAAGCGCGCAGCGAGTTCGAACTGCAGATCGCGGGCCGCGGTGATCATCTGCTCGGTGAGATCCTTGATCAGATCCGCCAACTCGGCGCGCGGCATGCTCGATGTGTCGCGGCCCTCGAAGACCCCCGCGCTGACCGCACGGCCGGGCGCACCTTGAGCACGCCTGCCCCGGGACGCGTTGCGGCCCGACCCGCCGACGTCGATGGTTTCAGTGTCGTCGGCTTCGCGATACACCTGGTCGAGGATGTCGGCGATCTTCTTGCGCAACGGTGTCGGGTCGAGACCGTGCTCGACGTTGTACGCGATCTGCTTGGCACGGCGGCGGTCGGTCTCGTCGATGGCTTCTCGCATCGAGTCGGTGATCTTGTCGGCGTACATGTGGACCTCGCCGGACACGTTGCGGGCCGCCCGGCCGATCGTCTGGATCAGACTGCGTGCCGAACGAAGGAAGCCTTCCTTGTCGGCGTCCAGGATCGAGACGAGCGACACCTCGGGCAGGTCGAGACCCTCGCGGAGCAGGTTGATGCCGACAAGCACGTCGTACTCCCCCAACCGCAGTTGCCGCAACAGTTCGACGCGGCGCAGCGTGTCCACCTCGGAGTGCAGGTACCGCACCCGAATGCCCATCTCCAGCAGGTAATCGGTCAGGTCCTCGGCCATCTTCTTGGTCAACGTGGTCACCAGCACGCGTTCGTCGGCCGCGGTGCGCTTGCGGATCTCGCCGATCAGGTCGTCGATCTGACCCTTGGTCGGTTTGACCACGATCTGCGGATCGACCAGTCCGGTGGGGCGGATGACCTGTTCGACGAACTCGCCGCCCGACTGGCTCATCTCGTAGGGTCCCGGGGTGGCCGAGAGATAAACGGTCTGCCCGATCCGGTCGGCGAACTCTTCCCAGGTCAGCGGTCGGTTGTCGACCGCCGAGGGAAGCCGGAAGCCGAAGTCCACCAGGTTCCGTTTGCGCGACATGTCGCCCTCGTACATACCGCCGATCTGCGGCACCGTGACGTGGGACTCGTCGATGACCATCAGGAAGTCTTCGGGGAAGTAGTCGATCAAGGTCGCGGGAGCGGTGCCCGGACCGCGCCCGTCGATGTGCCGCGAGTAGTTCTCGATGCCCGAACAGAACCCGACCTGGCGCATCATCTCGACGTCGTAGTTGGTCCGCATCCGCAGCCGTTGCGCCTCGAGCAGCTTGCCCTGCCCCTCGAGTTCTGCCAGGCGTTCCTCCAGTTCTTTCTCGATCGACGAGATCGCCTGGGCCATCCGCTCGGGACCGGCGACGTAGTGGGTGGCCGGAAAGACCCGCAACGAGTCGACCTTGCGGACGACGTCACCGGTCAACGGATGCATGTAGTACAGCGCCTCGATCGCGTCGCCGAAGTACTCGATGCGCACCGCGAGTTCCTCGTAGGACGGGATGATCTCGACGGTGTCACCGCGCACCCGGAACGACCCCCGGGTGAACGCCATGTCGTTGCGGTTGTACTGGACGTCGACCAACAGCCGCAGCAGCGAGTCGCGCGGCACCTCGTCCCCGACGTTGAGCTCCACCGACCGATCCAGGTAGGACTGCGGGGTGCCGAGGCCGTAGATGCACGACACCGACGCCACCACCACCACGTCACGCCGGGAAAGCAGGCTCGAAGTGGCCGAGTGGCGCAGCCGCTCGACGTCGTCGTTGATCGAGCTGTCCTTCTCGATGTAGGTGTCGGTTTGGGCGATGTACGCTTCGGGCTGGTAGTAGTCGTAGTAGGACACGAAGTACTCGACGGCGTTGTGCGGCAACATGTCCCGTAGTTCGTTCGCCAGCTGTGCGGCCAGCGTCTTGTTGGGGGCCATCACCAGCGTGGGACGCTGCAGCCGCTCGATGAGCCAGGCCGTGGTGGCCGATTTGCCGGTGCCGGTGGCGCCGAGAAGCACCACGTCGCGTTCGCCGGACCTGAGCCGCCTCTCGAGATCGTCGATCGCGGTGGGCTGGTCCCCGGCGGGTTCGAACTCACTGACGACCTGGAACTCGCCACCCGCGCGCACGATGGCATCGACAGGGCGATGCTCCGAGTGCGCCAGCACGGGGTGTTCAGTCGCGAAAGCCATTTCACCAGGGTAGAACCTGGCACCGACATGTTCTGTTCCGACGATCGCTCGACGGCACTCCACCAGGGCTTATGCTGGTCGCATCCACCCTCCCAAACACGAGACTTTCGACCTCGCGGCGCACACCAACACCGATCCCAAGGGTGTCGTGCGCGCAGTGGACGTCTACACGGTCCGTCCGTGGGGTCTCTACATGGCCCGCCCCACCCCGGGGCGTGTCCAGTTCCACTACCTCGAGTCCTGGCTGCTGCCCGCACTCGACCTGCGCGCGACCGTTTTCCACTTCAACCCGGGCCACGAACGGGACCAGGACTTCTACCTCGACGTGGGCCGGTACACCCCGGGGCCCGACCAGTGGCGCAGTGAGGACCACTACCTCGACCTGGTGGTCCGCACCGGCGTCGCGGTCACGCTCGACGACGTCGACGAACTGATCACCGCCGTCCGGCACGGCCTACTCACCCCCGAGACCGGCGAGCAGGCGATCCGCACCGCCGTCGCCACGGTCGACGCGCTCGCCGGCCACGACTACGACCTGCACCGCTGGCTGACCGACACCGGCATCGACCTGACATGGCGAGCAGAATAGGCGTCCTGCCGCCCGGGTAAGCGAGGTGCATGATGCTTGCGGAGTGGCATGCCTGAGCTGCCTGACGTCGAGGGATTTCGCCGCGACCTGACCCTGTCGCTACCCGGTCGCCGGGTGCGCGATGTCGACGTCGCCGACGCCGGAGTGCTGCGGAACACCACGGCGAGATCACTGGCCAAGGCGCTGTCCGGCCACCGCTTCGGCGCGCCGGACCGGCACGGCAAGTGGCTCCTCCTGCCGACCGATGGGCCGACGTTGCTCGTGCACAGCGGCATGACGGGACGTCCACACTTCGTCCACGACGGTGGATGGGACCGCTACGACCGGTTGGTGGTCCGGCTGGACCGGGGCGAGTTGCACTACGCCGACCAGCGCAAGCTGCGCGGCGTCTGGTTGGCGTGCGGGCCCGACGAGGTGGCGTCGGTGTTGGGCGAACAGGGACCCGACGCCCTCGACGTGGACGGCAACCTGCTCGTCGACGAGATCTGCTGGCGGGCCCGGGTGGCGCCGGCACTGCCGGTGCGCGAACTCGACGACGCCGCCCTGCGTCGTCTGCACCAGGCGATGAAGCGGGTACTGGCCACCGCTGTGCGCCATGGTTGTGTGCCTGGCCTGCCTCGCTGGCTGACCGGTGTCAGAGACGACCCGGATCCGAGCTGCCCGCGGTGTGGCACCAGGTTGCGGCGTGCCCGGATCGGTGGTCGTGCCAGCCTGTGGTGTCCGCACTGTCAACAGCGCTGAGCCCGGCCCTGGCGGTAACGGGCCGGCGCATCAATACGATGATCTTGATGATGACAGTGACAGTGCACGTGCTCCACCGGAGTCGACGGCGGTAATGTCGGGGGACATGAGCGTCGCCAAGCGCAGCCTGCTGACAGTGGCAGCCGTCGCAGTGGCCGGAGCCTGCGCGCAGTGGTCTCCGGCGACGGCTGGGGCCCAGCCGACTCCGCAGACCCCGACCGAGGTCGAGTCCGCACCGATCCCGGACGTGTTGCACAACATCACCTACCGCGCGCGGGTGGACGGGGTGTCGCGAGGAGCGACGGTGACCTACCGGGCCGAGGGCGACCAGCTACAACTCGCCACCCCGACGATGGTTCCAGGCCGGGTGTTCGAGGTGAACACCGTGCTTCCTGCGTCGCAGACCGCGAACCTGCGGCTGTCGATCGACTGGCCGTATTCGGCGAATCTGCACTGCGAGATCCTCATCGACAACGCTGTGGTCGCCCAGGCTGACGACTTCATCGCGCCGAGAGTCACGCCGCAGCGCGACGACCCGGACTACGGCTCGCTGACGTGTCAGGCGCCGGTGAGCGGGGTCGACGACATCGCCCCCGTCGACCCGACAGCGCCCGCTCCGCCGGTCGAGGCTGAGCTCCCGCCTGCCTAGTTTCCGGGCCGCCAGCCGGTGTCGTCAGCCCACTGCCATGCCCTGCGGTAGGCCTCGAGGAACCACGGTTCCTTCGCGTCGGCGTACGCGCCGGTGTCGGCGTGCCCTTGTTCTGCAAGCCTGCGCTTGACCGCCAGGTAGTCCGACCGCGCCTGCGGGTCGGCCGTCAACCAGTCGACGAACAACAATGCGAACTGCTGACCGGGCCAGCCGTCAACCCGCACGTGGACATTGGTCGGCCGCCCCGGATCGGCCGAACCGAACAGCCGTTTCCGCCACAGTGATTCGGCATCGCGGTGATCGAACTCCGCCACGGTGCTGCGGGCGTCGGGCTTGCCGACGTCGTGGGTGACGGACGTTCCCGGGTAGCCGGCTCCGAGCAGCGCCTCGGCGAGTTCGTCGGCGACCTCGAGCGAGGAGACGGTGACCTGGATGTCGATGACGTCCTTGGCGTCCAGGCCCGGAATCGCAGTGGAGCCGATGTGGTCTATCCGCGACGCCCGGTGGCCGCACGCGGTCTTCAGCCGCGCCACCGCCCGCTGGGCCTGGGCCGGCCACTGCGGGTCTGCGGGCACCAGACGCGGCTCGGCGCGCGCCGGCCGACCCGCATGCAGGTTTTCAGCGAACGGCCGGATCCGCGCATGCCACAACGCCCGCGCCTGCTCGACGAGTTCCGCGGCGGTCCCGGAATTGTCCAGCCACACATCGGCGACTGCGCGGCGCTGTTCCTCGTCGGCCTGAGCGGCGATGCGCGCGCGGGCATCCTCCTCAGTGAAACCGCGGTGCTCGATCAGACGTTGCACGCGCAGGTCGATGTCCGCGTGGACGATGATGACCAGCGGGAACATCGGCGCCATCTGCGACTCGACGAGCAGGGGGATGTCCTCGACGATCACAGCTTCATCGTCTGCCGCCGTGATCAACTCCGAACGTCGATGGGCCACAAGAGGATGCACGATGCCGTTCAGCGTGGCGCGCTTCTCGTCGTCGCTGAATGCGATCGCGGCCAGTGCCGGGCGGTTCAGCGCACCGTCCG
The DNA here is from genome assembly GCF_049683355.1 of Mycobacterium sp. Classification (GTDB taxonomy): domain Bacteria; phylum Actinomycetota; class Actinomycetes; order Mycobacteriales; family Mycobacteriaceae; genus Mycobacterium. Next base: position 41,891 of record NZ_JBAUJB010000025.1, read on the forward strand.
GCGACAAGATGTCGTCGCCGAATGCCTCGACCAGACTCGCCAACCCCTCGGTGCCCGGTTCGACGACCTCGCGGGCGATGACGTCACCGTCGACGACGATCGCCCCGAGTTCGCTGAACGTCGCGGACACTGTGGACTTTCCTGCCCCGATTCCACCGGTCAATCCAATGCGCAGCACGGCACCAGTCTGTCAGGCCGACCCGACGACGACGGCCCCGGCTCGTGATGAGCCGGGGCCGTCGGTCGTTGTGAACCAGCGTTGTGAACCAGCGTTGTGAACTAGGCGTTGCCTGCGAGCTTCTCGCGAAGAGCAGCCAGTTGGGCATCGCTGGCGAGCGACCCGCCACCGCCCGACGGCTCCTCTGAACGCGACGAACCGTTGGCAGCAGAGGCCGGGCGTGCCGCCTCTTCTGCTTCTGCTGCGGCGAACTTCTCCATCTGCGCGGTGTGCATCTTGTGGCGGCGCTCGGCCTCGGCGTATCGCGCCTCCCACTCGTCACGCTGCTTCTCGAAGCCTTCGAGCCACTCGTTGGTGTCGGCGTCGAACCCCTCGGGGAAGATGTAGTTGCCCGCGTCGTCGTAGCTGTCGGCCATGCCGTACTTCCACGCCTCGAACTCGTCGGTGTAATCCTCGTTGGCCTGCTTGAGGCTCAGCGAGATCCGGCGACGCTCCAGATCGATGTCGATGACCTTGACCATCGCGTCGTCGCCGACCTGGACCACCTGGTCCGGAACCTCGACGTGACGCTCGGAGAGCTCCGAGATGTGCACCAGACCCTCGATGCCCTCCTCGACACGGACGAAAGCGCCGAACGGGACCAGCTTGGTGACCTTGCCCGGCACGATCTGACCGATCGCGTGGGTGCGGGCGAAGTGGCGCCACGGGTCTTCCTGAGTCGCCTTGAGCGACAACGAAACCCGCTCGCGGTCCATGTCGACGTCGAGGACCTCGACGGTGACCTCGTCGCCGACCTGAACCACCTCGGACGGGTGGTCGATGTGCTTCCAGGACAGCTCGGAGACGTGCACCAGACCGTCGACACCGCCGAGATCGACGAACGCGCCGAAGTTGACGATCGAGGACACCACACCCTTGCGGATGGCGCCCTTGGTCAGCTGGTTCAAGAATTCACTACGAACTTCGCTTTGCGTCTGCTCGAGCCAGGCGCGACGCGAGAGGACCACGTTGTTGCGGTTCTTGTCGAGTTCGATGATCTTGGCCTCGATCTCCTTGCCGATGTACGGCTGCAGATCGCGGACACGACGCATCTCGACCAACGACGCGGGCAGGAAGCCGCGCAGGCCGATGTCGAGGATCAGGCCGCCCTTGACGACCTCGATGACGGTGCCCTTGACGGCCTCGTCCTTCTCCTTGAGCTCCTCGATGGTGCCCCAGGCGCGCTCGTACTGAGCGCGCTTCTTGGACAGGATCAGGCGGCCTTCTTTGTCCTCCTTGGTGAGGACCAGAGCTTCGACCTCGTCGCCGACGGACACAACCTCATTGGGGTCGACGTCGTGCTTGATGGACAGCTCGCGGGAAGGGATGACGCCTTCGGTCTTGTAGCCGATGTCGAGCAAGACTTCATCGCGGTCGACCTTGACGATGGTCCCTTCGACGATGTCGCCATCGTTGAAGTATTTGATGGTCTTGTCGATGGCGGCGAGAAAATCCTCAGCCGAGCCGATGTCGTTGACGGCTACTTGCGGCGAGGTGACGGAGGGACTTGGCATGTGGTGGGTTGCTCCGGACAGGGTGATCGCAGGGACAGTTTTTTGTTTCTTGGCTTGCACCCGCGACGAATGCGCACACAGGTACATGTTGAGGTTACTCGACGGGGCACATGCAGGACAAACCCGGTTCCGCAAGCGGCTACCCTGCTGAGGTGTCATACGCCGGCGCACCGGGACAGCCCCATCGGATTCCCGCGCCGTACGGAGGTCGTATCCGCCAGGTCGGCGCGCCGCTCGGGGTGATCATCGCCCTCGGCACCGTCGCCGGTCTCATCGTCATTGCGCTGACCGCGCTCAATCCGCTCGGTACCGCCGTCGGATTCGTGCTGTCCAGCATCGCGATGACGGTGGTCGTCCTGGCCTACCTGTGGCTGGACAGGTGGGAGCCCGAACCGCCGAGACTGCTGGTGTTCGCGTTCGTCTGGGGCACGTCGGCGGCGGTGGTCATCGCCGCTGTGCTGCAGATATTCCTCGAGGCCTGGCTCAGCGCCGGCGCGGACAGCACGCAGTCGGAGGGGGTCAGCCCGCTCACCCTCGTTGTCGGCGCCCCGCTGACCGAAGAGGCGGCAAAGGGCTTGTTTCTGCTGCTCATGATGACCGGTGCCCGTCGCCGCGAGATGAACTCGCTGACCGACTGCCTGGTGTACGCAGGGCTGGTCGGCGCTGGTTTCGCCTGGTTGGAGGACATCCTCTACATCGCCAACGCCGAGTCACTGGCCGATTCGCTGGTCACCGCCGCACTGCGGCTGGTCATGTCGCCGTTCGCGCACTCGCTGTTCACCACGCTGTTCGCGATCGGCGTGTGGTACGCCATGCACCAGCGCAGCGGCATCGCCAGAACAGGTTGCATCCTGGGCGGCTACGCCGGGGCGGTGATCCTGCACGTGATGTGGAACGGCTCGTCGTTGCTGGGTGCAGGCGCGTACTTCGGTGTTTATGTGTTCTGGATGATGCCGGTGTTCGGCCTGGCCATCGCGCTGGCGGTCCACAGCAGGCGCCGGGAACAGCGCATCGTCGCCGCCAAACTGCCCGGCATGGTGGCCGCGGGGGTGGTCACCCCCAACGAGGCGAGCTGGCTGGGATCCATCCGCACCCGCAAGCTGGCCGTCGCCGAGGCCACCCGGTTCGGTGGGAAACAAGCGGGCGAGTCGGTCACGACGTTCGCCCACCGGGTCGTCGAGCTGGCGTTCGTGCGGGACCGCATCGACCGCGGCTTCGGTGACCAGCGCGTGGCGGCGATGCTGGCCGAGGAGACCCACGCGGTGTACGTCGTGCGAGGTACCTCACCCGCGCTGGCCCGGATGGCGGGTTACCGGGCACCGGGTCCGTAGATCCCAGCCATCGTCCAGATTCGGCTCCTACCGTGCAGGCGTGATTCAACACCTCGTCGACTATGTGGGTATCGCGGTGCTGGCGGCATCGGGTGCCGTGGTCGGGGTCCGCAAGGGATCGCTCAGCTCCTGAAGGCGGAAGCGGGTCGGGTGCGCTGCCGGACCAGCTGCCAGAGCACCAGCCCGGCCTGCATACCCAACGACACCGAGACCATTGAGATCAGTGTGGCGGGCAGAGCCGAGTCGCCGTCCGCTCCGAACAACTCCGTGATCCCGATCAGCCCCATCGATCCGGGCACCAACAACCAGAAACCCGGCAGGATCATCGTGATGCCCGGCGGCGAACCGCGCAGTCGCGTCATCGCCAGGGCAGCGAAGGTGAGAACCACACCGCCGCAGAATCCGCTGACGTAGCTGCCCAGGAGCAGATCACCGACAAACTGGGCGGAGTAGCCGAGATAGGTGATCAGTAGCAGCCATGGCAGTACGAGCGGGGCGGCGCGAGGAACAACATCACCCCTGCGGAGTAGACGGCGACGCCGAGCCACGGCGCGCCCACGGCCCGATCTTGTTGATCGCATCCGAGGTCAACTGGGTGTCAGCGGTCTGCAGCATCTGAGAGGCGATCAAGATACCGAAGGCCAGCTGGGCGATCTGGACGAACCCCGCGATCAGCCGGCTGGACCCGGAAATGACGTCGCGGGCGGTGAGCTCGATGACCGCCAGCGTGATCGCCGCACCAGGAAGGAACATCGCCAGCGGCGGGATCAAGGCGCGCAACCCGACGTGGTCCATGCCGTGCTCGCGCGCGCCGATGATGCAGACCGCGGTGACGACGAAGGCGCTGAGCACTGGCACCAACGGGGCCAGGCCCGGCACTCGCTGCCCAGTCGTCCAGAACAACTCCACGACCACTCCGAGGCCACCGGCGACCAACACGTTCAGCGGCGTCGGTTCCAGCAGCAGCGCAAAGCCCACGCTCTGGATCGCATATCCGAGCACTGACACCCATGCCCGGCGTGGCGGCTTCTTGTCGAGGACGGCGTCCAGTCTGGCCTCGCCTTGGGCCGGGCTCACCCGGCCCGCCATCGCATCGGCGATCAACGGCGCCAGCGGGAACATCTGATCGAAGCGGAGGTCCCGGTCGAGATGAGCCGCCTTCACGATCGACCCGGAGCCACCGGCGTGCCCCACTACCTGGACGTGGTTGGGCAGCGCGATGAAGTCGTTTCGGGCCCCGTAATTCGACGACGCCCGCTCCAGCATCTGCCGCACCAGGGTGACCGGATAGTTGGCAGCGCCCATCGCGGCTCCCAACCGGGCGACGAACCGGACCTGCTGCTCCGGCAGTGGCGTGTCGGGCACGCTCAGTGCGCCGCGGCGTCCCAGCTGCGGCCATACCCCACCGACACCTCTAGGGGCACGTTGAGCGGATAGGCCCCGCCCATGTGCTCGCGCACCAGTGCGTCGAGGGTGTCCCGCTCGCCGTCGGCGACCTCGAACAACAACTCGTCGTGCACCTGCAACAGCATTCGCGACGCCAGGCCGGCGTCGCTGATCGCGCGGTCGACGTTGATCATCGCGACCTTGATGATGTCGGCCGCGCTGCCCTGGATCGGCGCGTTCAGGGCCGCGCGCTCGGCCGCCTCGCGCACGTTGCGGTTACTGCTGTCCAGTTCCGGCAGATACCGCCGGCGGCCGAACACCGTCGACGTGTAGCCGTCCTTGCGCGCCTGGTCGACGACGTCGCGAAGGTAGTCGCGGACCCCGCCGAACCGGTCGAAGTACTGCTCCATGTGAATTTTGGCTTCTTCGGTGGAGATCTTCAGCTGAGCAGCCAGCCCATACGCGCTCAGCCCGTAGGCCAGCCCGTACGACATCGCCTTGACCCGCCGCCGGAGCTCGGCCGTGACTTCGTCGATGGGCACGGAGAAGGCCCGGGACGCGACGAACGAGTGCAGGTCCTCGCCGGTATTGAATGCATCCAGCAAGCCCTCGTCCTGCGACAGATGCGCCATGATCCGCATCTCGATCTGGCTGTAGTCGGCCGTCATGAGTTCGGTGTATCCGTTGCCGACCACAAACGCGTCGCGGATCCGGCGGCCCGCCTCGGTGCGGATCGGGATGTTCTGCAGGTTCGGTTCGGTGGACGACAGCCGGCCGGTCGCGGCGATCGTCTGGTTGAACGTCGTGTGGATCCGGCCGTCCGCGGCCGCCGACCCGATCAGTCCGTCGACGGTCACCTTCAGCCGGGTGGCGTCGCGGTGGGTCAGCAGATGCTGCAGGAATGGATGCCCGGTCTTTTCGAAAAGGCCCTGTACAGCGTCAGCATCCGTGGTGTAGCCGGTCTTGGTGCGCTTGGTCTTCGGCATCTCCAGCTCGTCGAACAGCACCGCCTGGAGCTGCTTGGGGGATCCGAGGTTGATCTGCTTGCCGATCACCGCGTACGCCGCCTCCGCGGCATCGCGGATCTGGCCGGCGAACTCGCTCTGCAGCTCCGAGAGCCGGTCGAGGTCCACGGCGATGCCCACGCCTTCCAACTGGGCGAGCACCCGCTGGACCGGCAGTTCCATGCTCTCCAGCAGCGCCGAGGAGTCGATGCGGGCCAGTTCCTCGTCGAGGGCGTCGGCGAGGTCTTTGACCGCTCCGGCGCGCAACAACAACGTCTGCACTGCCTGGTCGTCGACCCCGTCACTGTCATCGAGTAGCGAGAGCTGTTGCTGCTCAGGGTTGTCGGCCCGGAGCTCACGCTTGAGATAGCGCAGCGACAGGTCGTCGAGGGCGAAGCTGCGCTGGCCGGGGCGAACCAGGTAGGCGGCCAGAGCCGTGTCCGAGGTGACACCGGCAAGGGTCCAGCCCCGGCCCTGCACGTCGTGCATCGCGAGCTTGGCCTCGTGCAGCGCCTTCGGCGCACCCGGGTCGGTCAACCACGACGCCAGCGCAGCCTCGTCGCCGGGATCTAGTGCCGAGGTGTCGACATAACGCCCGTCACCGTCGGCGACCACGATCGCCACGGCGGTCGCGTCGCTGTCGAACGCGAGGTGGTTGCCCACCACGGCGAGCCCGAATCGCTGTCCGTGACTGTGCTCGGCCAGCCACCCCGCCAGCGTTCCCGGCTCCAGCGCGCCACCGCGCACCTCGAACCCGTCCTCGACCTCGGGGTCCGTCGAGGCCAGCGTGTCGAAGAGTCGGTCGCGCAGCACCCGGAACTCGAGGTCGTCGAACAGCCGGTGGATGTGGTCGCGGTCCCACGGCTGCATTCGCAGCGTGTCCGGTGTCTGCGCCAACGGCACGTTCTTGACCAGATCGGTGAGCTCTCGGTTCAGCACGACGCTGGGCACATGGGCGCGCAGCGCATCGCCGACCTTGCCCTTGACCTTGTCGACGTTGTCGACAAGTGCCTGCAGCGAACCGTATTCGGCGATCCACTTGGTCGCGGTCTTCTCCCCCACCCCGGGGATGCCCGGCAGGTTGTCGCTCGGGTCCCCGCGCAGCGCCGCGAAGTCCGGATACTGCTGGGGGGTGAGTCCGTACTTCTCCACCACGGCCTCGGGGGTGAACCGGGTCAGCTCGCTGACACCCTTGCGCGGGTAGAGCACGGTCACGTCGTCGCTGACCAACTGCAACGAGTCGCGGTCACCGGTGACCACCAGCACCCGGTAGCCCTCGTCCTCGGCCTGGGTGGCCAACGTGGCGATCACATCGTCGGCCTCGAACCCGGCCTCCGCGAGCACCGTGATGCCCAGCGCGCCCAGCACTTCCTTGGTGATGTCGATCTGGCCGCGGAACTCGTCGGGCGTCGCGGACCGGCCCGCCTTGTATTCGGGGTACCTCTCCAGGCGGAACGTCTGCCGGGAGACGTCGAACGCCGCCGCGATGTGGCTGGGCTGTTCGTCGCGCAGCAGGTTGATCAGCATCGCGGTGAAGCCGTAGACGGCGTTGGTGGTGAGCCCGCCCTGGGTCTTGAAGTTCTCGGCGGGCAGCGCGTAGAACGCGCGGAAAGCCAACGAGTTGCCGTCCAGAAGCATCAGAGTCGGTTTCCCGCCGGCCTGATCGGCGGCTGCTGCACCAACCTTCGGCTCCGATGCGGTCTTGGCTGGGCTCACGAGTTCACTCTAGGCACCGGCTACGACACCCGGGCCGCGGCTACCCCGCGACAGAACTGGAACACGTTTCAGGTATGCGGTCGGAGTCGGTACGCTGACCGCGTGTCAGCTTCTGAAGTCTCGGTGCAGCCCGCGGTCGACGGGTGGTTCGCCACCAACGGGACAGGTGCTCCCCACCTGATCGGCGGCAAGTGCGATCAGTGTGGGACCTATGTGTTCCCGCCACGCGCCAACAATTGCCCCAACCCGGCGTGCGACGGTGACGAGCTCGCACAGGTGCCGCTGTCGCGTCACGGCCGGCTGTGGAGCTACACCGAGAATCGGTACGCCCCGCCCCCTCCCTATCCGTCCCCGGACCCGTTCGAACCGTTCGCGGTGGCGGCCGTCGAGCTGGCCGACGAAGGCCTGATCGTGCTCGGCAAGGTCGTCGAAGGCACCTTGGCCGCCGACCTGAAGGTCGGCATGGAGATGGAACTGACCACCATGACACTCTACGTCGACGACGACGGCGTCGAGCGGATCGTTTACGCCTGGAGAATCGCATGAACGCCCCGCCGGAACCCCTCTACATCCTGGGTGCAGGTATGCACCCCTGGGGCAAGTGGGGGCGTGACTTCACCGAGTACGGCATGGTCGCAGCGCGGGCTGCGCTGGCCGAAGCCGGGCTGGACTGGCGGCAGATCCAGCTGGTCTCCGGCGCGGACACCATCCGCAACGGCTACCCGGGATTTGTTGCCGGCGCCACGTTCGCTCAGAAGCTGGGCTGGAACGGAGTCCCCGTCACCTCCAGCTACGCAGCGTGCGCCAGCGGCTCACAGGCCCTGCAGAGCGCCCGCGCGCAGATCCTCGCCGGCTTCTGCGATGTGGCGCTGGTCATCGGCGCCGACACCACCCCCAAGGGCTTCTTCGCGCCGGTCGGCGGCGAGCGCCGCAACGACCCCGACTGGCAGCGCTTCCACCTCATCGGCGCGACCAACACGGTGTACTTCGCGATGCTCGCGCGCCGCCGGATGGACCTCTACGGCGCCACCCTCGAGGACTTCGCGCAGGTGAAGGTCAAGAACGCGCGCCACGGCCTCAACAATCCGAACGCCCGCTACCGCAAGGAAGCCTCGGTCGAGGACGTGCTGGCCAGCCCGGTGGTGTCCGACCCGCTGCGGCTCCTGGACATCTGCGCGACCTCCGACGGCGCCGCCGCGCTGATCGTGGCCAGCAAGTCGTTCGCGGAGAAGCACCTCGGAAGCGTGGCCGGCGTGCCGTCAGTGCGCGCGGTCAGCCTGCAATCCCCCCGATACCCCCAGCACCTGCCCGAACTGCCCGACATCGCCACCGACTCCACCGCGGTGGTCTCGGCGCCGGAGCGGGTGTTCAAGGACCAGATCCTCGACGCGGCCTACGCCGAAGCCGGTCTCGGGCCCGAGGATCTGAGCCTGGCCGAGGTCTACGATCTGTCCACCGCGCTCGAACTCGACTGGTACGAGCACCTGGGGCTGTGTGCCAGGGGTGAGGCCGAGGGCCTGCTGCGCAGCGGTGCGACGACCATCGGCGGCCGGATCCCGGTCAACGCCTCAGGCGGCCTGGCCAGTTTCGGAGAGGCGATCCCCGCCCAGGCCATCGCGCAGGTCTGCGAGCTGTCCTGGCAACTCAAGGGCCAGGCCACCGGGCGTCAGGTGGAGAACGCCACCGTCGGCATCACCGCCAACCAGGGACTGTTCGGCCATGGCTCCTCGGTGATCGTCGCGCGCTAGGCCAGCGCCCGGAAGCGTTCGCGCGCAAGGCTACTCGACCACCCGGTAGATCCAGATCAGCGCGTTCTCCAGCTCACCGGTGGCGGTCCACCGGTAGCGGCGGGCGATTCCCTGCCCGTTGTAGTCCCGGACGAACTGCAGCAGTGCGGGACGGGTGATCGCCCCGGAATCGATCCCCTTGAGCAGAATCGTGCCCAGGTCGTAGGCCTCCACGCTGTAGGTGGCGGGCTGCTCGTCGAATGCGCGGCTGTACTCGTCGGCGAAGTCGGGCGGAGCGGGGCTGCACGGGCAGGACAAGACCGCGCCGCTCGCCGCTGAACCCGCCTCTTCGACGAACGCCGCGTTCTTCACGCCGTCGGCGCCCACGAAGGCACCCCCGAACCCCCCGTCCCGCAGCTGCGCGACGAGCGCGGCAGCCTGCGAGTAGTACCCGGCGAAGAAGACCGAATCCGGTGCCGCAGAGGTGATCTGGGTGACAATGTCGGAGAAGTTGGCATCGTCGGGCCGCACCGCGATGTTGCATGCCGAATCAGCCATGGCGCCAAGGGTTTCGCGCACCAGCGAAGCGAGCCCGAGGCCGTAGTCGGAACCGTCGTCGATCACGCACACCTTGCGGCGGCCGAGGGTGCCGGTCATGTAGTCGGCGACCGCGGGTCCCTGCACCTCGTCACCGGCCACCCCGCGAAAGAACGTCCGCCAGCCCTGTTCGCTCAACGCCGGACTGGTGGCCGACGGGGTCACCGCGACCAGGCCGGCGCGATCGAATTCCGCACCGGCGGACAGCGCCTCACCGGAGGTCACCGGCCCCACCACCCCGACGGTGTAGGCGTCATCGACGATCTGGGCGGCCACGTCGGCCCCCTTGGCCGGGTCCCCTTCGGTGTCAAAGGGTTTCAGCTGAACCTGACACGCGGGGTTGGCCTCGTTGTGCTTGTCGACGGCCAACTGGACGCCGTTCATGACACCAGCGCCCATCGCCGGGTCGGGTCCGCTGAGTTCTCCTGCCATCGCGATCGACAGCGGCGGACAGACGGCGTTGCCGTCGCCGGCCGGACTGGCCGGATCAGGGCGGTCGACCTCCTCCACCGCTGCACCGGTGCGATCGATCTGAACCTGCGCCTCGATGGTCAGGTCTTCCGGCGACGTCCCCGGCACGGAAGGCGATCCGCCGCACGCGGTGGACCCGAGTGCCATCAACGCTGCCGAACCGAGCGCAAGGGCGCCACGTACCCCTCGACAGCGCACGTACTCTCCTCCCCGACCACCGCGGCATGGGCCGTGGCCCCGGGTAGAACATAGCAACGCGACACGGAGGTGGGTGGGGATAACCCAACCTGCGGGTGTCGGCCCGTCGGACGGAATCCCGGTGTTCAGAACTCGAAGTCGCCGTGTTGGGTGACCTCGCGATGGGTGTCGGGGACCTTGCCCGCGAGTGCCGCGATCGTCAGCAGCACGAGCATCGCTCCGAACACGAGCAGCAGCGTCATGACAGGGAGCATTCCGGCGAACGAACGGGCTCAACAGTGGCAGCAGTGACATCTGTCATCAATATCCCGCCAACCTGATCGAGCCTGGAAACACAATCGATACGCGTCGGACATCCAGAACCCGGCCACGTGCTCACGGACGCTATACAGTCGCCCGAAACGAATCGAGCGATTTTCCAGCGACGGAGGAGTTGCCTTAGTGGGCCGGTGTGCTCGTGTCGCCTCACGGGGCCTGCTCTTGGTCGCCTTCATGGTGTTGGGCGCTTTCCTGGGTGCCGGCGTCGCCGCGGCCCAGGACGCCGAGACGGCGCCGGTCGCAGGACGACTCGTCGACGCAGGCGAACCGGTGGCCGGGGCTGTAGTACGGATCATCGACGAGGCCGGCGAGGAAGCCGACACCGCGACGTCGGACGACAGTGGACGCTGGAACGTCGAACTCCCGGTCGGCACCTACACCTTCGAGGTCGACCCCGAGAGTCTGCCGGACGGCGTCAGCGTGCAGAGCGCGGTGACCCGCGACGTCATGGCAGGTCGCACGAACACCGTGGTGTTCATCTTCGGCGAGGTCCGCACCTCGATGGAGACGCCGCTCTACGAGCGCGTCATCCGGCTCACGATCGACGGCCTGCGATTCGGTCTGGTCATCGCCGTCGCCGCCATCGGGCTCAGCCTGATCTTCGGCACCACCGGGCTCACCAACTTCGCCCACGGTGAGCTCGTCACCCTCGGCGCGGTGTTCACCTGGATGTTCAATGTCACCTTCGGTGTTCCGCTGGTCGGCGCCGCGGTGCTGGGCATCATCGCCGGTATCGGTGTGGGATGGCTGAACAACGCCGGCATCTGGCATCCGCTGAGACGGCGGCGGGTGGGCTTGATCCCGCAGCTGGTCGTGTCCATCGGGCTGGCGATCACCCTTCGCTACCTGGTGCTGGCGCTGTTCTCCGACCGAACCCAGCCGTTCGCCGACTCCACGGTCAGCGCGCAGCGCCAGTGGGGTCCGATCGCGATCACCGACACCAACCTGCTGACCATGGTGATCAGCGTGGTGGTCCTGGTAGCCGTCGCCGTGATGCTGCAGAAGACCCCTATCGGCAAGGCGATGCGGGCGGTGTCGGACAACAAGGACCTCGCCGCGGCATCCGGGATCAACGTCGAGCGGGTGATCGTGTTCGTGTGGTGCCTGGGCGGCGGCCTGGCCGCGCTCGGCGGAATTCTGCTCGCACTCTCGGAGCTCGGTGGACGGGCTCAATGGGAGATGGGATTCAAGCTGCTGTTGCTGATGTTCGCCGGAATCATCCTCGGCGGCCTTGGCACCGCCTACGGCGCGCTGCTGGGATGCCTCATCGTTGGTCTACTGGTGCAGCTGTCGACCCTGGTGATCAACCCCGACCTCAAGTACATCGGCGGTCTGCTCATCCTCATCCTCATCCTCGTCGCACGGCCGCAGGGAATCCTGGGCTCGCGGGAAAGGATCGGGTGATCCATGGATCTCGTCTCTGCCCTGCAGGCGTCGTTCGCGCAGCTGATCGGACCGTCGGCGATCTTCTACGCGCTGCTCGCCATCGGCCTGAACCTGCACTTCGGCTATACCGGTTTGTTGAACTTCGGTCAGATCGGCTTCGCCTTGCTCGGCGGCTACGGCGTCGGCATCATGACCGTCACCTACCAACAGCCCCTCTGGGTGGGCATACTCGTCGGGCTGCTGGCGGCCGGTGCCCTGGCGATCGTGCTGGGCATTCCGACGCTGCGTCTTCGCGCCGATTATCTGGCCATCGCGACCATCGCCGCCGCGGAAGTGCTGCGGCTGATATTCCGGTCGACGGCGTCGGACTCGGTGACCGGGTCGACGAACGGGCTGTACGGTTTCGCCGACCCGTTCACCCGGTTCAGCCCGTTCGACTCCAGCAAGCAGTACTCGATCCTCGGTGTGAACTTCGTCGGCGATGACGTCTGGGCGATGCTCGTGGGCTGGACGCTGGTGCTGGTTCTGTGTTTCTTCGTCTACCTGCTCTCCCACAGCCCGTGGGGCCGAGTGCTGCGCGCCATCCGCGAGGACGAGGACGCCGCCCGGGCACTGGGCAAGAACGTGTTCGTCTACAAGCTGCAGGCCCTGGTACTCGGCGGCGTGATCGGCGGCATGGGCGGCGTCTTCAACGCGCTGCAGACCAAGTCGATCCACCCCGACTTCTACTCGACCGCGCAGACCTTCTACGCGTTCGGGGCGCTGCTGCTCGGCGGTGCCGCCACGGTGTTCGGACCGGTGGTGGGCGCGATGCTGTTCTGGTTCCTGCTCGCGGTGCCGGATGCAGTGCTGCGCCAGGCGATCGCGGGTCCGGATCCGCTGCTGCCCTTGACCGATGCGCAGGTCGGCGCCACCCGGTTCATCCTGCTGGGGATCCTGATCGCGGTGCTGATGGTTTTCCGGCCGCAGGGGCTGCTCGGACGAAAACGGGAGTTGCAGTTCGATGGCCGATGAGTCGCCCGTGCCCGCCGCCGATCGTGCGGTCCTGTTCGCCGCGACCGCGGCCGAACCAGGATCACCCAAACCCGACCCGATCCTGGTGGTGGACGGTGTTTCCCGATCCTTCGGCGGTCTCAAAGCCGTCGACGTCGACCACCTGGAGGTGCAGCGCGGCGCCATCACCGGGCTGATCGGGCCGAACGGGGCGGGCAAGACGACGCTGTTCAACCTGCTCACCGGTTTCGACCGGCCCGACACCGGCAGCTGGAAGATCGACGGCGAGAACCTCGGGAGGATGCATCCCCACCAGGTGGCGCGCCGCGGGGTGGTGCGGACCTTCCAGCTCACCAAGGCGCTGGCGCGGATGTCGGTGCTCGACAACGTCAGGCTCGGCGCGCAGCACCAGATCGGCGAACGGATCCTGTCGTCGCTGCTGCCGATGACCTGGCGTGGCCAGGAAGCACAGATCACCGAACGTGCGTACGAGATGTTGCACCGGTTCAAGCTGGACACGAAGGCCGAGGACATGGCCGGCTCGCTGTCGGGCGGACAGCGCAAGCTGCTGGAGATGGCGCGGGCTCTGATGAGCGACCCCAAGGTCGTCATGCTCGACGAACCCATGGCCGGGGTCAACCCGGTGCTGACCCAGACCCTGCTCGAACACGTGAAATCCCTTCGCGAGGAGGGGATGACGGTGATCTTCGTCGAACACGACATGGATGTCATCCGCGACATCAGTGACTGGGTGGTGGTGATGGCCCAGGGCTCGATCATCGCCGAGTCACCACCGGACGCACTGGCCGACAACCCCGCGGTGGTCGACGCCTATCTCGGTAGCCACCACGATCAGG
>NZ_JBAUJB010000026.1:0-1516 GCF_049683355.1 Mycobacterium sp.
TGCGGTGTCGGAGCTGACGGAGATCGTGCGGGCGATCTCGCGGCGCATCGCCGAGGTGGGGTTGGGCGACAAGCAGGCGATCCTGGACCAGTACGCCGACATCCTGCGGCTGCGCAACCGGTTGGCCTCGACGGCGCCGGAGGACCGGGCGTGGACGCGGGATGCCCTGGATGTGCGCAACCGGTTCACGTTCGACTGCGCGGAATGGGATGTCAGTACCGAGGAGCTGATCCGCACGCACAGCAACGCCGGGGACAATTCCGGCGGCGAGCAGGAGAAGCTGATGGCGTTCTGTCTGGCCGGCGCGTTGAGCTTCAACCTGGCCAGCCCCGAAAGTGTGGACAACAAGCCGGTCTTTGCACAGCTGATGCTCGACGAGGCGTTCTCCAAGTCGGATCCGCAGTTTGCCCAACAGGCACTGCAGGCGTTCCGCAAGTTCGGCTTCCAGCTGGTGATCGTCGCGACGGTGCAGAACGCGACGACGATCCAGCCCTACATCGACAGCGTGGTGATGGTGTCCAAGACCGAAGCCACCGGCCGCAACGCCCGTCCGGTGGCGACGATCGCGACACGCACCATCTCCGAGTTCACCACGCTGCGTCAGGAGATGCGGACGACCGCCAAGGTGCCCGCCGGCGTCTGACACCAGTCGCTTCCCGCAGTGTGGCACACTCGAGTTTGCTGGATCAGCTGCACGAGGGTTTGCTGGAAGGAAGAGCCGATGGTGGATGACCATCCACTGGCCGACGTCGACCGGGAACGAGTAGTGGCTGCAGTCCACGAAGAAGTGGCGCGTTGGGGTATCGACCGCTTCGATCTCGGCTCGATGGCCCACCGCCACGGATTGGACGAGCAGGCGATCCTGCAGCACTGGCCCGGCCCTGAAGCTCTGGTCCTCGACGCTCTCGCGCATCGGCCCGGTGACGCTGACGAACCGCCGGACACCGGTTCGCTGCGCACCGATCTGTTCGAGCTGGCGGTCCGGATGGCCACGTTGGTGACCTCCGCGACCGGTCGCAAACTGCACGGCGGCCATCTCATCGCCGACACCCACATCGCCAGCGTCGACATCCGGCGAACGGCATGGCGGGACCGCGCCGACAGCCTCGGTGTGGTCTTCGACCGGGCCCGCGAGCGAGGTGAACTCCACGGCGAGATCGACTTCCTCAACGTGCTGGAACTGCTGTTCGCTCCGATCAACATGCGCGCCCTGTACACCGGCGAGCCGGTCGACGACGACTACTGCCGCACGATTTCCGAGCTGGTCTACCGCGCGGTGGCCGCCGGCTGAGTCACCGTGAGACCAGCCGCCGAAGCCGTTCGGCGGAAACGATTTCGGTGGCAGGCAGGTAGGCGACGATGTGGATGTCGGGCACGTCGACGGGCGCCACCTGGTGGTGCTCGAGCACCAGTTCGCCGACGACGGGGTGCTCGAAGCGGCGTTCGCGCGACGTGAAGCGCTCGATGCCGGTGGCCCGCCAGGCCTCGGCGAAGTGGTCGCTGGCTTCCCGCAGCC
>NZ_JBAUJB010000027.1:0-6954 GCF_049683355.1 Mycobacterium sp.
ACGGCCGGCCTCATGACACCCATGCCCATTCCCGACGACCTCGCCGCCCTCACCAACAGATGAAACCGACGGCGCCGCTTACCAAACGCCTGCCGGAACGACCCCGCTGGGCTGTCGCGGCCGCAACGGGGATCACCGCTGTGACGCTGGGCCTGGGATGGTGGGCCTTCGACCTACTGACAATGACGATCTTCACCGCCGGATTTGCCGGCGGCCTCCTGCTGTGGCTGTTCTTCCCCGCCGGCGGGCTCTGGGCAGATGTCCGAATGCCATTCTGGATTGCGTTGAGCCTCTTCCTACTTCACCGCGTCGAAGAAAAGCAGATGGAGTTCTTCGCGTTTCTGGCGACGGTTACCGGAACCTCCAAACCCTCCGCGACATCCCTGCCAGTCCTGCTGCTCGTCGCGGTGTCGGTTGGCGCTTGGCTGCTGACACCCATCCTGATGCGCCGCAACCACCCCCTAGGTCGTTACCTGGCCTGGACATTCTTCGCCTCCATGGGTCTGACTGAACTCGCTCACTTCGCCGTCTTTCCCTGGCTGAACCCCAGCGGAATCACTGCCTACGTCCCTGGAATGTGGACAGTCCTCGCTCTTGCTCCCGTCGCATGGTGGGGCATGTGGCGACTTGTTCGCGGCTGAGGGACGGGCGTCTTGACAACCCCGAAAGCGACATGCCGAGGCTGGCGTCATCCCAGATAAGGTCGGCCGCCAGAGCGACAGAAGGAGCGGATGCGCCCCGGTGGCCGCTATGCGTTGCGGCGCTTCGATAGTCGCGGCGTGCGGCGCGAACGATCGGTGCCATAACGCGACGCGGTGCGGCACGGCTGGGATCCGCCGCGGTGCAGGCAGCGCTGCTTGGCGACCAGCCCACGCCGTGGTGAGTCTGGCCCTCACCTGGAGGGGCGTGGCTGGTGTGTCGGCTGGGGGCAGGCTGGGCGGCGGTACGTGGCCGTAGCGGGCGGTGTCGCAACACGTTGTTTACGAACTTTCCCGACGCTGCGGCGGCTGGCAGCGCGCGTAGTCTCGATGGCGTGGGGGCTCATGACAGAGAGGCGACACCGCAGGCACCGGCGGCGATGCTGGCTACTTTGGGACATCCTCCGGCTGGGGGCGAGTTTCGCTGTAGTGGTGAAGCACGGCGGGCAGCACATCTGAACGTCGCCGAGCGCACCTGAGTCTCCTAGCCCGCGCGGCCATGTGGGCCGTCATGCTGGCTTTCGTCTCGGCCACAGGAAATTTTCGTTGCGTGTTGCGCGCAATCTTCATCGAATCTTTGTCGAACCAGCACTGCAGGCTTATCGATCACCGGAAGGGTGAGTGATTGAGATGACTAGCCTGACGGATGCGGGATGGGGATGGCGAGGACAGCGCAGGTCGCAGGACATCGGAGCCGCTCCGGTAACACTGAACGAGAGACGCTATGACGAAGTCGACGATTCTCGACGTACACGGATTGAACTGGGCAAGTTCGACGGCGGTGGTGGAGGCCACTCTGCTTAGACGTCCGGGCGTGACTTCGGTCGAAGCCAATGCGGTAAATCAAACGGCGACAGTTGTTTACGACCCGACGACGACCTCGGTCGCTGACCTGGCCGGGTGGATACGTGACTGCGGCTTCCACTGCGCGGGGCGGTCGGTGCCAGATCACGTCTGCGATCCGATGTCCGAGCCCCATCACCACCCATCGGCCACCCTGCACGAGCAGCCAACGTCGGCTCCGTCGCCGACAGCCGGGGAGGTGCATGCGCATGAGGCCGCGCCGGCACGAACTCCGCAAGAAGCGATGGGTCACGGCGGCGGACACGCCGGCATGTCGATGGATCACATGGTCCGCGATATGCGCAACCGATTCCTAGTAGCGCTCGCGTTGTCGATCCCGATCATGCTGTGGTCGCCGATGGGCCGCGACATGTTCGGGTTCACCGTGCCTGCGCCGTTCGGGCTCCGCGATGACGTGTTCACCCTGTTGCTGAGCCTGCCGGTCGTCTTCTACTCGGCGTGGATCTTCTTCGACGGTGCCTGGCGAGCGCTACGGGCCCGCACCTTGGACATGATGGTGCTCGTTGCCGTGGCGGTCGGCGCAGGCTGGCTCTACAGCCTCGGGGTGACGCTGACCGGCGGCGGTGAGGTGTTCTATGAGGCCGCCTCGGTGCTGACGGCGTTTGTTCTGTTGGGGCACTGGTTCGAGATGCGAGCTCGCGGTGGCGCGAACGATGCAATTCGCACCCTGCTCGAGCTGGCGCCCCCGGTGGCAGTTGTGCTGCGCGACGGTGAGCCGGTGGAAACTCCCACCGCCGAGGTGGCAGTGGGTGACCTCCTGCTCATCCGCCCAGGTGCCAAGATTCCCGTCGACGGCACGGTGGCCGAGGGAACGTCAGACGTCGACGAGTCGATGGTCACCGGGGAAAGCCTGCCGGTGTCAAAGGCGCCGGACTCGAAGGTGATTGGCGCCTCGATCAACACCACCGGCACGTTGCGGGTCGTGGCAACGAAGGTCGGCTCCGACACGGTGCTGGCACAGATCGTCGCGATGGTTCAGGAAGCGCAGAACTCCAAAGCCCCAGGGCAGCGGTTCGCCGACCGGGCAGCGTTCTGGCTGGTTCTGGTGGCGCTGATCGGCGGCACTGCCACCTTCCTAGTGTGGTGGGCGGTCGGCGCCGGTGTCCAGACCGCGTTGCTGTTCGCCATCACCGTCGTGGTCATCACCTGTCCCGATGCGCTGGGACTCGCGACTCCGACCGCGATCATGGTGGGCACCGGGTTGGGCGCCAAGCGGGGAGTGTTGTTCAAGAATGCGACCGCGCTGGAGACGTCGGCGCGCATCGATACCGTCGTCATGGACAAGACCGGCACGTTGACCAAGGGCGAGCCTGAAGTGACCGACGTCGTCGTCGACGGCATTCCAGAGGATCAAGTACTCGCCATGGTGGCTGCGGTCGAAACTGAGTCCGAGCATCCGCTGGCGGGGGCGATCGTGCGTTACGCGGCCGCGCACGGGATCGCTTCGGCGTCACTGACTGGTTTCCGTAACGTGCCCGGTCACGGAGCTGTCGCGACGGTAGATGGGCGCCGCGTTGCCGTCGGCAATCGCAAGCTGATGGTCGAGGAGGACGTCGAGTTCGGCGTGTTGATGCAACGCCGCGACGAACTCGCCGCCAGCGGACGCACGGCGGTCTTGGTAAGCGTCGACGGCCGGGGAGTCGGTGTCATCGCCTTGGCGGACGCTGTGCGCGAGACGTCTGCCGAAGCGGTGTCCGCGCTGCACGACCTCGGTGTCGAGGTGGTCATGCTCAGTGGCGACAATCAGGCCACTGCCGATCGCATCGCCGCGCAACTGGGAATCGACACGGTCATCGCCGAGGTGCTGCCAGGTGATAAGGCAGCCAAGGTCGCTGAATTGCAACGACAGGGCAAGAAGGTCGCCATGGTCGGCGACGGCGTCAACGACGCACCGGCGCTCGCCCAAGCTGATCTCGGCGTGGCGATCGGTGCAGGCACCGACGTCGCCATCGAAACCGCAGATCTGGTGTTGATGCGATCAGACCCGCTCGACGTCGCGATCGCGCTGCGGATTGGACGGGGCACGCTACGAAAGATGCGGCAGAACCTTGGATGGGCGGTCGGCTACAACGTGATCGCATTGCCCATCGCGGCTGGGGTTTTCGTACCTTCGCTCGGCTTGGTGCTGCGGCCCGAGATCGCTGCCCTCTCGATGTCAGGTTCCAGCTTCATCGTGGCCGTCAATGCGTTGATGCTGAAGAGATTGAAGCTTCCCGTACCGGCGTCAGCGGAGGCGGGCGCCAAGTCGTGACGCTCCGCGTGCCGTCGCTGTTCTGTGTTTGAGGGACTAGGCGGGTGCGGCCGCAGTCTGAAGTGAGTCGATGGCGGCCTGCATCTTTCGCGTCACTTCGTCGGCGACGTCACGCAAAGCCGGCTCTCCGGTCACCTCGACCAGTATCTGCGGGTTCATCGCCTCGACGATGACGGAGGTGTCGTCTGCACGGTCGGCTCGGACAACGACGTTGCAGGGCAGCAGCAGGCCGATTTGACGGTCCACATTCACTGCCCGGTGAGCCAATGGTGGGTTGCAGGCGCCCAGAATGAGGTACTCCTCCATGTCCTCGCCCAGCTTCGCCTTGAGCGTCGCCTTCATATCGATCTCGGTCAGGACGCCAAAACCCTGCTCTGTCAGGGCGGCTCGGGTGCGCGCAACGGCGTCGGCGAACGACGTGTGCAGCGCTGTCGACAGTGCGATGGTCATGCGGTCCTCTCAATGGTCCTGTGGGGCGAACACAGCCAAGGCTGCGCCGCGGACCTCCCGACGCCAAGGGCGGTTGCCGTTCTTTATCGAATCTTCATAGAACGACTAGTCGGGCCATACCGGCGGCGCGAATGCTCGAAGACAGGTCGGGATACCCGCGCGTCAACTGGGCGCGCTGCAGCCGCATCGACCGTGAGACCCAGGAAGGGACTTGTTGTGATGAAGAGGAAGACGCTGGCCGTCGGTGCGGCCACCTTGGCGGCGCTGGTCACCGTTGGTGCATGTAGTGATACCAGCACTACGCAGGGAGATTCGTCGTCGTCGGTGTCGGCGCCCTCGTCGACATCGGCCACCGAAGCCCACAATCAGGCTGATGCCATGTTCACCCAGCACATGATCCCGCATCACCAACAGGCCATCGAGATGAGCGACATGCTATTGGGTAAGCAGGGAATCGACCCGCGAGTGGTGGACCTGGCCAAGCAGATCAAAGCTGCTCAGGGGCCCGAGATCGAACAGATGCAGGCCTGGCTCACGCAGTGGGGCATGTCCACGATGCCGATGATGCCCGGGATGGACGACATGCCCGGTCACAGTGGGATGCCCAGCGCCAGTGCCGCGCCCAGCGAATCCGGTACGCCGACTCAGTCGATGATGCCTGGAATGCCGGGCATGCCCGGTATGGGTGATATGCCGGGGATGGAGGGCATGATGTCCGAGGAGGACATGGCCGCATTGCAAAACGCCCAGGGGGTGGAAGCCTCCAAGTTGTACCTGACGCAGATGGTCAAGCATCACGAGGGTGCAATTACTATGGCGCAGAATGAGATCAAGGACGGCCAGTTCCCCGATACGGTCGCGTTGGCACGCTCGATCGTCACCAGCCAGCAGCAGGAGATCGACACCATGAACAAGATCCTGGCCTCGTTGTAGAAGTCAGGGCATGGCTGCGTGTCGCGCGAGTCATGTTTCATGACAGCGTTGTCGAGTTCGATTAGTGGTCATGGCGGTCCGTGCGTGCGGGTAGCTCGATGGTGAAGGTGCTGCCCAGGCCTGGTCCGCGGCTGGCCGCAGTGATGCGGCCGCTGTGGGCTTCGGTGAGTGCTTTGGCGATGGCCAACCCGATCCCCGCGCCGCCGTGGCTTCGATCGCGGGCCACATCGGCGCGGTAGAAGCGTTCGAACACGTGCGGGAGGTGCTCGGCAGCGATGCCATCACCATTGTCGCGCACGGTGATGATCACTTCGCCGGGCTTTGCCGCCGCGTCGACCTCGACGCGGCCTCGCGCGGGGGTGTGGCGCAGAGCGTTGTCGAGAAGGTTCCCGATCACCTGTGCGAGGCGCAGAGGGTCTACCCACACCTCGGGCAGCGGGTTCGCGGCATCGAAGGTCAGCGCGACGTCCTTCTCCGCGTATCGGTCGGCTGCGGCAGACACGGTGGTGACGATCGCGGCCTGGGGGTCGATCCACTGCGGTGTGACCGCGCCGGGACCTTCCTCGGCTTGAGCGAGCGCGGCGAAGTCATCGGAGAAGCGCACCAGCCGGCTGGCTTGATCGTTGAGCACGGCAACCGTCTCGGGGTCAAGGGTTTTCACTCCGTCCTCGACGGCCTCGATGTAGGCCTTGAGTACCGAGACGGGTGTCCTAATCTCGTGGGCGAGGTCACCGAAGAGTTGGCGCCGGGTGGTCTCGACCGATTCGAGCCGTTCGGACATCCGATTGAACGCGCGGGACAGGTTCCCGAAATCCTCCCCCAAGCGCAGCGGCGACACACGGATGTCATAGCGGCCGTCGGCGACTGCAGTGGCGGCCGATGCGACCTCGGCGATAGAGCGCTGCAGGCGACGGCTGAAATACCAGGTCACAACCAGCGCGGTCAATGCGGCTACGCCGATCGCCACCGCGACGGAGATTGCGGTGGCGTACCGGTAGGCCTCCTCGGCATGGAACTGTTCATTGGATGAGTGAGGAAGTCCGGCGCGGTTCAGGTGTTCTCGGAACAGCGGTGGACCGACGATGACGGCGACGACCCCGGTGGTTGCGCCGCCGGCGAGGAGCACCAAGGCTTGCGCCAGCAGGAGTCGCGCCCCGACTCCAGGACTGCGCCGCGACCTGGGTTGAATGCTCGTGTCTGTCCTCATTGGCCGCTTCCCATTCGGTATCCGACTCCGCGGACGGTGATCACGTAGCGGGGACCGGCGGGGTCATCCGACAATTTGCGGCGCAGATGTCCGATGTGGACGTCGACTAGATGTTTGTTTCCGCCCCAGGAGTCTCCCCAGACGGCCTCGAGGAGTTGGCGGCGGCTGAAGACCACGGCCGGTCGCGACGATAACGCGGCCAAGATGTCGAACTCGGTGCGGGTGAGCAGAACTGGTTCGTCGTCGATGAATACCTGTCGGCCCGCAACGTCGATGGACAACGGCCCGAAGGCCCGCGGCGGGGGTTCGTCGGCCGCGGTCGCAGCACTGGTCGGCGTTGCGACGGTGCGAGGCCGGCGCAACATGGCGCGGATCCGCGCGACCAGTTCGCGGGGACTGAAAGGTTTGGTGACATAGTCGTCGGCACCGACCGACAGGCCCACGATGGTGTCCATTTCGGTATCGCGTGCGGTCAGCATCACCACGTAGGCATCGGAGAACGTGCGAAGTTGGCGGCATACCTCCACGCCGTCGATGCCCGGCAACGCGAG
>NZ_JBAUJB010000028.1:0-9177 GCF_049683355.1 Mycobacterium sp.
GTCAGGACTTGCGGACCGCCTTGTCCAGCTTCTCGAGTGCGTCGTCGAGCTGGGCTTCACACCGCTTCGCCAGGTCGCTCTCCTGCTGATAGAGCAGCCCGTAGGTGAAGGTGTCCTCGCCGGCGGCGTGCGCCAGCTCGGCCTGCTTGCTCAGGTGCGCACGGCTGACCACGCTGTCCTGGTGATCACCCAGCAAGCTCTGGATCGCCTTGGCGGTCTCGGCCACCTTCTTCGCCCCGGTGGCGGCCGCGGTGTAGCGGAGTTGTTTCGCGCGCTTGCGGATCCGGTGTAGCGCTTCGTCGGTATCGGCCCCGGTGTCGTCGACGGCGGCGTGAGCGGCCTTGGCGGCCTTGCGGACCCGCTTGTACGCCGAGCCCAGGTTGGCTTCGGCCGGTTCCTCACCGGGCTGTGATGGCGGAGGTTCCGCGGCCACCAGCGCGTCCAGGGCATCCAAGAGGCGGAAGTAGCGCGGGGAGCGGACCGCCGTCAGCGATCGTTTCCACCCGTTCTTGTAGCGCTTCTTGGCGCCGTCGACGAGCCGCTCCCGCACCGGGCCCCGAATGTTGTACTCCGGTAGGTCGTCCAGCGCGTTCTCGAATCGCTCGGCGAGTACTTCCGCGTCGCGCGCCACGCCGAGGACCCCGGCGAGCTCGCGCAGTTCGTCGAGGATCCACTCGTCGTCGGTGATGCCGAACGACCCTTCCGACGACTGCAGCAGGCTGCGGATCTTGCGGGTCGTCACCCGCATCTGGTGGACCGAGTCGTAGCTGTCCTCCCGCAGGGCGCGGTCCCACTCGAGCAGTTGCTCGACCTGCTCGGCCACCGCCCGGTGCAGGGGGTCCGTGGAAGCGGCGGGAGCCTCGTCCGCGTCACCCTCACCGTCGGCCGGCTCACTCGAGGCGAGCACGCGGGCAAGCTTGGAACCGTGCCCGGCCGGCTGCGCGCCGGCATCCAGCAGTCGGTTGGTCAACCGGTCGAACAACTCAGGGTCGGTGGCCTCGACCAGCTCCAGCTCCCATTCACGCCAACGTTGTTCGTCGCCGCCCTCGGCGCTGGCGGTGACCTGGTCGTCGCAGAACTCGGCGAGGGCCCCACCGTCGGGGCCGTAGAGCATCTCGACGCTGCGGGAGGTACTGATGCGTGCCACCGGCGCGAGCGGCCGGTCCCGCACGATCGCGAGCACGACATCGCGGAGGCTCTCCGGCACCACCGCATCGGCGGGATCGGCAGCCGCGTCGTCGTCCAGCGGCGCGCGCACCTCGGTGCGTGTGTCAGGTCCGGCAGGCAGTTTCAGATGCCAGCCCGCGTCCGAACCCCCGGTTCGGCGCCGCAACGTGATCCGGTGCCGGGCAAGATCGCGACCCGGTGTGTCGAAGTAGACAGCGTCGAGTTGTTGTGACGGCGACCGCTCCACGCGGGCGATCGCGGACAGGCCGTCGAACGAGGGCGTCACGGTGGACTCGACGACCTCGAATTTGCGCTCGGTCTCCGTGTACCTGGAGTTTTCGGGCGATGTGGCGGCCATGGTCCCCTTTGTTTCGGCTACGCGGGTGGGTGATTTCAGAAAGCCAAGAGTGCCATATCCAGGTGAACGGATATCGGGGTCGAAAGGGCGCGCGGGGCGGGTGGTGTCACGATTTCCCGCATCCTGCTCTTAGAATCGTCTTATGAACCGGGAAGCAGCCCTGGTTGCGGATGGCACCGCCCAGATGAAGATCGAGGACTACCTCGACCCTGAAGGCAACATCGCCATACCCGACGGTGTCACGCTGACATCGTTTCTGGACCGCAATGTCGCCGAACTCGGTGCCACCCCCGCATACCGGTACCTCGACTTCGATCGTGACCGCACCCTCGAGCTGACCTGGACGCAGCTGGGAACGCGCCTGCGGGCCGTGGGGTCCCGGCTGCAGCAGGTCACCCAGGCCGGAGACCGAGTCGCGATCCTGACCCCCCAGGGCGTCGACTACGTCGTCGCGTTCTTCGCCGCGATCCAGGCGGGAACCATCGCCGTGCCGCTGTTCGCGCCCGAACTCCCGGGGCACGCGGAGCGGCTCGACGCAGTGCTGGGTGATGCCCGCCCGTCGGTTGTCCTGACGACGACCGAGGCCGCAGCCGGTGTGCGGGAGTTCCTCCGCACGCTGCCCCGTGATCGGCGACCCCGGGTGATCGCCGTCGACGCGGTGCCCGACGCCGTCGGCGCCGCATTCGTCCCCGCACCGTTGCAGACCGACGCGGTGGCCTACCTGCAGTACACCTCGGGTTCCACCCGTACCCCTGCAGGTGTCGAGATCACCCACCGGGCGGCATGCACCAACGTCGTGCAGATGATCCTGTCGGTCGGCCTGGACCACAACATCCGCAGCGTCAGCTGGTTGCCGCTGTTCCACGATATGGGCCTGCTGATGATCATGTTCCCGGCGCTGGCCGGCGGTCACATCACGTTGATGTCGCCGGTGGCGTTCGTGCGTCGGCCCTACCGCTGGATCCGCGAACTCGGCGCCTCGGACCGCAGGACCTTCGCCGCCGCACCCAACTTCGCGTTCGAGCTGGCGGCCCAGCGTGGGCTGCCGCCTGCCGGCGACGCGCTCGACCTCAGCAACGTCGCGGGCCTGATCAACGGGTCTGAACCGGTGAGCATCACCTCGGTCGACAAGTTCACCGCCGCCTTCGCGCCGTACGGCCTGAACCCGGCCGCGATCAAGCCGTCCTACGGCATGGCCGAGGCCACCCTGTTCATCTCCACCACCTCGCACGACGCCCGCCCGGAAGCCATCCACCTCGACCGCGACGAGCTGGGCGCGGGCCGCGCGGTCCGGGTCCCGGCGGACCATCCGAACGCGCTGGCGCAGGTGTCCTGCGGCAAGATCGCGCGCAGCCAGTGGGCCGTGATCGTCGACCCGGCCACCGACGCCGAGGTTCCCGACGGCAGGGTGGGTGAGATCTGGCTGCACGGCGACAACGTCGGGCGCGGGTACTGGGGACGTCCGCACGACACCGAGCTGACATTCCAGAACAAGGTGCAGTCCCGCCTGCTGCACGGCAGCCACGCTGAGGGCAGCGGCGAGCGCGCGCTGTGGATGCGCACCGGCGACCTCGGGGTCTACCTCGACGGCGAGCTGTACATCACCGGTCGGATCAAGGACCTCATCATCGTCGACGGGCGCAACCACTACCCGCAGGATGTGGAGGCGACCGTCGCCGAGGCGTCCAAGGCGGTGCGCGCGGGATTCGTGGCGGCGTTCTCGGTGCCGGGTGACGGACGCGAAGAAGTGGTGATCGTCGCCGAACGTGCCGTGGGTGCCGGGCGCGCCGACGCGGGCCCGGTCCAGGAGAGCATCCGCGCGGCGGTGTCCCGCCGCCATGCCGTGCCGGTGGCCGAAGTGAAACTCGTTGCAGCAGGGGCGATTCCCCGTACCACGAGTGGCAAGCTGGCGCGCAGGGCGTGCCGCGACAAGTATCTCGACGGCGGCCTCTGAGCCCTGGCGGGCGCAGGCAGATACTGTCTTCTGACTGTGACCGATTACCAGACCATCATCTTCGAGCAGTCCGGTGCCGTTGCCCGGATCACGCTGAACCGGCCCGAGGCCGCAAACGGCATGGACGACACCATGACTCGTGAGCTCGCCGACGTCGCGGCCCGCTGTGACAAAGCCGGAACCAAAGTCGTGGTCCTCTCCGGCGCCGGACGATTCTTCTGCGCCGGCGGAGACCTGAAGGCGATGGCGGCGTCCCCGCTCGGGCCCGGACGGTTCGTCAAGGGCATCGCCGACGACCTGCACCGGGCCATCTCGACGTTCGCCCGCATGGATGCGGTGCTGGTCACCGTCGTCAACGGCACCGCCGCGGGCGCGGGATTCTCGCTGGCCGCCGCCGGTGACCTGGTGGTCGCAGCCACCTCCGCCACGTTCACCATGGCCTACACGCGGGCCGGCCTGAGCCCGGACGGCAGCGCCTCCTACTACCTGCCCAGGCTGATCGGGATACGCCGGAGCCACGATTTGATGCTGACGAATCGGCGGCTCACCGCGGACGAAGCCATGCAGTGGGGTCTGGTGAACTACGTCGTCGGCGACGCCGAACTCGGTTCCTTCACCGACACACTGGTGACCGATCTGGCCGTCGGTGCCACGCACTCGCACGCGGCGGTCAAGAAGCTGCTGCTCGCCACGTTCGACAACGGCATCGAGACCCAGATGGAACTCGAGGGACGGTTGCTCGCCGCCAACGCCGACGGACCCGACGGCAGGGAAGGCATCGACGCGTTCCTGACCAAGCGCAAGCCCGAGTTCGGCTGACCTAGAAGGAGTGCTCCTCGGCGGGGAAGACGCCGGTGGCGACTTCCTGGGCGTACTCGGTGGCGGCCCGGCGCAATTCGTCGCCTACGCCGCCGAAGCGTTTCACGAACCTCGCGGTCCGTCCCGCCGTGAGGCCCGCCATGTCCTGCCACACGAGGACCTGCGCGTCGCAGTTGGGTCCGGCGCCGATGCCGACGGTGGGGATCGTCAACTTGCCGGTGATCTGGGTGGCCAGTTCAGCAGGCACCATCTCCATCACGACCGCGAACGCGCCCGCTTCCTGCACCGCGATCGCATCGTGGATCGTCTGCTCGGCGGCGTCGCCGCGGCCCTGCACACGGAACCCGCCCAGGCCGTTCACACTCTGCGGCGTGAACCCGATGTGTGCCATGACCGGGATGCCTGCGGCGGTGATCGCGGCGATCTGCTCGGCCACGCGCTCACCGCCCTCCAACTTCACGGCGTGGGCGCCGGTTTCCTTGAGGAATCTGGTTGCGGTGGCCAGCGCCTGCGCCGCGCCACCTTCGTAGCTGCCGAACGGCAGGTCGGCCACGACCAGCGCGTGCGGAGCGCCCCGCACCACCCCGCGCACCAGCGGGATCAGCTCGTCGACCGTCACCGGCACCGTGGTGTCGTAGCCGTACACCACGTTGGCGGCGGAGTCGCCGACCAGCAGCACCGGGATCTGTGCCTCGTCGAACACCGCGGCAGTGGAGTAGTCGTAGGCCGTCAACATGGCCCACTTGTGCCCCTCGGCCTTCCATTTGTGCAGGTGGTGGGTGCGCACCTTGATGCGCGGTTTCGATGCTGCTTCGGAAGCGGAAGGAGAATCGGCGACAGCACCATAAACGGTCTGCTCGGACATCATTGTCCCCTCGACGGGTGGGTCTCTTCGAATCCTCGAGGCCGGAAAGGGTCCCCGGGTTTCGCTGACCGTTCCAAGTCTGCCACCATGGCGCCGGAAGTTGAACGGCTACGTTGAGTGGATTTGCTCACACCCGCTCCTACCACGCCTAACATCGGCGACATGCAAAGGCTCAGCGGGCTCGACGCCAGCTTCCTGTATCTCGAAACAGCCACCCAACCGCTGCACGTGTGCTCGATCCTGGAGCTCGACACCTCGACGATGCCGGGCGGCTATACGTTCGACCGCTTCCGCGACGGCCTTACACTGCGGATCAAGGCGATGCCGGAATTCCGGGAGAAGCTCGCCGACAACCGATTCAATCTCGACCACCCGGTGTGGGTGGAGGACAGGGACTTCGACGTCGACCGCCATGTCCACCGCATCGGTTTGCCGTCGCCTGGCGGGCGCATCGAGCTCGCCGAGATCTGCGGCCACATCGCCGCGTTGCCGTTGGACCGGACCCGGCCACTGTGGGAGATGTGGGTGATCGAGAACGTCGGCGGCACCAGCAACGACACAGCCCACGACGGGGGCCGCATCGCCGTGATGACGAAGGTGCACCACGCCAGCGTCGACGGCGTGACCGGGGCCAACCTGATGTCGAAGCTGTGCTCGACCGAACCCGACGCGCCGCCGCCCGATCCGGTCGACGGGCCGGGGGACGCGAGCGATCTGGAGATCGCGATCAGCGGCGCGCTGAAGTTCGCGACGCGGCCGCTGAAGCTGGCCAATGTGGTGCCGATGACGGTGTCGACCGTGATCGACACCGCAAAGCGGGCCCGCAACGGCAGCACGATGGCCTCACCCTTCGCGGCGCCGCAGACGTCCTTCAACGCCAACGTCACCGCACATCGCAACATCGCCTTCGCCCAACTGGATCTGGACGACATCAAGAAGGTGAAGAGCCACTTCGGGGTGAAGGTCAACGATGTGGTGATGGCGTTGGTGGCGGGTGTGCTCCGCAAGTTCCTGCTGGACCGTGGCCAGCTGCCGGAAAACTCCCTGGTCGCCATGGTCCCGGTGTCGGTGCACGACAAATCCGACCGCCCCGGGCGCAACCAGGTGTCGGGGATGTTCTCCCGCCTCGAGACCAGCGTCGAGGATCCCGCCGACCGGATCAAAGCCATCGCGGATGCGAATTCGGTTTCCAAACAACACAGTTCGGCGATCGGCGCCACCCTGCTGCAGGACTGGACGCAGTTCGCCGCACCCGCGGTGTTCGGCGTCGCGATGCGGGTCTATGCCAGCAGCAGGCTCAGCGGAGCCAGGCCTGTGCACAACCTGGTGCTGTCCAATGTGCCCGGCCCGCAGATGCCGCTGTACATGCTGGGCTGTGAGGTCGAGGCGATGTACCCGCTGGGTCCGATATTCCACGGGTCCGGCCTGAACATCACCGTGATGTCGCTCAACGGCAAGCTGGATGTGGGCATCGTGTCGTGCCCGGAGTTGCTGCCCGACCTGTGGAGCATGGCCGACGATTTCCAGGCCGCGCTCGACGAACTCCTCGTCGCCGCCGGGTGAGCGCACCCGGCGCGAGATAGCTGCCTCGCCAGCGACGATGCAGCTCCATGGCAGCATGTGTTCCCATGAAGCTCAAGTCCGGCGCGGTGCGGTCCGCCCTTCTGCTCACCTGTGCGCTGTTTCTGGTCGCCGGGTGCAGCAAGGTGGTGGAGGGACGCGCACTGATCTCGGTGCCCCGGCCCGGCACGCCCATCGAGTGGGCCCCCTGCGAGGCTGGGCCGTCCGAGGTGCCGCGCGCGCTGGTCGGTGCCGAATGCGGAATGCTGTCCGTGCCGGTCAACTGGGACAACGCCGACAACCCGCAGGCTGAGGCCGCCCTCATCGCGATGATCCGGTTCCCGGCCACCGGCGACAAGATCGGCTCGCTGATCATCAACCCGGGCGGTCCCGGCGAGTCGGGTGTCCAGGCGGCCGCGTCGATGGCGACGACGCTGCCCGAGGCGGTGCGGCAACGGTTCGACCTCGTCGGGTTCGACCCCCGCGGAGTGGCGAACTCCTCGCCGGCGCTGTGGTGCAACAGCGACGCCGACAACGACCGGCTGCGCGCCGACAACGTCGTGGAATACACCCCGGAAGGGGTGGCCCACATCGAGAAGGAGACCAAGGAGTTCGTCCAGCGCTGCGTGGACAAGATGGGCAAGGAGTTCCTCGCCAACGTCGGAACCGCCAGTGTGGTGCGGGATCTCGACGCGATGCGCGAGGCGCTGGGCGACGAGAAGCTGACCTACCTGGGGTACTCGTACGGCAGCCGGATCGGCGCCGGATACGCCGAGACCTATCCGGAGCGGGTGCGCGCGATGATCCTCGACGGCGCCATCGACCCCAACGCCGACCCGGTCGAGGCCGACGTACGCCAGGCCGAGGCATTCCAGCAGGCCTTCGACGACTACGCCGCCGACTGCGCCAAGGACGCGGAGTGCCCGCTGGGCACCGACCCCGACAAGGCGGTCGACGTCTACCGCTCCCTGGTCAACCCGCTGGTGGACAACCCCGCCGAGACCAACGATCCGCGGGGCCTGAGCTACAACGACGCGATCGTCGGAACCATCCTGCCGCTGTATTCGCCCAATCTGTGGCGGCACCTCACCGAGGCGCTCGGCGAGCTCGAGGAGGGCAGGGGAGACACCATGCTGACGCTGTCCGATCTGTACATGGGCCGCAACCCGGAAGGGGAGTACACCAACGCCACCGATGCGCGCGTCGCCGTCAACTGCGTCGACAAGCCGGCGATCACCGACCGGGAGACTCTCGTCGAGCAGGACCGCCGCATCCGCGAGGCCGCGCCGTTCATGAGCTACGGCGAGTTCACCGGGTTCGCGCCGATGCCGACGTGTGGCTTCTGGCCGGTCCCGCCCACCAGCACGCCGCACGAACTCGAGGTTTCCGGGCTTCCGCCGGTCCTGGTGGTCTCGACCACCAACGATCCGGCTACCCCGTATCAAGCCGGCGTCGACCTCGCCGAACAGTTGGGCGGCACGCTGCTGACCTACGAGGGCACCCAACACACCGTCGTGTTCAGCGGTGAGTCGTGTGTCGATGACATCGCGTCGCAATACCTCATCGACGTGACCGTCCCGCCCGAGGGCACACGGTGCTGACCATCTCGGCCGTCGGGAAGCCGACCTGGCCGAGCTGCTGCCGATGCTGCGCAGCTACTGCGACTTCTATCGGGTCGACCCGTCCGACGAGAAGCTCGAGGCCCTGTCGCGGGCACTGATCGCCGACGACGACGAAGGGGTGCAGCTCATCGCGCGCGACTCCGACCGCACCCCGGTGGGTTTCGCGACGATCTACTGGACCTGGCAGACCCTGCACGCCGCCCGTGTCGGTGTGCTCAACGACCTGTAGGTCACCCCCGAGGCGCGCAACGGCGGCACCGGGCGGGCGCTGATCGCGCACAGCCTTGCGTTGTGCCACGACCGCGGAGCCGAGAAGCTGGTCTGGGAGACCGCCCCCGACAACGAGGCGGCGCAACGGCTCTACGACGGAATCGGCGCCGAGAAGTCGACCTGGCTGACCTACGAGCTGGACGCCTGATAACGGCCTGATCACCTTTGCGTTCCGGCAGCGCCCGGTGGCCCGCCCACGTGCAACCATGACTGCCATGCGGCGGCTGGGACGAGTGCTCGCGGCGATGACCGCCGCGGTGACGGTGTTGTCCCCGGCGGCGGCAGCGACGCCGCAGTCCCCTCAGGATCCGTCGTACTTCACTGCGCCCGTGTGGAGTTCGTGCGCGGACTTCGTCGACGACGTCTCGCGGCTGCCCACCGCCCAGTGTGGCACCGTCGCCGTGCCGGTGGACTACGCGAATCCGCAAGGCGCTGCGGCGCAACTGGCGGTCATCAAGGTGCCCGCCACCGGCCCGCGCCTCGGGGTGCTCGTCGTCAACCCGGGCGGACCGGGCGCGTCGGCGGTCGACGCCGTCGCCGGCATGGGCGCCGCGCTGGCGGG
>NZ_JBAUJB010000029.1:0-2031 GCF_049683355.1 Mycobacterium sp.
GTTCGCCGGAATCATCCTCGGCGGCCTTGGCACCGCCTACGGCGCGCTGCTGGGATGCCTCATCGTTGGTCTACTGGTGCAGCTGTCGACCCTGGTGATCAACCCCGACCTCAAGTACATCGGCGGCCTGCTCATCCTCATCCTCATCCTCGTCGCACGGCCGCAGGGAATCCTGGGCTCGCGGGAAAGGATCGGGTGATCCATGGATCTCGTCTCCGCCCTGCAGGCATCGTTCGCGCAGCTGATCGGACCGTCGGCGATCTTCTACGCGCTGCTCGCCATCGGGCTGAACCTGCACTTCGGCTATACCGGTCTGTTGAACTTCGGACAGATCGGTTTCGCCTTGCTCGGCGGGTACGGCGTCGGCATCATGACCGTCACCTACCAGCAGCCCCTCTGGGTGGGGATACTCGTCGGGCTGTTGGCGGCCGGTGCCCTGGCGATCGTGCTGGGCATTCCGACGCTGCGCCTGCGCGCCGATTATCTGGCCATCGCAACCATCGCCTCCGCGGAAGTGCTGCGAGTGGTCTTCCGGTCGACGGCGTCGGACTCGGTGACCGGGTCGAGGAACGGGGTGTAAGGGTTCGCCGACCCGTTCACCCGGTTCAGCCCGTTCGACTCCAGCAAGCAGTACTCGATCCTCGGCGTGAACTTCGTCGGCGATGACGTCTGGGCGATGCTGGTGGGCTGGACGCTGGTGCTGGTGCTGTGCTTCTTCGTCTACCTGCTCTCCCACAGCCCCTGGGGCCGGGTGCTGCGCGCCATCCGCGAGGATGAGGACGCCGCGCGGGCACTCGGCAAGAACGTGTTCGTCTACAAGCTGCAGGCCCTGGTACTCGGCGGTGTGATCGGCGGCATGGGCGGGGTGTTCAACGCGCTGCAGACCAAGTCGATCCACCCCGACTTCTACTCGACCGCGCAGACCTTCTACGCGTTCGGGGCGCTGCTGCTCGGCGGTGCCGCCACAGTGTTCGGTCCGGTGGTGGGCGCGATGCTGTTCTGGTTCCTGCTCGCGGTACCGGACGCCGTCCTGCGCCAGGCGATCGCAGGCCCGGATCCGCTGCTGCCGTTGACCGATGCGCAGGTCGGCGCCACCCGGTTCATCCTGCTGGGGATCCTGATCGCGGTGCTGATGGTGTTCCGACCGCAGGGGCTGCTGGGACGAAAACGGGAGTTGCAGTTCGATGGCCGATGAGTCGCCCGTGCCCGCCGCCGATCGTGCCGCCCTGTTCGCCGCGACCCCGGCCGAACCGGGATCCCCCAAGCCCGACCCGATCCTGATGGTGGACGGCGTCTCCCGATCCTTCGGTGGCCTCAAAGCCGTCGACGTCGACCATCTGGAGGTGCAACGCGGCGCCATCACCGGGCTGATCGGGCCGAACGGGGCGGGCAAGACGACGCTGTTCAACCTGCTCACCGGATTCGACCGGCCCGACACCGGCAGCTGGAAGATCGACGGCGAGAACCTCGGGAAGATGCACCCCCACCAGGTGGCGCGCCGCGGGGTGGTGCGGACGTTCCAGCTCACCAAGGCGCTGGCGCGGATGTCGGTGCTCGACAACGTCAGGCTGGGCGCGCAGCACCAGATCGGCGAACGGATCCTGTCGTCACTGCTGCCGATGACCTGGCGTGGCCAGGAGGCGCAGATCACCGAACGTGCGTACGAGATGTTGCACCGGTTCAAGCTGGACACCAAGGCCGAGGACATGGCCGGCTCGCTGTCGGGCGGACAGCGCAAGCTGCTGGAGATGGCGCGGGCTCTGATGAGCGATCCCAAGGTCGTGATGCTCGACGAACCCATGGCCGGGGTCAACCCGGTGCTGACCCAGAGCCTGCTCGAACACGTCAAATCCCTTCGTGAGGAAGGGATGACGGTGATCTTCGTCGAACACGACATGGATGTGATCCGCGACATCAGTGACTGGGTGGTGGTGATGGCCCAGGGCTCGATCATCGCCGAGTCACCACCGGACGCACTGGCCGACAACCCCGCGGTGGTCGACGCCTATCTCGGTAGCCACCACGATCAGG
>NZ_JBAUJB010000030.1:0-10613 GCF_049683355.1 Mycobacterium sp.
ACCCGCCCAGCGGACGCACCAGGAACGACACCGCGAACGTCATCAGCGCGAACAGCGTGGCGGTTTCGGCATCGCCGGGGAAGATGGCCGCGGAGATGTAGGTGACGCCGTAGGCGTAGAGGCCGTAGTCGAACCATTCGGTGGCGTTGCCGATGGCCGATGCGGCGATCGCCCTCTTCAGTACTTCGGGCGGTTGATCAGCGGGCTCAGCGGCGGCGGCGGGCTGGTCGGGGCTGCTCATCGGGGCTCCTCGAGTCAGGGACGATGTCGCACGGCTGCACCGACGCAGCTGTACCACCGAACTTCTCGGCACACTCGCAAACTTGTAGCTTTGTTGACAATCTGACGTTAATCACGTGTCGGGAGTGACAGCAAGGCAATCCTGTTATTTGGTTGTTAACTCGCCCCGGCCCCAATATCCACCGGGATTTTCGACGCGTACCCACAAGGTCAAATTTGAAACGGTCTGATGACCTGTCCGTGGCACCGAGGCCCGACGGTAGGCTGGAATCCGTGCCGCTACCCCCAGATCCCAGCCCCGCCCTGCAGTCCTACGCCCACCCGGAACGGCTGGTCACCGCCGACTGGTTGTCCGGAAACCTGGGCCGGCCAGGCCTGGCGATCGTCGAATCCGACGAGGACGTGCTGCTCTACGACACCGGCCACATCCCCGGTGCGGTCAAGATCGACTGGCACACCGACCTCAACGACGCCCAGGTGCGTGACTACATCACCGGCGAGCAGTTCGCCGCGCTGATGGACCGCAAGGGCATCGCCCGCGACGACACCGTCGTCATCTACGGCGACAAGAGCAACTGGTGGGCCGCCTATGCGCTGTGGGTGTTCACGCTGTTCGGCCACCCCGACGTCCGACTGCTCGACGGCGGACGCAACCTGTGGATCTCCGACGGCCGCGACACCACGCTGGACGTGCCGAGCAAGCAGAGCACCGGCTACCCCGTCGTCGAACGCAACGACGCCCCGATCCGCGCCTTCAAGGAGGACGTCCTCGGCGTACTGGGTGAGCAGCCGCTGATCGACGTGCGCTCCCCGCAGGAGTTCACCGGCGAGCGCACCCACATGCCCGACTACCCCGAGGAGGGGGCGCTGCGCGGCGGCCACATCCCGACCGCGGTGTCGATCCCGTGGGCCAAGGCCGCGCTGGACAACGGCAAGTTCCGCAGCCGCGCCGAACTCGACGAGCTGTACGGCTTCCTCACTCCCGAGAACAAAACGGTCGTGTACTGCCGCATCGGGGAACGCTCCAGCCACACCTGGTTCGTGCTGACCCATCTGCTCGGCCTGCCCGGCGTGCGCAACTACGACGGCTCCTGGACCGAATGGGGCAACGCCGTGCGGGTGCCCGTCGCCGTCGGGGAAGAGCCTGGTTCGGCTCCATGACCCTGCCGGCGCCGTTGGCCGAGGTGGTCTCCGACTTCAAGGAAGTCGAAGGCCAGGACAAGCTGGCCATGCTGCTGGAGTTTGCCAACGAGCTCCCCGACCTGCCCGCCGACCTCGAAGAGGCGGCGATGGAGCCGGTGCCCGAATGCCAGTCACCGCTGTTCCTGCACGTCGACTCCGAGGACCGCGCTCGGGTGCGGCTGTTCTTCAGCGCGCCCGCCGAAGCGCCGACCACCCGCGGGTTCGCCTCGATCCTGGCCGCAGGCCTGGACGGCCAGTCGGCCGACGACATCCTCGCCGTGCCGGACGACTTCTACACCGACCTCGGGCTGGCGGCGCTGATCAGCCCG
Organism: Mycobacterium sp.; assembly: GCF_049683355.1. Lineage (GTDB taxonomy): Bacteria > Actinomycetota > Actinomycetes > Mycobacteriales > Mycobacteriaceae > Mycobacterium. The sequence goes on from NZ_JBAUJB010000030.1 coordinate 1,752, forward strand.
CTGCGGCTGCGCGGCATGTCAGCGATGCTGTCGCGGATCAAGCGCCGCCTGCGGTAGCGGAGCCAACCGCCCAGCTCACTGAAACGGGAAGAAGATCGGCACCAACGCCGGAGTTGCCACCAGGACCAGCAGCGTCAGCGGCACGCCCAGGCGGGCGAAGTCGGTGTACCGGTAGCCGCCCATCGCCCACACCATCGTGTTGGTCTGGTAACCGATCGGAGTGAGGAACGACAGACTCGCTCCGAAGATCACCACCACGGCGAACGGCATGGCGCTCACGTCGGCCTGCTCGGCCACCGCGATCGCGATCGGGAACATCAGCGCTGCTGCGGCCAGGTTGGAGATCACCTCGGTCACCACCATCGTGGCGGCAAGCACCGCTGCCAACAATCCGAAACTGCCCAGCGGCGCCGCCGCGCTGACCACCAGGTTGGCCAGCGTGGCAGCCAGGCCGCTCTCCTCCACGGCCAGCCCCAGCGCGAAGCTGGTCGCCATCAGCAGCAGGACATTGGTGTTGATGAAGCGGCGCGCGTCGTCGAGGGTCACGACTCGCGTGACGATCAGCGCAAACGCGATGAGCAGCGACGCTTTCAGCAGGTCCAACAACCCGGTCCCCGCCAACACGATCAGCGCGGCGACACTCACCTCGACCACCCTGGTGTGTTCGCGCCGGATCGGCCGGTCCTGGTTGAGCGGCGCCACCACCGCGAAGTCGCGGTGCTCGCGGTACTGCTGGGTGAAGTCCGGGCCGGCCAACACCAGCAGGACGTCACCGGCACGCAGCCGGACATCACCGAGCTTGCCGGACAGTTTCTGGCTGGCGCGGTGAATCGCGACCACCGCCGAGCCGTACCGGCTGCGGAACCCCGCCGCCTTCAAACTCGAGCCGACCAGCGGTGAATTGACACCAATGACAGCTTCGACGAACTGGCGCTGCGGATTGCGGGCCAGATCATCGAAGTGGCGGGCCTCGGCCGAGGTCAGTCCGTTCATATTCTGCAAATCCAGCACCCGCGCAATGTTTCCGACGAACACCAGCCGGTCGCCTACCGCCAGAGGTTCGTCGGGTCCGATCGCCGCGATGACCCGCTCGGCGCGCTCGACCTCGACGAGGAACACTCCCTCGAGGTTGCGCAACCCGGCCTCGGCGACCGTCGCACCGGCCAGCGCGCTGTTGGCGGGGATGGTCATCTCGACGGTGAACTCCCGCTCGTTGCCGGCCAAGGTTTCACCCGGCGTGGTGCGGTCTTTGAGCAGGCGCGGCCCCAACAGCACCATGAGAAGAACGCAGCCGATCGTCAACGGAAGTCCGACCCCGATGATCGAGAACACTCCCAGGCGACCCAGACCGGCCGAGTCGATGAGGTCGTTGACGAACAGGTTGACCGACGTGCCGATCATGGTCATCGAGCCGCCGAGGATGACTGCGTAGCTCAGCGGCATCAGATAGAGCGATGGCGAGCGCCCCGTGCGGCGACACCAACGCACCACCCGCGGAGCCAGCATCGCCACCAGCGGGGTGTTCGCGATGAACGCCGACACCCCCGCCGACGGGCCGCACACGCGCAGCAACTCGGCCCGCGGTTTGGCCCGGTCGGCGCCACCGAGGAGTTTCGACGTCACACCGTCGAACGCGCCGGTGATATCGGCCGCCCCAGCCAGTACGTACAGGGCGGCGACGATGGCCAGGGATTCGTTCGCCACGCCCGCCAACAGCTGCCCTGAATCGATGACGCCCGCGACGTACAGCGCCAGGACCGCACCACCCATCACCAATGACGGATTGAATCGGTCGAGAATCAGCACAACGACGGTGACGACGACCACGGCCAGCGTCACCCACGCGTCAACGGTCACCATCCCCCTATTTCCAGGCCGCCAACGAGCAGGAACCAGCACCGTTCGGTGCCTCACGGTACCCCGCGAGACAACTCCCTGCGGATAGGCTGTGGCCACACTCGGCGGCGCGGCCGAGGGGACGAAGCGGGGGCTTGACGGGGCGATCGTGGGCCGGGTCGGTGGCGAAGAGTTCCTGGCCGCGGACATCATCGCCACCGCGGTCGCGGAGAGCCTCGGCGAGCGGGCCCGCGCGGCCCTCACCACCACGGGCTACGGGCCTGACCGGAAGCGTCGCGCCGAGCCCCCGACGTCGGGCGCATACACGGCGAAACGCCTCACTAGACACCGCCGCCTGCAATTACTGCACCAAACACCCGTCCTGACAAGGGTTTTCGACGGTAGTACGAACAGCGGTGCGGCCAGCTGTTACGGTGCATAGCAACCAGGTGATCGACAGCATTCTGCCAGCGACTATTCAGGAGACTCCCAGAAATGGCCAAGACCACCGCGTACCGCATCCGCATGCTGAAGAAGTTGGGTGGGGTCGGCGCGATTGCCACGGCGGCCTCGGCCGTCTTCATCGGCGTGGGCAGCGCGACCGCCAACGCCGATGTCACGGAGATCGGACCGGACCCCCGCGTGAGCAGCCGCCAAGCCGATTCCACGTCCCGCGACGGGGTGCGCCACGACGCGACGTGGGGCGAGGTGCGCGGCACCGATATCGGCGACGTGCACGCCCACGGCGAGGTCAAGGAATCGATGAAGGCTGTGCCGGTCCCGCGCGGCAGTCGTGCCGACGGCTTCCGCGGCGGTTGGTACAACGGCATCCGCGGCGGGCTGCGCTAGCGGTTTCGGCTCATTCGGAGGCGATGCCATGGTCGGCCCGGCCTGACCGTCTCCGCTGCAGGCGCCGGATCAGCGCGGATCCCGGAAACGCAAAGGCCGTTGCAGGCGTCGCGGCAGATATCTGGGGACCCTCGTCCCGTAAGAGTTCGAAGAGGTCATCAGCACTGAGCGACGGGCTGACGAAGTGTCCTTCCACGGCATCGCACCCGTAGGAGCGCAGCAGTGCCGCGGTCTCGGCGGTTTCGACGCCCTCGGCGACAATGGTCAGTCCAAGGCTCTTCGACAGGGTGATCACCGAGCGCACGATGGTGGCCGCATCGGCATCCGTCGTGATGGGCGCGATGAACGTGCCGTCGAGCTTGACTTCGTCGATCGGCAACTCACGCAGATAGGACAGCGCCGAGTACCCGCTGCCGAAGTCGTCGATCGCAATCGTGACACCGAGGTCGCGAAGGTCATCGAGCACCGCCCGGGCGCGATGGAGATTCCTGTAGACGAAGTCCTCGGTGATTTCGACAGCGAGATCTGCCGGTGTCAGATGATGACGGGCCACCGCGTCGGCAATCCGACTCGGAAGATCGCGATCGGCGAAGGTGGGCGGCGACAGGTTCACCGCCACCTGCACCGGATGTCCCCGCATGCGCCACTGGCTTGCGTCGTCGAGGGCGCGCTCCACGACGAACTCGGTCATCGCGTGCATCAGGCTGTTGTGCCGAGCCAACGGCAGAAACCGGTCGGGATAGAGCAGGCCGAGACTCGGATGCGGCCAGCGAACCAACGCCTCCACCCCGATGATCTGGCCGGTGGCCAACAAGATCTTGGGCTGATAATGCACAGCCAGTTCCGCACCCTCGATCGCCCTACGAAGTTGAGCCTTCATCTCCATCCCCTCGCGCGTGGCGAGATGTCCGCGCAGTTCGGGTGCGAAGACCATGAAGCCGGCACGAGCCTCCTTGGCCCGGTACATGGCGATGTCGGCGTTGCGCAACAAGGTTGCGAGGTCACGGCCGTGCTCGGACGTGATGGCGATACCGATGCTGGCTTCGGCGTACACCTCGACGCCGTCGATCTCGACCCCGTTCCCGAGGGCCACGATCAGGGCGGCTGCGGTGTTCTTCGCCTCGTCGATGCCGGAACCGGCCAGCAGGATGGCGAACTCGTCACCGCCGAGACGCGCCAGCAGGTCGTTCTCGTCGAGCGAACCGATCAACCTGGCGGCGACCAATCGCAGCAGCTCGTCGCCGGCAGCATGTCCGAGTGAATCGTTGACCTCTTTGAAATGGTCGAGATCCAGCAACAACAGCGCACACGATTTGCGACCCTTGGCATTTGGCGACAATATTGCGGACGCTCGTTCATAGAAGCCACGACGGTTCAGCAAGGTGGTCAGGTCATCGGTGCGCGCCTGATGGGCATGTTCGCCGGCGTGCCGCGCCTCCAGGAACGCCACCGCGAGGCGACCCGATGCCGCCAGCAACGTCGCCACCGCAAGCCAATCGGCGGCAGGTGCCAAAGGCAGGTACCGCGCTACGGCCAACACGCTGATCGCCACACAGGGAGCCAACAGCGGCACCGCCAGCGGCGCCCACCCCGGAGGCGGCCGGGCGCTTCCTCGACGCCGATTCCGACCGGGGGCGAGTCCGATCAGCATGGTCGCGATCACCGATCCGGCGTCGAACAACGCACTGGGTTCATACCGCCGGTAGGTCGCACCGACCAGAGAATCCAGGCCCGCGTACAGGAGCAGCCCACCGGCAAACCACCACATCGCGGTGGGCGGTCGCCACTGAACCGAGAACAGGGCGAACACCGTCAGAGCCACAAGCAGCAGATCGGCCATCGGATACGCCAGAGACACCGCCGGGTGCATGGCACTGCCTCGGTGATTCGCCATCGACTGAGGGATGACCGTCGCCGCCCAGAGAGTCGCCGCGCCCAGTCCGACGACCACGCCGTCCAGTGCCAGGCCCAGGGACAACCGCGGTACGCGGGCCCGCATCAGCAGCACCAGGCCGAGGTAGGCACAGGGATAGATGGCCAACCAGAACACGTGGGACAGAAACGGAAGCGCCGACTCCGTCGCTGGGACGTACCAGTGGTGATAGGCATTTGCCAGTCCCACGGAGAACAGGCCCAGCGCGATGATCCGCCAGGCGGTCCGGTCCGGCGACGACGGCGGTATCCGCACCAGACACAGCACTGCGGCCGCGATGTAGGCCAGGGTCTGCCAGGTTCCGTCCAGCCACCCTGAGTAGGGCGGTTGCGCGCGGAGGGCGGCAACCTGGAACAGGGCGAACCCCACGATCAGCGTCACCAGGGCGGCCTGCAGCTTCACTCGGTGAGCCGGCAGTCCCAGCCCGACCTTCATGCCGTGCGCCGAGAATTCGCCAGAATATCTGTGGCTAGCACAACAGCGACAAGCCGCTGCCGGGCTTCGCACTCTTCGGTCACGGGCACACCCCCTGTACACGACGGCGCGGGTGAACAACATTCCGCGTTCGCGGTTCACGCTGATGCCTGGTCACAGACACAACAGCGGGGACCCCGGAAACCTGCCGTCACGACACATTCTGCCAGAATCAAACTGCCGCCGTCGGGAATCGACCGGCTGCGACTGCAGCTCCAGCAGAGACCACGAAATTTGCCAGAATCGCCTGTCTGCGCGCATTTCCTTGCTGATCGCCCGCGGCACGCGCCTGAGCTGCTCCCCCGCCCGCTCCGGCCGTGCCACCACTGACGCCACGCAGCGCTGCATAGGGGGTGTTCGGTCTCTCCCGTTGAGAAACCGCCGCACACAGAGTTACTCGCGGGTAACGGACCGGCTCGCCGACGCCTCAACTAGGCCCCTTAAACTTCCCGAGATACATTCTTAAAGACGCTCTTAGAAAACGATGCCATCAGGAGGCGCAGTGGCCACTCACGCCAGCTCAAAGATCTCCAAGGTGCTCGTCGCCAACCGCGGTGAGATCGCGGTCCGGGTGATCCGAGCAGCCAGGGACGCCGGACTGGCGAGCGTGGCGGTGTATGCCGAACCAGATGCCGACGCACCGCACGTCCGGCTCGCCGACGAGGCGTTCGCCCTCGGCGGCCAGACCTCGGCGGAGTCCTACCTGGTGTTCGAGAAGCTGCTCGACGCCGCCGCGAAGTCCGGCGCCAACGCGATCCACCCCGGCTACGGCTTCCTGAGTGAGAACGCCGACTTCGCCCAGGCGGTGCTCGACGCCGGGCTCATCTGGATCGGGCCCAGCCCGCAGTCCATCCGCGACCTCGGCGACAAGGTCACCGCCCGCCACATCGCGGCCCGCGCGGAGGCCCCGCTGGTGCCCGGCACCGCCGAGCCCGCCAAGGACGCCAACGAGGTCGTCGAGTTCGCCAAGGAGTTCGGCGTGCCGATCGCCATCAAGGCCGCGTTCGGCGGCGGCGGCCGCGGCATGAAGGTCGCCCGCACCATCGAAGAGATCCCCGAGCTGTTCGACTCGGCCACCCGCGAGGCCGTCGCCGCCTTCGGCCGCGGCGAGTGCTTCGTCGAGCGCTACCTGGACAAGCCGCGCCACGTCGAGGCCCAGGTCATCGCCGACACCCACGGCAACGTCGTCGTCGCAGGCACCCGGGATTGCTCGCTGCAGCGCCGCTTCCAGAAGCTGGTCGAGGAGGCGCCGGCGCCGTTCCTGACCGAGGCGCAGCGCAAGGAGATCCACGAGTCGGCCAAGCGGATCTGCAAGGAGGCCGGCTACTACGGCGCCGGCACCGTGGAGTACCTGGTCGGCCAGGACGGGCTGATCAGCTTCCTCGAGGTCAACACCCGTCTGCAGGTCGAGCACCCGGTCACCGAGGAGACCTCCGGCATCGACCTGGTGCTGCAGCAGTTCAAGATCGCCAACGGCGAGCCCCTCGACATCACCGAGGATCCGACGCCGCGCGGGCACGCCTTCGAGTTCCGTATCAACGGCGAGGACGCCGGCCGCGGCTTCCTGCCCGCCCCCGGGCCGGTCAGCAAGTTCGAGCCGCCCACCGGCCCCGGCGTGCGGATGGACTCCGGCGTGGAGACCGGCTCGGTCATCGGCGGCCAGTTCGACTCGATGCTGGCCAAGCTGATCGTCACCGGCGCCACCCGTGAGGAGGCGCTGGCCCGCTCCCGCCGCGCCCTCGACGAGTTCACCGTCGAAGGCCTGGCCACCGTCATCCCGTTCCACCGCGCCGTGACCGCCGACCCCGCCTTCATCGGCGACGGCACCAAGTTCGACGTGCACACCCGCTGGATCGAGACCGAGTGGAACAACACCGTCGAGCCGTTCACCGGCGGTGACCCCATCGACGAGGAAGACACCATCCCGCGCCAGACCGTCGTGGTCGAGGTCGGTGGCCGTCGCCTCGAGGTGTCGCTGCCCGGCGACCTCGCCCTGGGCAACGGTGGCGGTGCACCCGCCCACGGCGCGATCCGCAAGAAGCCCAAGCCGCGCAAGCGTGGTGGTGGCGGCGGTGCAGCCGCCTCGGGTGACTCGGTGACGGCCCCCATGCAGGGCACCGTCGTCAAGGTCGCCGTCGAGGAGGGTCAGACCGTCGCGGCAGGCGATCTGGTGGTGGTGCTCGAGGCGATGAAGATGGAGAACCCCGTCACCGCCCACAAGGACGGCGTCATCACCGGGCTGGCCGTCGAGCCCGGCGCGGCGACCACCCAGGGCACCGTGCTCTGCGAGATCAAGAGCAGCGAGTAGCCCTCAGAGGCGTCCCACGCGCCGCAGCCCGGCCACGGTGTCGGCCAGCGTCTCGGCCGGATCGCGCTGCGTGATGCCGAGTTCGCGCTCGCTGGGGCCGTCGTCCGACGGTGGCATCTGGGTGTAGTAGTGCATCGCCGCGGAATTGATCGGCGTCTCGAACGGCAGGTAGGACCCGATGGAGTCGAACAGCGCGCCGACGCCGCGCATCTTGATCGCCGCCTCGACACCTTCGGCCGCCTCGCCGAACTGCTCACCGGCCGGCGGGCCCAGCACCATGCCCGGATAGGTGATGTCGACCGGCGCCCCGCCGTCCTGTAGGCCGCGGGCGTAGGCCTCGACGACGGCCTTGGACTTGCCGAGCCGTCGCTACCGCCGACCACCGGCAGGTCGGCGTGCAGCACCTCGAGGTCCGGGCGGACCAGCGCGGTGACACTGGAGACGTGGACGATCGGGTCCAGGCCCTTGGCGGCCGCTCCCCCGAGCACGTAACGGGCGCCCTCGAGGTTGGTGTGCAGCATCTCCTCGGCTCGACTGGGATCTGCCCCTCCGGTGCGGTCGCTGTCGCCCGCCACCGTACCGAGGCTCAGTAACGCACCCGGAAGCCGCCGATCAACCGGATCAGGTTGCCGTCGGGATCGGTCAACGTCGACAACCGCACGCCCTTGTTGGCCTCGACGACAGCCTCCGGCCCCAGCCCGCGGCCGGCCACCGCGGCGATCTGCGCATCGAGGTCGTCGACCGCCAGATTGAACAGACTCGACCCGGCGCGGTCCTGGTCGACGAAGACCTGCAGCCAACCCTGGGGTGTCACCTACCATTCGGCCAGCGTCGCCATGGGTTCGTTGTCGGGTTGCCTACCGAACAGCGCGGTGTACCACTCACGGCTGGCCTGCAGGTCGGACACGGCCACCACGGCCAGCAGATGGTCGATCCCCATCGGGCGTTCCTCTCGATCGCTCGCGGTTATGACCAGCGACGACCCGCAAACTCATCAAACGTTCGCTCGGCTGCACATTGGAGCTTGCCGGCGCTCGTGTTGTTGCCATTGCACTCTGGCGTGATTAGCCCTTTCGGGAGCTGCTGTATTCCTATAGGGTTTGCTCACGGCAGTAGTCCGGTTTGCTGAGGGGTGGAGCGGCCCCGTTTTCGTCGCAGAGGTGGCGGGAACGGGGCCTGTCCCTTGTCGTGGCAAGCTGAACGGGTGGAGCCCGTCGAAATCAATGCCGGCAATTGGTACCTGCGAGCGCTGCGTGCCGACGACCGCGTCGATGACCGGCCCGCGCTCACCGATCTCGGCGAACGCACCCCCGACTACGTGGATAGGCAAGCGGCACAGTGGGATTCGGAGACGCTGTGCTCATGGGCGGTGTGCGAGCCGACGACCGGAGAGCTGCTCGCCGAGGTGACGCTGGACCCGGCGACCGGAGCGATCGGCACCCGGGCCCGCCCGGGCCACGAC
>NZ_JBAUJB010000031.1:0-2176 GCF_049683355.1 Mycobacterium sp.
TGTGGCGGGATCACCGATCCCGTTCGATTGGAGTGTGAAATGGCCTTCCATAACCCGTTCATCAAGGACGGATTGATCAAGTTCCCCGACAACGGGAGCCTGGTCAAGCACGTCGAACGATGGGCGAGAGTTCGTGGGGACAAGGTCGCTTATCGCTTCGTCGACTTCTCCACCGAGCGTGACGGTGTCGTCCGGGACCTGAGCTGGGCCGTGTTCGGCAAGCGCAACAAGGCCGTCGGCGCGCGGTTGCAGCAGGTCACCCAGCCAGGCGACCGAGTCGCCATTCTCTGTCCGCAGAACCTCGAATACCTCATCGCATTCTTCGGCACGCTGTACTCCGGGCGCATCGCGGTGCCGCTGTTCGATCCGGCTGAGCCCGGCCACGTCGGTCGCCTGCACGCGGTCCTCGACGACTGCCAGCCGACCGCGATCCTGACCACCACCGAGTCCGCCGAAGGTGTGCGGAAGTTCTTCCGAAGCCGTCCGGCCAAGGAGAGGCCACGGGTGATCGCTGTGGACGCGGTGCCCGACGAGGTCGGCGCCACCTGGGAGCCGGTCGACGTCCAGCCCGACACCATCGCCTACCTGCAGTACACCTCCGGTTCGACGCGGATCCCGACCGGCGTGCAGATCACCCACCTGAACCTCGCGACCAACGTCGTCCAGGTCATCGAGGCGCTGTCCGCCGAAGAGGGTGACCGAGGTGTCTCGTGGCTGCCGTTCTTCCATGACATGGGTCTGATCACGGTTCTGCTGCCCACGGTGATCGGCCATTACATCTCGTTCATGACCCCGGCGGCCTTCGTTCGACGGCCCGGCCGCTGGATCCGCGAGATGGCGCGCAAGCCCGACGACACCGGCGGCGTGATCTCGGTGGCGCCGAACTTCGCGTTCGACCATGCCGCCGTGCGCGGGCTGCCCAAGGAGGGTGAGCCGCCGCTGGACCTGTCCAACGTCAAGGCGCTGCTCAACGGCAGCGAGCCGATCTCGGCGGCGACAGTGCGCAATTTCAACGACGCGTTCGGTCCCTACGGCTTCCGCCCGCAGGCGATCAAGCCGTCCTACGGTCTGGCCGAGGCCACGTTGTTCGTCTCCTCGACCCATATCGACCAGTCGCCGCGGATCATCTCCGTCGACCGCGAGCAGCTCAACAACCATCGTTTCGTCGAGGTGCCCGCGGGCTCGGACAAGGCCGTCGCCCAGGCGTCGGCCGGGGTCGTCGGGCTGGCGGAATGGGCGGTCATCGTCGATGCCGAGTCGGCCTCGGAGTTGCCGGACGGTCAGATCGGCGAGATCTGGATCAGCGGGCAGAACATGGGAACCGGCTACTGGGGCAAGCCCGAGGAGACGGTCTCCACCTTCCAGAACATCCTCAAGTCGCGCACCAGCCCGTCGCACGCCACCGGCGCCCCCGACGACGCGACCTGGGTGCGCACCGGGGACTACGGTGCGTTCCACGACGGCGAGCTCTACATCACCGGTCGCGTCAAGGACCTGGTGATCATCGATGGCCGCAACCACTACCCCCAGGATCTCGAGTACTCCGCGCAGGAGTCCACCAAGGCGCTGCGGACCGGATTCGTCGCCGCGTTCTCGGTGCCGGCCAACCAGCTTCCGGACGAGGTCTTCGACGACAGCCACGCCGGTCTCAAACGCGACCCCGACGACACCTCTGAACAACTCGTCATCGTCGGTGAGCGGGCACCGGGCGCACACAAACTGGACATGGGCCCGATCTCCGACGACATCCGCGCCGCGATCGCGGTGCGGCACGGAGTGACGGTGCGTGACGTGCTGCTGACCCCGGCCGGCGCGATCCCGAGGACATCGAGCGGCAAGATCGGCCGGCGCGCCTGCCGCTCGGCCTACCTGGACGGCAGCCTGCGCAGCGGCAGGGTCGCCAATGCCTTCCCCGACGAGTCGGACTGACGCTCAACTACAGCAACGACAACGGCGGCTCACGGCCGCGTGTCGATCGTGAGGTTATGTGACATGACGCAACCACAAGATGATGCCGGCAATGCGCCGGCTACCGGCGGCGACGTCGGTATGACCGTCAACGAGATGCGCGAGTGGCTGCGCAACTGGATCGGCAACGCCACCGGGCAGTCGCCCGAGGCGATCAACGAGTCGACACCGATGGTCGAACTGGGCTTGTCGTCCCGCGACGCGGTAG
>NZ_JBAUJB010000032.1:0-15022 GCF_049683355.1 Mycobacterium sp.
GTGCAGATCACGGTTGCTCCGACCTCGCCGAGGGCTGCGGCGATACCGCGTCCAGCGCCTCTAGTTGCACCGGCCACCACCGCGACACGACCACGAAGTGCCTCAGCTTCGGGCGCCCAAGCCATCACAACATTCTCTCAGCTTCAAGACCTTCACGCGGAACCGACGATACGGCGAGAAGCCATGGAGTGAATGTTCTTCGGATTGCCCCCCCGACCTGTCTCGTTTGTAGAGAAGTTGGACGGCTCAGTTCTTGTCTCGATGGTGGCCGCCCTGCCTTGACGCGGAATTCGCGGCCGTCATGTTGCACTAGAGCGTTGCGGCTCATCTCTTCCGGCTAACGACGGCACCTCCGCACGGAGTAGCTCAAGCACCGCATCCCAGGCTCGTCGGGCCTGGACTGCGTGATAGCCCACCCCGGGAACAGTAGCTACCGGGCCGGAAGTATCGCCCGCTTCACTCTCGGATGAAGCCTGCACAGCCCAGAATGCGTGCTTGGCTCCGCCTAGTACTACAGTTGTAGATCGGTGCGCGGCGTGTTTGCGCTGGTAGAGGCGGTCAGCGCGCGATCATCGTTGGTTGTGAAGACAAAGAAAGGCGCGTCGCTGACCGCCGCTTTCAGCATAGATCTCGATAACTGGCTTGATGAGTTCGGCGCGCTGATGGACCGCATCCGGCCCCGGTTCGCCCGTTACGAGTCGGCTCGCCATGCCGCGGGGTTGATGTTGGGGTTGCTGTCGAATCTGGAACGCAAGAATTGTTGGACCATCGCCGAGGAACGCGGCGATGTGACACCACATGGATTGCAGCACATGCTGTCTCGTGCCTCATGGGATGAAGACGCGGTAGCCGCCGATGTGCGTGACTATGTGACGACCGCGTTGGCCGACCCCGATGCGGTGCTGGTCGTGGATGAGACCGGGGATCTGAAGAAGGGTGCGGCCACGGTCGGTGTACAACGTCAGTACACCGGTACCGCGGGGCGCATCGAGAACTCCCAGGTCGCGGTGTATCTGACCTACGCCGGTACGCGTGGGCACGCCCTGATCGACACCGCGCTGTATCTGCCGAGGTCCTGGACCGAGGATCTCGCCAGGTTGGCGCGGGCGGGCGTTCCTGATGATGTCGACTTCGCCACCAAACCCGCGCTAGCCCAAGAGATGATCGCCGCCGCATTGGACGCCGGAGTGCCCGCGTCGTGGGTGGCTGGGGACGAGGTATACGGCGCGGACACTGCGCTGCGCAGCGCCTGCCGGCGCCGGGGTGTCGGCTACGTGCTCAACGTGGCCTGCAACCACCATGTGGTCACCGCGGGGTGTCGCGTCGATGCCCTGATCGTGGACACACCCGCGTTCGCCTGGCAGCGCCTCTCAGCCGGCGCAGGCAGCAAGGGCCCCCGGATGTATTCGTGGCTGCTGATCAACATCGACTCTGCTCTGCCCGGTCATGAGTGGATCATGGTGCGACGCAATGACTCTACCCAAGAACTGGCCTACTACCGGTGCTGGTCACCACACCCGGTGCCGCTACCCACCCTCGTCGCGGTGGCTGGGCGGCGCTGGACCATTGAGGAATCCTTCCAGGCCGCTAAAAGCCAAGCCGGACTTGACGAACACCAAGTCCGCACCTGGACGTCATGGCGACGCTGGGTGATCCTGTCCATGCTCGCCATGGCCTTCGTGGCGGTCACCGCCGCCAACGAACGCGACAACACACCCACCCCGGACGGGCTGATTCCGTTTACCCTCAACGAGATTCGGCGTCTCTTCGACAAACTCATCCTCGCCCGAACCGCCACCGCAGACACCATCTGGGCATGGTCGCTCTGGCGCCGAAAACACCAAGCTACCGCCCGCTACTACCACTATCAACGCAGGTCAGGGCATCAATGAACCCGATCTACAACTGTAGTACTAGGTCACCAGGCCCTGCTCGAGCAGCCAGTCGCGGGCCACCAGCGCCGGATCGTCACCGTCGTTGTCGACCTTTGCGTTCAGTTCCAGCATGGTCTCGTTGGTGAGTTTCGGGTTCAGTTTGCCGAAGATCTCGATCAGCTCCGGGTGTGCGGCCAGCAGGTCGGAGTCGACGACCTCGGTGAGGTTGTACAGCGGGAAGAACGTCTTGTCGTCCTCGAGGACCCGCAGGTTCAGCGCGGGGATGCGACCGTCGGTGGTGAACACCTCGCCGAAGTTGCACACCCCGTCGGCGGTCGCGGTGTAGATGACGCCGGTGTCCAGGGTCGTGACGCCACCGAGGTCGTCCCGGGTGAGCCCGTAGGTCTGCAGCATCGGTACGAAACCGTCGTTACGGCTGGCGAATTCGCTCTCCACGCAGAAGGTCAGCTCCGATCTGTCGAGATTGGTCAGGTCGGAGAGCTTGGTGACCCCGAGTCGCTCGGCGGCGTCTTCGCGGATCGCGAACGCATAGGTGTTGTTCATCGGCGCCGGCGGAAGCCAGGTCAGCCCGTTGGCCTGGTCCGCCTCGTTGACCGCCTGCCACTGGGCGACCTCGTCCTTGATCGGCTCCTCGTTGCCCAGGTAGTTGATCCACCCGGTCCCGGTGTACTCCGGTGAGATGTCGGCGTCACCGTTGAGCATGGCCTGGCGAACCCCGAAGCTGCCGGGCGTGTTGGTCAGGTTGGTGACGTCGGCTCCGGCGGTGCTGAGAATGGTCGAGAGCATGTTGCCCAGGATCAGTTGCTCGGTGAAGTCTTTCGCCGCGACGGTGATCGGCACACCTTCGAGTGACTCGTAGTGCTGGATGGCCCCCGGGTCCGCTGCCAGCACCGCGCCGCTGGCCGAACGCAGTCCGCATCCGGAAACCAGGACCAGACACGCAACGGCGGCAACGATTCTGGTCCATACGACGGCGGGGGCGGTGTTGCGCATCAGAGTCCCTTGGGAGCGGCGACGATCTCGACGACACGGGCCAGCCAGTCGATGAACAGGGCCAGCGCCGCGACGAGGATGGCCCCGACCACCAGGGTGACGTTCTGCTGCAGCTTGATTCCCGTGGTGATCAGCTGCCCCAGCCCGCCGCCGCCGGTGAACGACGCCAGGGCGGCGGTGCCAACGATGAGCACCAGGGCGGTGCGCACCCCGGCCACGATCACGGCGAGAGCCAGCGGCAGTTCGACGCGGACCAGGGCGGCCGCCGACGACATCCCCATCCCACGTGCGGCCTCGACCAGGCGCGGGTCGACACCGTCGAGTCCGGTGACGGTGTTGGCGATGATCGGCATCGCGCCGTACACCGTCAGCGCTACGATGGCGCCCACCTGTCCGATCCCGAACAGAACCGCGCCGAGGGCGATCAAGCCGATGGCGGGTGCGGCCTGGCCGAACCCGGCCACGGTGATGACCGGCTTGGAGTAACGACGCATCGGGCCGCGGGTCAGCACGATGCCGATCGGTATGGCGATCACGCACGTCAGCACGGTCGCCGCGAGGCTGATCGTCATGTGCTCGCGGAGCAGCGTCAGCAGGTTCGGAATCCCCAGGGACCGCTGTTCGGAATCGGACACGTCGGCGACGTTGACGTACACCAGCGAACCGACCACCGCGAGGACACACGCCAATGGCTGAATCACCCAGCGGGCGACACCGCGGCGCGTGGCGCCTGGCGTTTCCGGACCGGCTTCACCGCCGGCGGCGAGCGCCGGGATTGCTGCTGTCACGGCATGGGTTCCGCGGATCGGGCTGAGCTCTGCAGCCCGGCCATCGCTCCCATGAGCGTCTCGATCCGGATCACGCCGCGGTAGATGTTGCGACGCCCCTTCACGACGACGACGCCGTGGGAGGAGGTCAGCATCTCATCGAGGGCGTCGTTGAGTGTGGATGCGAGGCTGACGGACTCGAGGTTCTCGTCGAGGGTCACCTGCGAGAGCGAATTCGGTTCCTGCAGTTCGGCGATCGACAGCCATCGCTGCGGTCGGTCGTGGGCGTCGAGCACGATGACGTGCTCTCGGTCGAGGTCCCTGGCGGCTCTGACGGCCGCGTAGGGATCGTCACCGATGTGCGCGACCGCGGCTTCGTGGAGTTCCACGTCGCGGACCCTGGTTAGGGTGAGTTGCTTGAGCGCTGCGCCGTGGCCGACAAAATCGCTGACGAAGTCGTCGGCGGGGTGGGCGAGGATTTGTTCGGGGGTGTCGTACTGCACGATCTTCGAACCGACTTGCAGGATCGCGATGCGGTCGCCGAGCTTGACGGCCTCGTCGAAGTCGTGGGTCACGAAGACGATGGTCTTGCGCAGTTCGTCCTGCAGTCTCAGCAATTCGTCCTGCAGGCGCTGCCGTGTGATCGGGTCGACCGCGCCGAACGGTTCGTCCATGAGCAGCACCGGCGGGTCGGCGGCGAGCGCACGGGCAACACCGATCCGTTGCTGCTGGCCGCCGGACAGTTCCCGCGGGTAACGATCCCGGTACTTGCCGGGCTCGAGGCTGACGAGGTCGAGCAACTCGTCCACCCGCTCAGCGGTGCGCTTCTTGTCCCACTTGAGCAGCCGGGGAACGATCGCGATGTTGTCGCCGACCGTCAGGTGGGGGAACAGCCCGGCCCCCTGGATGACGTAGCCGATGTGGCGCCGCAGCTCGTCGGGGTTGCGCTGCGTCACGTCGTCCTCGCCGATCAGGATGCGACCGGACGTCGGTTCGATGAGCCGGTTGATCATCTTCATCGTGGTGGTCTTGCCGCAGCCCGACGGCCCGACCAGCATCACGATCTCGCCGGCCGGGATCTCCAGGGTGACGTTGTCCACGGCGGGAACCGATTGTCCCGGGTACAGCTTGGTCACGCCGTCCAGCAGGATTCGGGCGCCGCCGACGGAGCGGGGAGCGGTGGAGGATGACTCTTTCGTTGCCGAGTCAGACACGGATCCCCCTTGGGGTGGTGAGTCGGGTGAGGACGTTGAGCACGGTGTCGAGGAGTACTGCGAGGATCAGGATGCCGACGGTGCCGGCGACGATGGAGTTCGTGGCATTGGCCCCGCCTGTCCTGGAGATGCCGGAGAAGATGTAGCCGCCCAGGCCCGGTCCGAGTGCAAACGCCGCGATCGCGGCGATGCCCATCAGCATCTGCGCCGACACCCGGACACCGGTCATGATCACGGGCCAGGCCAGCGGCAGTTCCAGCCGGACAAGCGTGGTGAGCCGGTTCATGCCCATGCCGCGGGCGGACTCGACCAACGTCTTGTCCACCCCGTTGAGGCCGACGACGACGTTGCGCAGGATCGGGAAGAACCCGAAGAACACCAGCATGATCACCGACGGCAGCACCCCGATGCCGACGATCCCGACAAGGACGCCGAGCAGGGCGTACGACGGGATCGTGAGCCCGACTGCGGTGATCGTGTTTCCTGCGGTCGAGCCCCACGGGGAGCGGTAGATCGCCACGCCGACGAGCAGGGCCAGCACGGTCGCGGCCAACAATGTCTGCACGACGAGGCTCATGTGCTGATACGCCAGAAAGGACAGCACCGCCCAGCGATCGAGAACGAAGTCGAAGAAGCCCATCAGTGTTCAGACGCTAACGGACAACCACAATGGGATGCAGCGAATTCGCTCTGTCGGTGAGGGCCCGTCGACTCCTGCTGCATCGACGCCCAGTACCCACTTCCGGCGAAAGGTATTCAACCGAGTCCCGGGACGATGTCACTGAGGTGGAACGTCACCGGCCGTTCCAGCTGGGTGTAGGTGCACGACCGCGGATCGTGGTCCGGGCGCCACCGGTTGAACTGGGCGGTGTGCCGGAACCTCTCGCCTTCCATGTGGGCGTAGCGCACCTCGACCACACGCTCGGGCCGCAGCGGCACGAACGACAGGTCCTTGCCGGCATTCCACCGGGACCCACCCCCGTACCTGCGGGCGTCGGGGTTGGCGGCGATGTGCGCCGCCCAGTTCCACGGGTGGTCGTCGAAGGTGGTGACCAGTGGCTGCAACTCGGAGAACAGTTCGCGGCGCCTCGCCATCGGGAACGCACCGATGACTCCGACCGACGCCAGGGTGCCGTCGTCCTGGTACAGCCCCAGCAGCAGCGAGCCGACCGCATCGTCACCCGACTTGTGCAGCCGGTATCCCGCCACCACACAGTCGGCGGTCCGCGTGTGCTTGATCTTGAACATCACCCGCTTGTCCGGCAGGTACTGCCCGTCGAGCGGTTTGGCGATCACCCCGTCGAGTCCGGCGCCCTCGAACTCGTCGAACCACCGTTGCGCGGTGGCGACGTCGATGGTCGCCGGTGTGATGTGGAATGTCGGGCCGGACCCGGCCATCGCGTCAACCAACGCTGCTCGCCGCTCGGTGAACGGCCGCCCCGTGTGGTCGTGCTCGCCCAGCGCCAGCAGGTCGAAGACGATGAATGCGGCCCGGGTCTGCTCGGCGAGCAGGTGCACCCGCGACGCGGCGGGATGTAACCGCAGCTGCAACGCCTCGAAGTCGAGTCCGGCGTCGGTGGCGATCACGATCTCGCCGTCGAGCACACACCGCTCGGGGAGCTCGGCTTTCGCGGCCGCGACGAGCTCCGGGAAGTACCGGGTCAGGGGCCGCTCGTTGCGGCTGCCCAGTTCCACCTCGTCACCGTCGCGGAACAGGATGGATCGGAAACCGTCCCACTTGGGCTCGTAGGAGGCGCCCGGCGGGATGGCCGGTACCGATTTCGAGAGCATCGGCGAAATCGGCGGCATCACAGGCAGTTGCACAGGTCCATTGTCGCCATTGAGCCCGGCGGTCACCGGTCGGCCACCACGCCGTTGGTCGTCGCAGATGCGCCGGCTGAGGCTCAATGCTTTACCGTGTCGCTCATTGCGAACTTCTATGGCGAGGATCCTCGATGGCCCAGCAGGCAATCCCGTTGGAACCCGCGGGCTTCGACTCTGCCGTGGTGCAGGAGCTGATCCGGACCATGTATCCCGAGGCGACGGTCAATGCGGTCGACGTCGTCGACGCCGCGCTGTCCACCGACGGTGACGAGCGGGTGTCCACCGCGCGGCGGATCACCGTCGACGTCGATGTCGACTACGCGTGTGACGGATCGGAGAACCTACCGCGACGGCTGACGATCAAGGTCGCCCGTCCGGGTTTCGGTGACATCCCGCTGTACGACAACGAGGTGAACGTCTACGCACTGCTGGCCGACGAACTACCGGTGTTGATGCCACGGTGCGTCGGAGTGCTGCGCGACAAGGCGCTGAGCTCCTTCGGCCTGGTGATGGAGGACCTGCGGATCCGAAAAGCGGAGTTCCCGAACGTGCTGACTCCCGTTGACGCCGCCGGGGCGAAGGTGCTACTCGATCAGCTCGCGGCACTACACGAGCGTTACTGGCAATCGCCGCGATTCGACGCCGATCTCGCCTGGGTGCTGCCGCACACCAGCGGCCCGATCCACGACCTGTTCACCCACGAAGATGGGGTTCCGGCGCTGATCGACTGGGAGGTGCAGACCCAACAGTTCAAACGTGAACTGGTCGAGTCGGTCGGTGAGACGACCGGATCACTACTCCAGAAGGTCACCGCAGCCCAGCGGCACCAGGCGACGCTCCCCACGACGCTCGTGCATGGCGACTGCCACATCGGCAATACGTTCTCCCTGCCCGACGGCCGACGCGGTCTGCTGGACTGGCAACTCACCGCCCGCGGGCACTGCATGCACGATGTCAGCTACCTCATCTTCACCGCCTTGTCGGTGCGCGATCGTCGTCGCCATGAGGACGATCTGATCGCGCATTACCGACAACGCCTCGTCGAAATCCGGTGTCACCGAAACTCCTTCGGTAGAGGAGCTCCGCGACGAGCATCGGCTTGCAGCGGCGTGGTGCTTCTACATCGGCTGGCTGACGACGCCGCTGGAGAACTACGGCTGGGAGATCAACGTCGCCAACCAGATCAGACTGGCCACGGCCTATCGCGACCTGGCCAGCAACAGCGCCTTGGATGCCTTGCTGTGAGGCCTCACGTTGGCCGCCGCAAGCGTGCCAACAATGCGTCGAGTCCGTATTCGAAGACCGCGTCGTAGTCGGTGGGGGCTTGGAGGGCTTCGACGAGGGCCTGGTCGGGCCAGACGTTCGCCCACAGTGAGGGGTCTTCCTCGTCGTGCTTGGCTCCGCGCACTGCGGAGAACTGCATCACCGCCGACGAGATGACGTGCACCTGGATCGCACGCAGGATGAGCGCGGCGTCGGTTCCGGTCACTCCGAGTTCTGCCAGTTGCGCCGCCAGTGCCCGTTGGATGGGGAGGAACAGCTGCGGGGTGCGGTCGCGCTCGTGCGCGATGCCGAGGAGATGCTGCCGTTCGATGAGCACCCTGCGTTGCGAACGGGCAAGTGAGGCAATGCGTTCGACGGGATCGTCACCCTCGACCGGCAATGTCGCCAGTTCGCCGAGCAGGTGTTCGACGAGGTTGTCCAGGAGTTGGTCCCGGCCGCCGATGTGCCAGTAGATGGAGGTGACCGCCACGCCCAGCCGCTCGGCGAGGTTGCGCATGGTCAGTGCCTTGACGCCGTCGATCTCGATCAGCCGGGCTGCGGTCTGCAGGATGAGTTCCGCGGTGACGCCCGGATCGCCGGCGGGTTTGTTACGCGGGGGCACCCTCGGTCTCACCCCCGGTCATTCGCTCCGCTTCCGGCACATCCAGATATCGTTCGAGCTTGCGGTGCATGCTGATGATGCGACGCTCCTCGTTCGACAGCACGAGGTGCGTCAACCCGGGCTGGTGCAATCCACGCTGGAGCCCGGGCAGCACCGCGATGTCCTGGCTCAGGACCAGACCGGGGTGTGCCTCATCGGCGTTGAGGCGGACGTCTGCAGGCTTCGTCCGCGGTGCGCCCATCAGCGTGCCCTGTGTGCACACGTAGGCGTCCCATACCGCGGCGTCGTCGACGCTCTCGTTGAGGTTCGGGCTGGGCACACCGTAGAGCTGCTCGGACTTGCCGGTGTGTCCCCAAATAGTCTGCGGTGCAAAAACATCGTCCATGCACCGGTGAAGTTCGGGATGCAACGTCTGGATGTGGTAGGTCTCGCTGAACCCGTCGGCGATCGTCTTCCAGTTCGCGTCGACATCAATGGTCATCGTGGCGTAGCAACGGAATTCGCTCAGCCGGTTCCACCCGATGTCCTCCGGTACCGCCTCGAGGTAGTCGCGCAGCGGCATCGCGGTGACGTCGAGGTTGACGAACACGAGCCGCTCCCACGTGTCGACCTGCACCGCGAGCAGGGGGAACTCGCTGAGGGCGAGCCCGCCGAAACCCTTGCGGTGCGGCACCCGCCGCAACGATCCCCTGCAGATCCCATGTCCAGCCGTGATATCCGCATTGGATCTCGCGTAGTTGCGACCCGGCGCCCGCGCACAGGCTGTTGCCGCGGTGACGGCAGACGTTCTGGAACGCGCGCAAGTCACCCTCGTCCCCGCGGACGACCAATACGGAATATGGCCCGCAACGGTGTTCGAAGTAGTCACCCGGCTCGGCGACATGGTCGACAGTGCAGGCGAACTGCCAGACCCTGGGCCACATCCGTTCGGCTTCCAGCCTGGCGAACTCCGCGCAGTGGTAACGGTCCGCCGGAACCAGGGTCGGACGCTGCGGCGGCGTACCGATGGCGTCCTCACGCTCAGAGCGAGGGTGCTGCCTGGGTTGCGCGGTGTGCGTCATGGCTCGTCCTTCGGAGAATTCGCTTCGCAACGCTATTACATTCACCTCTGTAACGGCGTTACATTCACGAAGAAGTCGGCTGGCGCTCGCGCTCGAGGAGGAAATCGTGTTCGACCTGAAGATCACCGGTGGGACCGTGGTGGACGGCACCGGCGCGGACCGATTCACCGCCGACGTGGCAGTGAAGGACGGCAAGATCGTCGAGGTCCGTCGACGGGGGCCGGGCGACGCGCCGCTGGAGGGCGACGCCGCCGAGACGATCGATGCCACGGGAAAGATCGTGGCGCCGGGCTTCGTGGACATCCACACCCACTACGACGGGCAGCTCAGCTGGGACAGCGTGCTGGAACCGTCCAGCAATCACGGGGTGACGACCGTCGTGGCCGGCAACTGTGGCGTCGGGTTCGCGCCGGTGCGGCCGGGCAGCGAGGAGTGGCTGATCGCGCTGATGGAGGGCGTCGAGGACATTCCAGGGACGGCGCTGACCGAGGGCATCACCTGGGGTTGGGAGAGCTACGCGGAGTACCTCGACGTGATCGGCCGACGAGAACTGTCCGTCGACTTCGGCAGCCAGATCGCCCACGGCACGGTGCGCGCGTACGCGATGGGGGAGCGCGGCGCCCGCAACGAGCCCGCCACCGCCGAGGACATCGCGGCGATGAGCCGATTGGTCCGCGAAGCCGCCGAGGCCGGCGCACTGGGCTTTTCGTCGTCACGCACCATCGCACACCGCGCCATGGACGGTGAACCGGTGCCGGGGACATATGCCGCCGAGGATGAACTGTTCGCCCTCGGGCACGCGATGGCTGCCGGTGGGGCCGGCGTGTTCGAGCTCGCCCCCCAGGGCGCGGCCGGGGAGGACATCGTCGCTCCGAAGAAGGAACTGGAGTGGATGCAGCGGCTCGGCGCCGAGATCGACTGCGCCCTGAGCTTCGCGTTGATCCAGGTCGACGCGGACCCGAATCTGTGGCGCGAACAACTCGACATCTCGGCCGCCGCGCACGAGGCGGGAAGCCGACTCCACCCGCAGATCGCTGCGCGCCCGTTCGGCATGCTGCTCGGTTTCCCCGGTCACCACGCCTTCACGCACCGCCCCACCTATCGGCGGCTGAAGGCCGAGTGCACCCGCGAGGAACTCGCCGCCCGGTTGGCCGAACCCGCCGTGCGGGCGGCCATCCTGGCCGAAGACGATCTGCCGATCGATCCGAACAAGCTGTTCGACGGCATGTTCGCCCTGGCTCAGAACGTGACGGAGCGGCTGCACTACCTGGGTGAGCCGCCCAACTACGAGCCGACCGACGAGGACACCGTGGCCGCGATCGCGCGCGAGCGTGGACAGGATCCGCTGGCGGCGATGTACGACCTGATGCTGGAGGCAGACGCGGGCAATCTGACCGACCGCGGTGTCATCGGCGTCGGCAAGAAAGCCGACGTGAACGTGATCGATATGGAGGCGCTCACGCTGCACGCTCCGCGGATGGCCTACGACCTGCCCGCGGGCGGACACCCGCACTGCGACGTCGGCGGCACGCCTCTACTACGAATCGGCGCGTGCCGGGACGGGCGCGCTGAGCCCCTGGGAAGGCCGGGTCGACGTCCCGACCGGGTACGCCGTGTACCCGTGCGAGATCCTGCAGACGCCGCGGGTCTGGGCGGAGAAGCACTACAACCTGGTGCACTACACGCACCAGGAGCGCGGCGGGCACTTCGCCGCATTCGAACAACCCCGGCTGTTCGCCGCCGACCTCAACGCTTACGGGGCGAGCCTGCGCGACGCGGGTGTGTTCAGCTGAGCTGCGGCCGCGATGAGATTGTCTGGATACACCGGTCTACGTGAGTATGGAAACCATGGACCTTCCGGTTACGCCGCCGCTGGAACCGATGCTGGCCAAAGCGCAGACCAAGGTGCCCGACGAGGCCGGCGTCTGGTCCTATGAACCCAAGTGGGACGGTTTCAGGGCGCTGGTGTTCCGCGACGGTGATGACGTCGTGCTTCTCTCGCGCAGCGGCAAGGACCTGGGTCGCTACTTTCCCGAGGTCATCGACTCGGTGCGCGACGAACTCGCCCCGCGCTGCGTACTCGACGGTGAGATCGTCGTCCCCCGCGAGATCGGCGGGCGCACCCGGCTGGACTGGGAGTCGCTGAGCCAACGCATCCATCCCGCCGAGTCGCGGGTGCGCAAGCTGTCCGTGGAGACCCCGGCCCACTTCATCGGTTTCGACGCGCTGGCCGCCGGTGACGCGTCGCTGCTCAAGGAACCGTTCCGGATGCGTCGCGAGGCGCTCATCGACGCGGTCACCCCGAAGCAGTGGTGCCATGTCACCCGGACCACCGAGGATCCCGAGTTGGGCACACGGTGGCTCGAGGAGTTCGAGGGCGCGGGCCTGGACGGGGTGATCGCCAAACGTCTCGACGGCCAGTACCTTCCGGGCAAGCGGGAGATGGTCAAGTTGAAGCACGCCCGCGACGCCGACTGTGTGGCGATCGGGTACCGGATCCACAAGAGCGGCGAGGGCATCGGCTCGATCCTGCTCGGCCTCTACCGCGACGACGGCGAGCTTCAGATGGTCGGCGGCGCCGCCTCTTTCACCGCCAAGGCCCGGCTCGCGCTACTGGCCGATCTGGAACCACTGCGCATCGGCGACGACGTCCGCGACGGGGAGCCCAGCAGATGGAACTCCGCCGCCGACAAGCGTTGGATACCGGTGCGCCCGGAGAAGGCGTGTGAGGTCGCCTATGACCAGATGGAGGGCACGAGCGGTGCACAACGCTTCCGGCACGCCGTGAAGTTCCTGCGGTGGCGGCCCGACCGTGATCCCGCGAGCTGCAGATTCGACCAGCTCGACGTCCCGCTGAACTTCGACCTCTACGACGTCTTGGAGAAGTCCTGATGGCCACTCCTGCAACCGAAGTCGACGTGGCCGGCGTCATGGTCCGGCTCACCAACCCCGACAAGCCGTACTTTCCGGAGCTGGGCAAGGACGGCACCAAAGGCAGGTTGTTCGACTACTACGTATCGATCGCCGACCGCATGGTGGCGCTGCTGCGGGACCGGCCGGTACACCTGCAGCGCTTTCCCGACGGCATCGACGGCGAGGAGATCTACCAGAAGCGGGTTCCGCAGAAGCACCCCGACTATCTGCAGACCTGTACGGTGACGTTCCCGTCCGGGCGGACCGCCGACGCCCTGCAGATCACCCACCCGTCGGCGATCGCGTGGGCGGCGCAGATGGGAACGGTGACCCTGCACCCGTGGCAGGTGCGGTGCCCGGACACCGAGCACCCGGACGAACTGCGCATCGACCTCGACCCGCAACCCGGCACCGGCTTCGCCGAGGCTGCCGGCGTCGCTGTTGATGTACTCAAGCCGCTGCTCGACGAACTCGGGCTCGTCGGCTACCCGAAGACGTCGGGCGGGCGCGGGGTGCACGTCTTCCTGCGGATCAGGACCGACTGGGACTTCATCGCGGTACGTCGGGCCGGGATCGCGCTGGTCCGGGAGGTCGAGCGGCGTGCCCCGGACGCGGTGACGACGTCGTGGTGGAAGGAAGAGCGGGGCAGACGGCTGTTCATCGACTACAACCAGAACGCCCGGGACCGGACGTTCGCGTCGGCGTACTCGGCCCGCAAGACGCCGATCGCCACCGTGTCGACGCCGCTTACCTGGGACGAACTGCGAGACGCCGATCCTGACGACTACACGATCCTGACGGTGCCGGACTTCGTCGCGTCCCGGCCGGACCCGTGGGCGGACATCGACACGGATGCGCAGTCGATCGAACCGCTGCTGGAGATGGTCGCGGCCGACGAGGGCCGCGGCCTCGGCGACCTGCCCTATCCGCCGAGTTACCCGAAGATGCCGGGCGAACCGCCACGGGTGCAGCCGAGCAAGAAGGTCGCCGCGCACTGGGACGAACACGGCAACCGCGTCGCCGATTAGCGGTGCCCGATACCCTGCTCGGGTGGCCATCCGTAAAGTCCTCGCGACCATTGCGATCTTCGGGATGCTCGCCAGCGGCGTCGGGATCGCCTCGATCATGATCTTCAGCAATCCGACACAGCAGCAGTCCGAGGCCCCGCGCCGCAACCCGCCCCAGCCGCCGCCCCCGTCGGTCCCCACCGCCGACGAGTTCATGATCGGCGTCGTCGTCACCGCACAGAACTGTGATCAGGCCGGCTCGTGCGTGTACGCCTACACCATCGATCCGAAGTATGTTGGCCTGCATCCCTTTCCGGAGGCCCCCTTCACGGTGGAGTACGAGGTCACCGGCGGGAATCAGCCACAGCCGGGAAACTTCACCGTCCAGGGTCAGCAGGCGCAGATCCTCAAGGACGTCATGGTCGAGGGGCCGCCCGGCGCCCAGTTGCAGGCCAACGTATTGCGAGTCTTCGAGCAGCCACCGGCGCCCCCCGCGGAGCCGCCGCCGGCTCCACCCGGGGAAGCGCCGCCCCCTGCCGCCGAGCCGGGCCCATGACGACGCCGCAGCCCAGCCGCTGGGTGCGCAACTTCCATCCCGCGCCCACCGCCCGCACCCGGCTCATCTGCCTGCCGCACGCCGGCGGCTCGGCCAGCTACTACTTCCCGCTGTCCTCGGCGCTCGCTCCCGAATTCCAGGTGTACAGCGTCCAGTACCCGGGCCGCCAGGACCGCTACAAGGAGCCGTTCGTCGAGTCCATCGAGGACATGGCCGATCAGGTCTATGCCGCCGTCGGAACGCTGGATGAGGCGCCGACGGCGTTCTTCGGGCACAGCATGGGAGCGGTGCTGGCGTTCGAGGTGGCTCGCCGGTTCGAGGCGCTTGCCGGAAGGCAGACGGTGACGGTGTTCGCCTCGGGGTCGCGCGCCCCCAGCCGCTACGGCGACGAGCGGGAGTATAAGGACGACGCCGCGCTCGTCGACGTGATGCGCCAACTCGGCGGCACCGACCCGCGGGTGTTGAACAACCCGGAACTGCTGGACACGTTCCTGCCCGCGTTCCGCAACGATTACCGCGCGCTGCAGGCCTATCACCGTCCTCCGACGGTCGGCATAGCCGCCCCGGTCGTCGTGATGGCTGCAACCGACGATCCGAAGACCAGCATGGCCGACGCGCGCGCCTGGCACGAGCACACCTCCGGAGGAGGTGACGTGCACACGTTCACCGGTGGTCACTTCTATCTGGAGAAGCAGGGCCAGCGGGTCATCGATATCGTCGCCTCGACATTGCGGGACGCGGGCCCGTAGACCACCAAGCACTGCCGAAATTTGTCGGACCCTCCTGTGATGATGGTGGCATGTCTTCGGCGGCAACTTCTCTGGCTCCCAAGGAGCGTCTTGAGGTGTTGTTCGCCGAGTTGGCGGAGCTGGCGGGGCAGCGGAATGCGATCGATGGACGGATCGTG
>NZ_JBAUJB010000033.1:0-3101 GCF_049683355.1 Mycobacterium sp.
GCTCGTCGTCGTTACGCCACACCTTTGCGTCCACGCCGAGCTGGCCCAGGTACTGGACCAGGTTGAACACGAAGCTGTCGTAGTTGTCGACGACCAAGACCTGCATGGCAACAGGCTACCGCCAGGGTTTTGTGCCCACCGATCTCAGGCGGCGTCCGCCGATGCTCCGCCGGCGCTGTCATTGCTGTTGTCGTCGCTCTTGTCGTTGTCGTCAGAAGTCGCGGCCGTCTCGGTGTCGCGGTTCGTCTCGGTGTGAGCCGTGTCCTCGGCGTCAGCCGTCTCGGCGGCGTCCTCGGAATCGTCGGTCTCCTCGGCCGCATCGAGATCCACCAAGTCGGCGGCATCGAGATCCACCAAGTCGGCGGCATCGTCGTCGGCGTCTCTGGCGGGCGCGTCCGGCAGCTCCTCGCCGCGTTCTGCGGCGCTGTCGCTGGAAGCCTCCTCGGAGCGCACCGAATTCGCGGTGCGGGCCGTTGCCGTCGGCTCCTCGATCACCGGTGCCGTCGTGGTCTCGGACTCTTCGGTCAGCCGGGCCACCTCCTCGCTGCTACCGGACACACTCGGCGGCGGGGTCCCGTTGCCCCAATCCGCACCCTCACCCTGCCGGATGTAGTCCGGACGGTCATACCCGCTTTCCACCAGTGGCCGGTACCTGGCGTCGAGTTCGGCCATGCGTTGGTCGGAGACGAAGGGCTCCACCCACCGCAACATGGGCAGCGTGTCGGCCTCGATCAGCATGTAGGTGGTGTTGCCCTCCTGGTAGATGAGGTTGTCAGGATCGTTGACGTCCATGTCCTCGAAGTAGGCGAAGTGCCGAGAGAACCCGATGTTCAACAAGGAGTAGAAGTTGAACCGGGTCGGAGTATCGGCCACCGTGTCGTACTGCGCGACGACATCCAGATGTTGGTAGGGCTGCACGGCGGGCAATCCTGCGCCCGGGTCGGTGCGGTCGTTGCCCCCGAACTTGTTCTCCGGGTTGCCGTACGTGACGATCAGCACGACCCGTTCAGGCGCGGGAGCGAGGTCGGGGTTGCTCTCCCACTTCCGCATCCCGTCGTACACCCCCGCGGCTCCCAGCGAGTAGCCCATCACGATGATGTCGCCCTGAGTCCCGTCGACGGCTGTCTGAATCTGCTGCGAGCTGGTCTCCGAACTGATCGGCCCGGGACCGATGGACCGGCAGGTATTCAGTTCGCAGAATGCGCCGTTGAATGCCGTCTGCGCTTCGCCGCTCTGCCGCCACGTGCCCTCGGCCGCGAGTACGGTCGCCGCGGCCGCGGACGGCGTGGGTGTCAGCGTGAAGGCTGCCGGCATGGACAGGGCTGCGAGGGTCGCTGCAACGGTGCGGTAGCGGTGACGATTCATTTGGATCCTCCGGGACTCATCTGGAATGCACGCGGTGTAGTCGTGTGCACTTCCCAGCGGGCTCGGGGACGCGCAGCTTCATTGCTGCGGAGTACCCAGACCGTGGACGGATCGAACCGCTGAACTTTTGCTTGGATCGATCCGAGCGAATGTGGTTGACGACCGCTGTATTGCCGGTCCTCGTTCCGACGACTCAGTGGGAATCCGGGGCAAGTAGCAGTCACCGCCCGTGTTTTGAACGGCGCCCGGTCAAGCGACGGACCCGGCTGGTGTCAGCCAATTTAGCTGCTGCAGCAACCACCAGGGTGGTGTCCATTAAGAGTTTGTGACGCCTGATGGAGCGTTGCTCGGTGTTTGCGCGGATCAGGGCCGCATCGGCTGCGGCACGGTCGTCGTCGGAATCGTCGTCGGCAGTCTCGCCGGCACCGTCGGACTCGTCCTCGTCGTCGCCCGACTCGCCGGACTCGTCGTCCGAGTCCACGGCGCCTTTCGCGCGTTCGGGCTCCTCGGGGTCGTCGCGACCACCCTCCGAGTCCGCAGGCACCGGGAGGTCGGCCTCCGGGTCGCCGTCGTCCTCGTCGCGTTGCTCCTTGGGATCCAGACGCGGCGTCGGGGCCGAGCGCTCCACCGGCGACAATTCTGCTGTGAAAGTCGGCTCTTCGCGCGGGATCTCGACTGGCATCTGCTGAACGCCATCGGCGGCGAAGGCGGGGGGCGGGTTGCCGTTCCCCCAGTCCGCACCCTCGCCCTGCTCGACGTACTCGGGGGGGTCGTAGTCACGTTCCACCAGAGGCCGGTACTTGGCGTCGAGCTCGGCCATCCGTTCGGCCGGGGTGAACGCTGCCATCCACTTCAACATCGGCAGCACGTCGGCTTTGATCAGCAGGTACGTGGTGCCGTCGGCGTCGCGGTGGATCAGGTTGTCCGGGTCGTTGATGTCGGTGGGCGTGAAGTAGTCGAAGTGCCGGGAGAACGCGGTGTTGATCGCGGAGTACCAGCCCATCGGGTGGCTCTGTCGGCGACGCTGTCGTACTGCATCGTCACGTCCAGATGCTGGTAGGGCTGGAACTGCGGGAGACCGGCATACGAGTTGTTCCTGTCCTCACCGCCGTACCTGTTCTCCGGATTGCCGAACGTGACGATCAGCCGGACGCGTTGCGGATCCGGCGCCAGATCGGGCCTCTGCTCCCACTCCCGCATCCGGTCGTAGATGGACGCGGCACCGAGCGAGAAGCCCATCAGAATGACGTCACCCGGAGTGGAGTCAGCGCTGCCTGTAGTTGCAGCGATCCTGGTCGCACATCGAACGGCGTGCGTGCGTTGTTGATCGACCGGCAGGTGTTCTGTGCACAGAACGCTCCGCTGAATGCCGTCTGGGTGGTGCGGGAGGGTTGGAAGGTGCCTTCGACGGCCAACACCGTCGCCGCCGAAACCGACGGTGCATACGACACCACCATGGCGGCGGGCATCGCGATCACTGTTGTCAACGCACGGCGGGCAGTGCCGTTCATTACCTCCCCCGAAGATTTGCCATGTGCGGACCGACGCGATTTTGTATAGCAGCTCACGCGGCTTCCAGCAGCACTTGACAACTTTTGCTACGGCGTCAATTCAGTAGCCGAGCGGACCCACGGGTTTCGCGTACTCCATCCGGACCGGCGGCTGGTACCCGGCGAGTTCCACGTCACCGGCCTCCTCGGTGTAGCTGAGGCCGAACCTCGCCGCGTACCTCTTGT
>NZ_JBAUJB010000034.1:0-5405 GCF_049683355.1 Mycobacterium sp.
ACGGTCGGGGGCGGTGCGTTGGGGTCTGCCGGCGGCGGTGCCCCGTCGACGACGGTCGGGGGCGGTGGTGGTGGTGGTGGCGGCGGTGCGGGCTGGGCGTGTGCCACCGGCAGAGTCAACGCTGCCATCAAGGCGGCTGTGGTGGCACTGGTCAGCGCCGCGCGCCCAAGAGACTTCGGAAACCCGCTTCGGCGGTGAGCATTCGCGTCCGGCTGAACCATGGGGAAGAAACTACCGTGTTACAGCCGTGACGCAAGTGCGAATTGCTCATTGAATGCCAAACTGAGACATTGCTGCGTACATTGAATGCCCAGTATGGGCATCAGTCACCTAGTTGCTGACAGCCGAAGGGCCCCGCGCGTGGCGCGGGGGTGGCCTCTGTTCTGTCGGGTCTGGTGTCGATGAGACTCTTCTCCGTAGATCGCAGCCCGGTGCCCCGCTGTTACCTGCGGCGTCGTGCGCACCGCGGGACTCGCGGCGCGTCGGGTTTCATCGGCTAGCTACTGTCCAGTAACATCGGCGGCACTCGCTGGGGTTCAGCGTTGAACACAACAGGAGGGGCCGACGATGGATGTTCTGGTCACGGGATGCGACACCGATCTGGGCCGCACGATCGCAGCGAGTTTCAGCGACGCCGGCCATACCGTGGTGCTCGCGGGAAGTCGCCGCGACGAGCTCGACCTCGCGGTGAAGGAACTGGACGCCAGCGACGCCCGCGCGATCGTGTTCGACAACACCGATCCGGCCTCGGTCGCCGCGGTGCAGGGGCAGTTCCCCGCCCACCTGGACACCGTCGTGAACGTACCGGTCCCGAAGCGCGGCGGTGGCGACCCGCGCACCTACACGCTGAGCGACCACTTCAACGAATGGCACAGCATCTTCGACAACACCCTGGTGTCAGCGGTGTTGACGGTGCAGGTTCTCGGCGATCATCTTCGCTCGGGCGGCTCGGTCGTCACCGTGATTCCGGACCCGGTGCGAGAAGGCAGTGCCGACGCCGCGGTCAAGGCCGCGGTCTCCGAATGGACCGCCGGACAGGCTCATCACTTCGGAACCCGGGGGATCACGGTGAACGCGGTCGCCGCCGGACGCGGGGTCGAACCCGGATACGACGGACTGGGCGCCACACCGCCGTCGGTCAGCGCCGAGATCGCGCGGCTGTCGTTGTTCCTGGCGACCCCTGCCGCCCGCCACATCACCGGTCAGACGCTGCACGTCAGCCACGGCGCACTGGCGAACTTCGGCTAGTACCGGGACGTCGCCGAACGCGGGGTCGACAATCGGCGGGGGCTGGCTAGGCTCGACGGAGTGACGATTCGACTCGGACTCCAGATCCCCAACTTCTCCTACGGCACCGGCGTCGCCGAGATGTTCCCCACCGTGATCGCCCAGGCGCAGGAAGCCGAGGCGGCAGGTTTCGACTCGGTCTTCGTGATGGACCATTTCTACCAACTGCCCATGCTCGGCAGCCCCGAGGAGCCGATGCTCGAGGCGTACACCGCACTGGGTGCCCTGGCCGCCGCCACCGAGCGTGTCCAGCTGGGCACCCTGGTCACCGGCAACACCTACCGCAACCCGACGCTCCTGGCCAAAGCCATCACCACGCTCGACGTAATCAGCCAGGGACGCGCGATCCTGGGCATCGGGACCGGGTGGTTCGAACTCGAGCACGATCAGCTCGGTTACGAGTTCGGCACCTTCACCGACCGGTTCAACAAGCTCGACGAGGCGTTGCAGATCATCCTGCCGATGATCGCGGGTGAGCGTCCCTCGTTCACCGGCAAGTACTATCGGGTCGAGGAAGCCATGGCCAATCCCCGTTTCCGCGAACACATCCCGCTGATGATCGGTGGCAGCGGCGAGAAGAAGACGATCCCGCTGGCGGTCCGGCATTTCGACCACCTCAACGTCATCGCGGGTTTCGACGAACTGGCCACCAAGCTCGACGTCGTCAAGGCCAGATGTGATGACATCGGACGGGATCCGGCCACGCTGGAGACCAGCATGCTGGTCACCGCGATGGTCGACGAGAACGTCACCGCCGACGTCATCCCGGCGGAGATGAGCCAACGGATGGTGGTCGGCAGCGCCGAGTCGATCGCCGAGCAGCTCAAGAACAATGTCTTCGATGCCGGCATCGACGCGGTGATCATGAACCTGCCCACCAGCCTGCAGGGTTACCAGCCCGGCCACATCACCGCACTGGGAGAGGCCCTCAAGCCGCTGGTGGCCGGCTGAACCCTGGCCGGTGGGGCATCTCACCGCGCCCGCCGGAAGCCCGGCGGCTAACGTATTCGTTGAAGTGAACAGGTAATCCCGCCAAGGAGAAGTGATGAGCCATCCCGGAGCCACTGCGTCCGACAGGCACAAAGTGGTCATCATCGGCTCGGGATTCGGCGGCCTGACCGCCGCCAAGCACCTCAAGCGAGCCGACGTCGACATCAAGATGATCGCCCGCACCACCCATCACCTGTTCCAGCCGCTGCTGTACCAGGTCGCGACCGGCATCATCTCCGAGGGCGAGATCGCCCCGGCGACGCGGGTCATCCTGCGCAAACAGAAGAACGCGCAGGTACTGCTCGGCGACGTGACCCGCATCGACCTCAAGACCAAAACCGTGCGCTCCGAGCTGCTCGGGCACACCTACGTGACGCCCTACGACAGCTTGGTCATCGCTGCCGGCGCGGGCCAGTCCTACTTCGGCAACGACCACTTCGCCGAGTTCGCACCCGGCATGAAGTCCATCGACGACGCACTGGAACTGCGGGGACGCATTCTCGGGGCGTTCGAGCAGGCCGAACGGTCCAGCGACCCGGCCCGTCGGGAGAAGCTGCTGACGTTCGTGGTCGTGGGCGCCGGTCCGACGGGCGTCGAGATGGCCGGGCAGATCGCCGAATTGGCCGATCACACACTCAAAGGCACGTTCCGGCACATCGATTCGACCAAGGCGCGGGTGATCCTGCTCGACGCCGCCCCCGCGGTGCTGCCCCCGATGGGTGAGAAACTCGGCAAGAAGGCACAAGCCCGGCTGGAGAAGATGGGCGTCGACATCCAGCTCAACGCCATGGTGACCGACGTCGACCGCAACGGGATCACCGTCAAGGATCCCGACGGCACGCTCCGTCGCATCGAGTCCGCATGCAAGGTGTGGTCGGCCGGTGTGTCCGCCAGCCCCCTGGGCCGTGATCTGGCCAACCAGTCCGGAGTCGAACTCGACCGGGCGGGCCGGGTCAAGGTGCTGCCCGATCTGTCGATCCCGGGCAATCCCGACGTCTTCGTCGTCGGTGACATGGCAGCGGTCGAAGGGGTGCCGGGGATGGCGCAGGGAGCCATTCAGGGCGGCAAGTATGCGGCCAAGGCCATCGTGTCCGGACTCAAAGGCGCCGACCCGTCGCAGCGCGAACCCTTCAGCTATTTCGACAAGGGCTCGATGGCCACGGTGTCGAAATTCAGCGCAGTGGCCAAGATCGGTCCGCTGGAGTTCGGCGGGTTCATCGCCTGGCTGGCGTGGTTGTTCCTGCACCTGATCTATCTGGTCGGCTTCAAGACCAAGATCGTCACGATGCTGTCGTGGACGGTGACGTTCCTCGGCCGCAACCGCGGCCAGTTGACGATCACCGAGCAGCAGGCCTACGCCCGTACCCGGATCGAGGAACTCGAGGAGATCGCTGCGTCGGTTCAGGACACGGAGAAGGCCGCCAGTTAGTCACAGCCGCTCGCCCTGCCAGGTCGACAGGCACCCTCCCCCGGCCAGCGCCAGCGTCACCCCTGCGGCTTCGACATCGCTGCACGGGTAGTGCAGTTCGCTGATGCTCGCTCCCGGAGCAGCGATCTCGTCGTCGGCCAGGGACCCGTTGCCGAGCTCGACGCGGTGCCGCAGCAGGGGCCTGCCGTCGATGTCGGCGCTCAGCGAGCCCGACCAGAAACCCTGGCGCTCACCGGTTCTGCCGATCTGCACCTTCTCGACCAGCCGGAGACGGCCGCTGTCGGCCAGGTTCAGGCGGGTGGTCACGAAGTGGTGTGAGGTGGCCGCCACGATGGTCGGCAGCGGGTCGAGGTCGAGCTCGCCGGCGACCTCCAGCGTCCAGGACGCATGCGATTCGGTGGTGGCTGCTCCGGGCAGGGCGACCGTCGCCGCCGCGGTGCGCAGCCGCAGTCGGGCGCCGGCTTCCACCACGAGCCGGATGTGGATCGAGTCGCCACCCAGCGGCGTCGCGGCCGACGACACCAGGTGCACGGTGTCGCGCTCGGTGCGGCGTGCCGCGATCCCACCCCTGGACTCGAGGTGCGGCGAGCGGTCCCGCCGCGCGAGGACCAAGACCTCCGAACGCATCTACACCGCCTGCGCGACGTCGAGTTGCTCACGCACCCAACCCAATACCGCTGTGGCGGCCGGGTCGGCCGTCAGTGAGATCAGCACCGTGGGACGCTCACCGCGCACCATGGCCGCGTCGCGGCGCATCACGTCCAGATCGGCGCCCACCAGCGGCGCGAGGTCGGTTTTGTTGACCACCAACAGATCCGAGAAGGTGACACCGGGCCCGCCCTTGCGGGGCACCTTGTCTCCCCCGGCCACGTCGATGACGAAGATCTGCACGTCCACCAGCCCGGAGGAGAACGTCGCGGTGAGGTTGTCCCCGCCTGATTCCACCAGGATGAGATCGAGTCCCCCGAGGTGGGCGTGGGCCGCGATGAGGTCGTCGATGGCGTCGAGGTTGGCGGTGATGTCGTCACGGATCGCGGTGTGCGGACAGCCGCCGGTCTGCACGGCGGCGATCCGGTCATCGGGCAGCACCGCGTTGCGGCGCAGGAAATCGGCATCCTCGGTGGTGTAGATGTCGTTGGTCAGCACCGCCAGCGACAGCTCGTCGCGGAGCTGGCGGCACAGCGCGGCCACCAGTGCCGTTTTGCCGGAGCCGACAGGGCCACCGACACCGATGCGCAGCGGCTCCCCCGGCAGGCGTTCGCGGCGCGGACGGTCGGTGTGCACGTGCGGCTGGCCAACAGAATCCGAGGACAGGAAATGCGGGGGCATGGGAGGCACAGTCGGACCTTGCTTCTCAGGACGCGAAAAGTGGACGTTCGCGTTCGGTGTGGCGCTGGGCGAGAACGTCCAGCAGTGGATCGGAGAGGTCGGCGAGCCCTTTGGCTGCCTCCGCGGCGGTCTGCTCGCACAGCTGCGACAGTTCGAACGTCACCGCAGCCACGTCACCGGGATCGAGTGCCAACAGCCGCTGCGCGGCGGTCGCCGACCCCGTCATCGTCGTGTAGACCAACGACAGCGCGGTGTGTTCGGGGGCAAGACCGCTTGCCGCGCCCACCGCGCCCGCGGCCACCGCGAGGTGTGGAGTCGCGCCCAATGCGGCCCAGTCGGTGTCGGGCCAGACCCGGCGGGCCAGCCGGAC
>NZ_JBAUJB010000035.1:0-3793 GCF_049683355.1 Mycobacterium sp.
GACGCCCAGCGCATCGGCGGCCAGCCCGATGAGCGCGTCGGCGCCGGCCTCGGCGTCATCGCCGGACAGCGCCAATGCCCTGCCGTCGAGTGGGCGGGCCCGATCGTGCCAGCCGAGCTGGCGCGCAAACGATGCGTGGGTGCTCCACGCCAGCGACGCGAGCCGGCCGCCGTTGCGTTGCCGGCGCAGCAGGTCCAGGTCTGCCAGGGCGCCGGCGTAGCGGCCCTGCCCGCCGGCTGCCACCGCGCGCAACCACAGATCATGTGGTGTGCCGGCTGGCGGCAGCGGCCATTGCCCGGGGTCACCGCCGAACGCCGCGTCATTCATGCCGAACCGGGACGCTACCAATTCAGAAATGGTTTTAATACTGCGTTAGTTAACAATTCGTGGACGCACTGTTAACGCCATGTCAACTGCCTACTGGGCGCGGTATGGACGCGAGCGACACAGCATCGGACTGATCAGCCAAAACAGCGATGACGATTACGTTGTGGCCGGAGTTGTTAACACCGAACCCGTTGCGTACGGGTCGCATGGATGAACGTGATGTAAATTCTCTGCCTGCGAGTATGCGGTTCAGCACAACGCCAACCTATTGACGGCAATTCCGAAGCCCTTCTACGTTGTGTGCACGAGAGGTCATCGGCGACTGCGCTCGGATCTGTTCAACAACTCACGCGTCCAGTGCGTATACGAATCGGATGCGCAGAGAGGGGTTTTGAAATGCCACAGCCGCAACAGTTGCCCGGGCCTAATGCCGATATCTGGGATTGGCAGATGACGGGCCTTTGCCGGGGAGTCGACTCCTCGATGTTCTTCCACCCCGATGGTGAGCGCGGTCGCGCCCGCGCACAGCGGGAGATGCGGGCCAAGGAGATGTGCCGTCGCTGTCCCGTGATCACCCAGTGCCGCACCCACGCTCTTGCCGTCGGCGAGCCTTACGGCATCTGGGGCGGCCTCAGCGAGTCCGAGCGCGAACTGCTCCTCAAGCGGGGTATCCGCCGCACCGCCTGACCGCTAGTCGCCGGCCTGGCGCAGGACGTCGAAGGCCTGCCCGATCAATTCCGCCGCGCCCGGCGGCGTGCCGTCGTCGCCGCGTCGGCCCAACTGCCACTGTCTGATCCCCGCACTGCGCAGGGCCGCCACCGCGCAGCGTGCCAGAACCTGCATCCGGAATTCGTCGTCGGTCTCACCGGCTCCCTGTCGGCGGCAACGATGCAACAGAGCGTCGGCGATCTCCTGTTCGAACCGCATCAACAGACCCGGCGCCGACTTCGCCAACTTGGGGCCGGGGGGCCCGTCCTGGAACAGCCACGACACGTTCGGCTGCGCGTCACCGAGCTGACCCGCCAACGAGAAGAAGGCATTCTCGACTGCCCGCAGCGGAGCCTCCTCGGCCGGCCGCCGCTTGATCTCGGCACCGAGCATCGGTATCCGCTCCTCGATGTCCTTGATCAGCAGTGCTTCCTTGTCGGGAAAGTAGCGAAACAGCGTGCGCTCGGTGACGCCTGCGGCGTCAGCGATGTCCCTGACCGTGGTGTTCGAATACCCCCGGGCGGCGAAGAGGGCGTCCGCCGCGGCCTGGATGGCACGGCGGGTGGCGATCTTGTGCGCCTCACGCTTGCCGACGTCAGCGGTCATGAGAGCACTATGACGTATTTGCTGCAGCAGGGCCAAGACTTGTCATAACTGACACTTCTCCCTAATGTGTCAGACATGACAGAATTTCAGGGCACCGTCGCCGACGACATCCGCGACTCCGTCCGGACTGGGCGCCCTACCGCAGCCCCTCCGCGCCCGAGGGCGCACCGAACGTGCTCTACCTCCTGTGGGACGACATCGGCATCGCGACCTGGGATTGTTTCGGCGGCCTGGTCGACATGCCCAACATGAAGCGCATCGCCGACCGCGGGGTCAGGCTGACGCAGTTCCACACCACCGCACTGTGCTCGCCGACGCGGGCCGCGCTACTGACGGGACGCAACGCCACCACGGTCGGGGTCGCGTCGGTGGTCAACATGGCGCAGGGTTTCCCCGGTCACAACGGCCGCATTCCCGCGGACACGGCCCTGATCTCGGAGGTGCTCGCCGAGCGGGGGTGGTCCACCTATGCCGTGGGCAAGTGGCACTCACCCCACCGGAGGTGCCACGCCGCAGGGTCACGCCGTTACTGGCCACTGAGCCGAGGATTCGACCGGTTCTACGGATTCCTCGACGGCATGACCGACCAGTGGTACCCGAGCTTGGTCAGTGACAGCCGGCCCATCGATCCGCCGGCCACCCCGGAACAGGGCTACCACCTGTCCAAGGACCTCGCCGACCGCGCAATCGGCTTTCTGCGCGACCACCGGTCGTCCGCCCCCGACAAGCCGTGGTTCATGTACCTGTGTCCCGGAGCCGGTCACTCGCCACATCAGGTCGCCGCGGAGTGGGCCGACAAATACCGCGGCCGATTCGACGAGGGCTACGAGCGATACCGCGAGATCGCGCTGGCCAACCAGAAGTCGCTGGGCATGCTGCCGCC
The DNA here is from genome assembly GCF_049683355.1 of Mycobacterium sp. Taxonomy (GTDB): domain Bacteria; phylum Actinomycetota; class Actinomycetes; order Mycobacteriales; family Mycobacteriaceae; genus Mycobacterium. Next base: position 2,525 of record NZ_JBAUJB010000035.1, read on the forward strand.
GGACACCGAGTTGTCACCGATGAATCCCTACGCCGACTGCACCAACCCCGACGGAGTGCCCTGGCCCTCCCACGACACCGTCACCCCGTGGGAGTCGCTGACCGACGACGAGAAGCAGGTGTCGAGCCGGATGGCTGAGGTGTTCGCCGGCTTTCTCAGTTACACCGACGCTCACATCGGCCGGATCCTGGACCATCTCGAAGACACCGGTCAGTTGGACAACACCATCGTCGTCGTCATGACCGACAACGGAGCCAGCGGAGAGGGGGGACCCACCGGAACCCTCGACGAATTCGTCCCACTTCGCGGTGGCCTCAATTCGGTTCCTACACTGGACAAGTACGACAAGTTCGGCGGCCCGGGCACGAAGATGAACTACTCCAACGGCTGGGCGATGGCGTTCAACACGCCCTACAAGCTCTTCAAGCGCTACGCCTCCCATGAGGGTGGGATCGCCGACCCGTGCATCATCTCCTGGCCTGCGAAGCTGAACCCCCGGGGGGACGTCAGCGATCATTACGTCCACGTCAGCGATCACCCCGACGGTGTACGACCTGCTCGGCATCGAACCTGCCGAGAGGGTCAAGGGAGTCACCCAGAAGCCGCTGGAGGGAACCAGTTTCGCAGCGCCGCTTCTGGATCCGGCCGACAGCGGCAGCAAGCACACCCAGTTCTACTCGATGCCGGGCACCCGCGGCATCTGGCACGACGGCTGGTTCGCAAGCACCGTGCACCCGCCCGCCGACCTCGGCGACACCGGACCGTCCCGGCTGGTCCCACTTCGGCGAGGATCAGTGGGAGCTGTTCCACATCGAGAACGATCGCAGCCAGATGCACGACCTGGCCGCCGAACATCCCGGCAGGCTCGACGAACTCAAAGCCCTGTGGCACTCGGAGGCGTTGCGGTACAACGCCTATCCACTCAATGATCTCAGCGTGTTCGAGCTCATCGCACGCTGGGGAGTCGACGCGGCCGGGGTAGCGCAGCGGGCGGTCCTCCTTCACCCGGACAGGTGCGGGTGAAGGTCTGTTCGACGTCATCGGAGACGTCGTGCTCACCGTCGATGGACACGTGGCCGGTTCACTCACCGGGGTGCGGATGGCCGGATTCGATCCGATGCAGACGGTCTCGGCCGGCCGTAGCGTCGCGTATTCCGTGTCAGGGGAATACGTCTCGCCCAACCCGTTCCGCGGCGGAGTACTCGACCACGTCGCCATCGAATTCTCCGGCGATGGCGAACATCACCCCGACGCCGTGGGTCAGCTAGG
>NZ_JBAUJB010000036.1:0-3082 GCF_049683355.1 Mycobacterium sp.
AGGATCTCGGTGAAGATCTGCGCCGAGTAGGGGGCCACCTCCGACGGCTTGAGCACCATGGTGCAGCCGGTGGCCAGCGCCGGGTAGACCTTGCAGGCGATCTGGTTGATCGGCCAGTTTCACGGCGTGATCAGCCCGCAGACACCGATCGGCTCTTTGACCACGAGGGTGCTGCCGTGCTGCTCCTCGAACTGGAAGTTCTTCAACACGTCGATCGACGTGGCCAGGTGCCCGAGGCCCATGTTGACCTGCGGACCGGCGGCCAGGGATGCGGGCGCGCCCATCTCCTCGCTGACCGCGTCGGCAAGATCGGGGGCACGCTTCTGATACTCGGACAGGACCGCGCCCAGCAGCTCGAGGCGTTCTTCACGGGTGGACTGGGACCAGGTGGCGAACGCCTTGCGGGCCGCTTCGACGGCCTTGTCGACGTCGGCGGGGCCGCCGATGGCGATCTGCCCGGAGACCTGCTCGGCGGTCGGGTCGTCGACATCCAGAGACCGCTTCTCGACCGGGTCCACCCACTGGCCGTTAATGTAGAACTTCAGGTATTCGCGCATGGCTCCCACTCTCCCCTAGCTAGATCTCTCGCCTACTGGGTACCTTCTGCGTACCACGTCCGGAAGCGGTCGTACTTGGGCGTCTCCTCAGAGTTCGCCGTCGGGTCGATGCATACATGCACCACACCGACTTTGCCGCCGGCGTAGGCACGGGCTATCGCCGGGCCGATCTCGTCTTCCTTCTCGACGTACTCACCGTGGCAGCCGAACCCCTCGGCGATCTTGTCCATCCGGACGCCCTTGCTCCAGTGCACGCCGGGCTGCGGTGACGGCTGGGTGAAGGTCGCTTGTACACCCCCACCTCGAGGCCCCACTGGTGGTCGACGCCGACCACACACACCAGAGGTTGTCGCACGAATCGGTTGGCTAAAGTGCCTGGATCGGCGCGTTGAATCGATGAATGCTATTTCCCTGTAGGACAATTGGGTATGTCTGTGAATGTCCGCGCGGGTGATGTCGATCAGTTGATGATGATGCCGCCATCTGTGCGGGAGTGGCTGCCTGAGGATCATCTGGCGTTCTTCGTGCTCGATGTCGTCGCCGAGCTGGATCTGAGCGCGTTTTATGCGACGTATCGGGTCGATGGCCGGGGCGGGCCGGTGTATGACCCGGCGATGATGCTGGCGGTACTGCTGTATGCGTATTGCACCGGGGAGCGGTCCTCACGTCGGATCGAGCGACGGCTCCTCGAGGACGTTGCGTTGCGGGTGGTGGCGGCCAATCAGCAGCCCGATCACGCCACGCTGGCCCGGTTCTGCCGCCGCCATCAAGACGCGATCGCAGAACTGTTCGGCCAGGTTCTGCGTCTGTGCGTCAAGGCCGGTCTGGTCGATGCGGGGATGGTCGCGATCGACGGCACGAAGATCGCCGCGAACGCCTCATTTTTCGCCAATCGCGACCAGAGGCCCTGCGCGGCGAGCTCGGTGGATCTGCGCCGCAGGATTCCGCAGCTGCGGCCCGCCGGGTGGCCGATCAGGTCCTGGCCGAAGCCGAGCAGGTCGACGCGGCCGAAGACGATCAGGGCGAGAACACCGAGGACAAGCGGATGCCGGCGGAGTGGGCCGGGGGCCGGATCGGCGGTCCCGGATCAAAGCTGCCCTCGATGAACTCGAGTCCCAAAAGGCGAAAGACTTTGAGGCCCGGATGGCCGAGCGGGCCCGCAAAGAGACCGACCTGGGGCACAAGTTGACCGGCCCCAAACCGAGCACGGACACGGCGCGGCGAGCGCGGCCGCGGCGAGCGAACACCACCGATCCGCATTCGCGGATCATCCCGCAGGCCTCCAAGGGCGCGCTGCAGGGCTACAACGCCCAAGCCGCCGCGACGACCAGGCACATCGTGCTCGCCGCTGAGGTCGCCGCCACCACCAACGACCAGCCCCACTTCGTGCCGATGGCCACCGCGGTGACCGACAATCTCGCCGAGGCCGGCCACCGCGGTGGTGCGGGCACGTTTGTGGCCGATGCGGGGTACTGGACCAGCGCTAACGCCACCGCCGACGTCGGCGCCGAGGTGTTGATCGCGACACGGAAGTCCGCGTGGCGCAAGGCCGACAAGCCTGACGACGACAAGCTGGCGGTTTTGGCGAGGGTCAACCGCGGTGAGCTTTCCCAACGTCAAGCCGGCGCGATTCTGGGCGTCTCCTACACCTGGGTGCGCGACATGACCAAGCGGTACTTCGGACGCGACGGACAACGCATCACCCGCAGCGCCGAACCCGCACCCCAGGAACGGATCCCGGTCATCGAACGCCTCGCCGCCGGCGAGATCTCCAGACGTGCCGCCAGCGACCACCTCGGCGTTTCAGCGACGCGGGTCAAAACGATGCTCGCGCACATCCGGGGCGAGATCACCGATCCCACAGTCGCCCGAAAAGCGATGGACGACAAGCTCGCTCAACCAGACAACGCCGCGCTCTACCGCAAACGCAGCGTCAGCATCGAGCCTGCGTCAGCATCGAGCCTGTCTTTGGCAACATCAAGGCCAACCTCGGATTCCGCAAATTCACTCTCCGTGGCCATGCTGGAGTGCACAGCGAATATACAGCGAATGGCGCCTGATCTGCACAGTTCACAATCTGCTCAAACTCCAGCACGCAATACCGGCCTGACCGAAGGGGCCCCCACCTGCACGCACCATCGCAACCCGCTACGCCACCGATTCGTGCGACACCCTCACCAGCGGCAGGTTCAGCCGCGCCGCGGTCTCCAATTCCGCGATGTGGAACAAAAATGCCGAGTCACTGGTCAGCAGCATCACGGGACGCTTGCCTCCCTCGGCGACGGAGGCGCCCACGGCATAGGGCAGGCCCGTGCCCAGGTGTCCGAAGTTCTGGTTCCAGATGACGTCGCGCGGCTTGGCCTGCGAGTAGGTCCACTGGAAGATCACGGTGGCGCCGCCGTCGCGCACCATGATGCCGTCGGAGAGTTCAGCGAACGCTTTGGTCGCCTCGACCACGTAGCGCGCCGGGTGCACCGGGGTGCGTCCGCTCGGGGCCTCTGCGGCCACCCTCGCCAGTTCCGCGG
>NZ_JBAUJB010000037.1:0-2352 GCF_049683355.1 Mycobacterium sp.
CGGGCACCGTTGTCGATGTCGACGATCGTCACCTGCTCCCCCTCGAGCAGATCGGCGGCATCCATCAGGTCTGCGTCCACCGTCACCGACCCGACGTAGTGCAGATCGGCTTGCGTCACGGTGGCGCGGTGGATCTTCGATTTCAGCATCGTACGTAACATCAGTTCCTCCAAGGCAATTCGTGACTCTGACCGGATGGCACCTGCGGATGGCCGTCGATGCCGGTGCCCGCCCCGATGTCGATGGCGATGTTGTCGAGCAGCCGGGTGCGCCCCAGCCTGGCCGCCACCAACATCCGGCCGAGCCCCTCGGCGGGCGGCGGCCCCAGCATCGGGTCACGCACCTCGAGGTACTCGACCTCGAGGGCGGGCACCTCGTCGAGCACCGCACCGGCGGCGTCCAGCGCGGCGGCGGCCCCGGTCGAGGCCCCGTACATCCCCGCGAGCAGTGCCGCCGACAACGCACCTGCCTGCTCGCGCTCGACGGGGTCGAGGTAGCGGTTGCGTGACGACATCGCCAGCCCGTCGGCTTCGCGGACGATGGGCACCCCGACCACGACGACATCCAGGTTCAGGTCTGTGACCATCTGCCGGATCAACGTCAGCTGCTGATAGTCCTTCTCCCCGAAGAACGCCCGATCAGGGTGCACAGCGTTGAAGAGTTTCAGCACAACGGTCAGCACACCGGCGAAATGTGTTGGCCTGGCGGCACCTTCGAGCTCGGCGCCGAGGGGTCCCGGCACCACGGTGGTGCGGCTGCCCTCGGGGTACATGTCCTCGGCGGTCGGGGTGAACGCGATCTCGACGCCCTCGGCCCGCAGCGCAGCGAGATCGTCGGCCAGCGTGCGGGGGTATGCGTCGAGGTCTTCGCCGGCGCCGAACTGCAAGGGATTGACGAAGTTCGACACCACCACCACCGCACCCGGCACCCGTTGGGCGGCGCGGATCAACGTCAGGTGGCCCTCGTGCAGGGCGCCCATCGTCGGCACCAGCATGATCCTGCGCCCGGTGGCCCGCAACGCCCGGGTCACGTCGGAGACCTCGCGCGGGCGTGCGTACACGTTGAGCTGGCCAGCGCTGAACTTCGGGGTGCTGCGTCCGGTCACGATTGCCCTGCTTCCGCCAGTACCTCGAACACGACATCGGGTGCGTGCGCGCGCTGTGCGGTGCGCCACGAATTGGTCCGATACGCCCGCGCCAGGTCGGGACTCACTTCGTCGAGCGCCTGCAGATGTCCGGCGACCGCGGCCGCGTCGCCGCGCGCGACCGGGCCCGTGAGCGCGGCTTGGCCCCGCTGCAGCGCGTTCTCCAGCGATGCCCGCGCCAGCGGAGCGATGATCCGTTCGGCGATTCCGCCCGGACCGTCGCCGACGGGCTCCTGCCCCAATAATTCCTGGCCCGACAGCGCCGCGCGCAACGCCTCGACGGCATCCAGCACGACGGTGACGAGATGGTTGCTGGAGTGCGCCAGCGCGGCGTGGTAGAGGGTCCGGGCATCCTCGCGGACCCGGAACGGTTCACCACCGATCTCGAGCACCAGCGACTGCGCGACGGCGTAGCCGATCTCGTCCGCGGCGGTGATGCCGAAACAGGTACCGCGCAGCCGATCGAGGTCCTCCGGCGTGCCGGCGAACGTCATCGCCGGGTGGATTGCCAGCGCTATACATCCCTGCTCGGCCAGCGGGGCCAGCACCGCGATCCCGTTGGCGCCCGAGGTGTGGACAACGATGGTGCTGGGCCGTACCGCCCCGGTGGCGGCCAGCCCCGTCACCAGAGCCGGAAGTTCCGCATCCGGTACGGCCAGCAGCAGCAACTCGGCGCGTCCGGCCACCTCGTCGACCGGAAGCACCGGGGTGTCGGGGAGCCACTGCTGGGCGCGTTGCCGCGACGTCCTCGACACCGCGCTGCAGCCCACGACGACGTGTTCGGCACGTTCGAGCGCCGCGCCCAGGGCGGTGCCCACCCGGCCGGCAGATATGACGCCGATGGTGAGCCGTGCCGGGCGGAGTCCGTCGTGCGGAGTGCTCCCGCCGGCGGGGGGCTGCAGCATCGCAGGCGACCTCGCAGATTCTCATGGCTTCGTTCCGGTCCCGCGTCGCGCAGGTACCGGACGGTCGCTACGAGACTAGCTCAATCCTCGCGGCGCCTACGCCTGCCGCCTCCCGACGGCGTCGCCTGCAGGCGTGCCAACAACTCCGCGACCGACTGGCCGCCGGTGTGGGCGCCGCCGGCCGAATCCTCGTCCTCGTGCTGCTCCGGTTCCGGCGCCGGTGGCGGGGCGGCGTCCGCGGCGTCGGCCTCGGCGTAGTGCCGGCCACGCGGTGGTTCCGCCGGTGCGTCATCTGCCCGGCGT
>NZ_JBAUJB010000038.1:0-2950 GCF_049683355.1 Mycobacterium sp.
CTGACGCCGTCCATCCCGCTGATCGACCCGACCAAGCCGCACCGCAGTTACTGGTACCTCAAGAAATACGGGCTGCCGTTCATGTACTGGAACCTGATGCTCAAGGGCCGGGCCTGAAAGATCCGACTGTCACACAACGTATTACACAGAAAGCACACCACCATGACCACCAAAAACCTCTCCTACGACGACTTCGAGTCCACCATCGTCGACAACTCGATTGTGCTGGTTGACTTCTGGGCTTCGTGGTGCGGTCCGTGCCGGGCGTTCGCCCCGGTTTTCGAACGGTCCTCGGACGCACACCCTGATGTCGTGCACGCCAAGGTCGACACCCAGGCCGAGCGTGACCTGGCCGCCACGCTGGACATCCGGTCGATCCCGACCGTGATGGCCTTCCGCGACGGCGTGCTGGTGTACAGCCAGGCCGGGGCCCTGCCGGCGGCCGCGCTGGAGGACCTGATCACCCGGGTGAAGGCGCTCGACATGGACCAGGTCCGCGCCAAGATCGCCGCGCGGAAGGCAGCGACACCGGCGTAACCGCACTGCCGAACCGGCAGTAACGTGCCCGAAATGCGGCTGGCACCTCCAGGTAGCGCCGGTGGCCTACGTTCTTGTGGTCGGACGGTGCGATCTGGGGGGAACGTATGAAGTGGCTATCCCATCCTGCGCTCCAGATCGGTATCGCTGCAATCGCGGGCCTCGTCTTCGGCCTGCTGGTCGGCGAGTGGGCGGGCAATCTCAAGTTCATCGGTGACATGTTCATCCGGCTGATCCAGATGGCGATCGTGCCCCTGGTGATGACGTCGGTGATCGTGGCGACTGGCTCGATGACGGGCACGGGGACCGGCCGGATCGCGTTCCGCACATTCAAGTGGATGCTCGGGTTCTCTTTCGTTGCAGCAGTGCTCGCGTGGGTGCTCAGCCTTCTCATCAGGCCCGGCGCCGGCATGGTGTTCGGCGCTGCGGTCGACCCGAGCCTGGAGGACTCGGTCGGTGAAGCGCTGGGCTGGCAGGACACGTTGCTCAACTTCGTCTCGACGAACATCTTCGACGCCATGTCGACGGCGACGATGGTGCCGATCATCGTCTTCTCGTTGCTTTTCGGTGTGGCCCTGCGCAGTCAGATCAACGAGACCGGCGATACCAGGGTGCTGAGCTTCATCGATCAACTCCAGCAGGTCGTGCTCACCATGATCCGACTGGTGATGTACATCGCCCCGATCGGCGTCTTCTGCCTGCTCGCGCCGCTGGCAGGGGACGTGGGCTTCGCGGTGGTGACCACCGCGTTGAAGTATCTGGGCACGACCCTGCTCGGGGTGCTGCTCCTGTTCGCGCTGTTCGTGGTTGTCGTCACCGTGCGCACCGGGCTGAATCCGTGGAAGCTACCCGGAAAGCTGGCCGAACAGACCGCGATCGCCGTCACCACCACGAGTTCCGCGGTCACGTTTCCCACGGTGTTGAGGAACACCGTCGAGAAGATCGGGGTCAGTCAGAAAGTCGCCAACTTCACGCTGTCGGTGGGGTTGACGATGGGTTCGTACGGCGCCGTGCTCAACTACATGATCGTGGTGATGTTCCTGGCGCAGTCCGGGGACATCAACCTGGGCATCGGCCAGATCGTGCTCGGCATGGCGCTGGCGATCCTGCTCAACATGGGCACCATCACCGTCCCGGGCGGGTTCCCGGTGGTCGCGATGTTCCTGGCGACCTCCCTTGATCTCCCGGTGGAGGCGATCGGCCTGATGATCGCCGTCGACTGGTTCACCGGCATCTTCCGCACGTTCCTGAACGTCAACGGAGACACCTTCGTCGCGATGTTGGTGGCCAATGCCGATGACGAGATCGACCGCGAGGTCTACAACGGTACGAAGACAGTGACAGCCGAGGAGATCAACCTCGACGAGTACCAGGACGTGATGGCCCGCGCCGACCAGGCCGACTGACGAACGACTTCGGCGGAGGCACAAAGTCCCTGTCCCGCCGCGCGAGGGTCTGGGACGGTGGAAAGTGTGAACACCACCCTCGTCGTCACGCTGATCGTTGCCTGGATCGTCGTGGGACTCGTGTCCGGGCTGTGGATGGCGCGCCACGGTCATGACCCGTTGTGGACGCTGATCGCGGTGGTGCTCGGGCCGTTGTTCGTGCCGATCGCGATGGAACGGGTGCAGCGCCATCCCGGTGTGGCCAGGTTCGGGTCCAAGGGGGCTCCACCACAGAGGGCCGAGAGCACAACGGGATTGCGCGTGCTGGTGGGCCTCGACGGGTCGGCCGAGTCCGCGCGCGGGCTGGCAACCGCGCTACGGCTGTTCGGGCCGCACTGCGCCCTGCTGGTGCTGGCCGAGGTCGTGCACTTCGAAGCGGCCGAATCGGCCTCCGGCGCCGACGTCGGCGCCGCCGAGCGGCGCCTGACGGAGCTGGCCGGCGATGTCGACATTTCGGGCGTCGTCCACACCGAGGTGCTTGCCGGTGCGCCCGGACCGACGCTGCGCGAGTTCGCCGACCAGCAGGACATGGACCTGCTGGTGGTCGGGCGGCGCGGCCGGGGTCTGTCCACCCGGCTGCTCGGCAGCGTCTCTGCGGACATCATCGAGCATTCGTCGGTGCCGGTGCTCGTCATCGAACCGACCGCAGGCAACCGTCCGGAACGCGCCCGATGACCGCGCCGGTCTCCCTGGCTGCGAGCGCGCACCATGGGATCTCCGGTCACGAGGTCGTTCTGCTGCTGGAGACCGACCCGCACCGCGGCCTCAGCGGTGACGAAGCCGCCCAGCGGGTACAGCGGTACGGACGCAACATCCTGCCCGCGCAGCGGGGAGCGGGGCCGCTGGTGCGGATCCTGCGTCAGTTCCACCACCCGCTCATCTATGTCCTGCTGGCCGCCGGAACCGTCACCGCGCTGCTGGGCGAGTACGTCGACTCCGTCGTGATCTTTGCTGTGGTGATCGTCAAC
>NZ_JBAUJB010000039.1:0-10624 GCF_049683355.1 Mycobacterium sp.
CACGATCCGTCCATCGATCGCATTCCGCTGCCCCGCCAGCTCCGCCAACTCGGCGAACAACACCTCAAGACGCTCCTTGGGAGCCAGAGAAGTTGCCGCCGAAGACATGCCACCATCATCACAGGAGCCACCGACAAATCCCGGCAGTGAGACGCGGCTGTATCTACGGGGTGACGATGTTGAACCCGGGGTCGGGCTTGTCGAGCACGCTGACCAGGGACTCGAGAACCGAAGCGTCACCGGTGATCTCCAGCCCGGGCGAGGTGTTGTCACCTGCCACCAGGGTCAGCAACCGCAGCTTGGTCGCCAGCCGCAGCGTCGCCTGCGCGGTCGCCTCGTCGGCGGGCGTCTTGCGGTAGACCAGCACGCCGTTGCGGAGACTCAGCCGGTAGTTGGTCTCGATGTCGGAGAAGGTCACGTCGATGGTGAGGTCGAGCTCCCACGCGCGCGGCCCGTTGACACTGATCGCCAGCAGGTCAAACATCTGCTCCGGCGACAGCTGGCTCGCCATCGACATCGACGTCGCAGTCGGGGTGCCGAAGTTGCCGTCCCTAAGCTCGGTGGCCCCGGCGAGGAAGAAGTTGCGCCAGGTCGCCGTCTCCGAGCCGTAGGCCAGCTGTTCGAGGGTGTCGGCGTAGAGCTGCCGCGCCCCGGCGTGGTTCTCGTCGGTGAACACCGCATGGTCCAGCAACGTTGCCGCCCAACGGAAATCACCCTCGTCAAAAGCCGACTGGGCGATCTCGACGACGCGGTCGAGGCCCCCCATCGCCGCGACGTACCGCGGTCCGATCGCCTCCGGTGGGTGCGGCCACAACCGGGCGGGGTTGCCGTCGAACCAGCCCATGTAGCGCTGATAGACGGCCTTGACGTTGTGGCTCACCGAGCCGTAGTAGCCGTGAGCATGCCACGCCTGCTCCAGTGCCGGCGGCATCGCGAAGGTCTCGGCGATCTCGATCCCGGTGTAGCCCTGGTTGAGCTGCCGCAGCGTCTGGTCGTGCAGGTATGCGTACAGGTCGCGTTGCAGGGAAAGGAATTCGACGATCCGGTCCTTGCCCCAGGTGGGCCAGTGGTGGGACGCGAACACCACGTCGGCGCGGTCGGCGAACGTGTCGATGGCCTCGGTGAGGTATCCGGCCCAGCCGTGCGGGTCGCGCACCAGCGCACCGCGCAGCGTCAACAGGTTGTGCAGGTTGTGGGTGGCGTTCTCGGCCATGCACAGCGCGCGGTAGCGGGGGAAGTAGAAGTGCATCTCGGCCGGCGCCTCGGTGCCCGGCGCCATCTGGAACTCGATCTCGACGCCGTCGACGGTGTGGGTCTCCCCCGTCTCCGTGATGTCGATCGTCGGCACGATGATGGCCACCTCACCCGTCGACGGGGTCTGCCCGAGCCCACATCCCACCTGGCCCTGCGGTCCGCGTTCCAGCGCTGCGCCGTACATGTAACCGGCGCGGCGCGCCATCGCCGTTCCGGCGTACACATTCTCCTGCACCGCGTGCTCGGTGAAGCCCTCCGGGGCGAGCACCGCGACCTTGCCGGCGTCGACGTCGGCCTGCGTCGTCACGCCGAGAACCCCGCCGAAGTGATCGACGTGGCTGTGGGTATAAATGACCGCCCTGACGGCACGATCCCCACGATGCTCCCGGTACAGAGCCAACGCCGCCGCGGCGGTCTCGGTGGACACCAGCGGGTCGATCACGATGATGCCGGTGTCCCCCTCGACGAAGGTGATGTTCGACAGGTCGAATCCGCGTACCTGGTAGATGCCTTCGACGACTTCGTAGAGCCCCTGCTTGGCCACCAGGGCCGACTGCCGCCACAGGCTGGGGTGCACGCTCGTCGGGGCATCACCGGTCAGGAAGGCGTAGACGTCGTTGTCCCACACCACCCGTCCATCGGCCGCGGCGATCACGCACGGCTGTTGGGAGGCGATGAATCCCCGGTCGGCGTCGGTGAAGTCTCTGGTGTCGTCGAACGGTAGCGCGCCCAGATGCTCGCGGTGGGCGGCTTCGATGGTCGGAGTCGGCGGCTTGTTCTGCATGTCTTCAGAGAGTGCCACGCCGATGGCGTCCCCGGTGGTTGACTGGCGTAATGGATGTCCGCCGAGTGGTCACCGGGCACGACGCGTCCGGCAAGTCCGTTTTTGTCAGCGACGAGGCCGTCGCACCTCGCAAGCCGGTGTTGTTGCCCGGATCGGAATTCACCATGCTGTGGGGCGGTGACTCCACACCGCAGTTCCCCGACGACGGATCGATGCCCAACTGGCACACCTACTTTCCACCCGTCGGCGGGTTCCGGTTCTCCATTTTCACGTTGCCTCCCGGCACCGCCGAGGCCAGGACGGACAACCTCAGCACCGAAGAGGCAGTGGCCGATGGGGAGCAGAAGCTACCCGGCCTGCTCGGCTACATGGAACTCGACGATCCGGGCATGCACACCACCGACACCATCGACTTCGAGGTGGTGCTGGAAGGCACCGTGGTGCTCGAACTCGACGACGGCGCCGAGGTGACGCTGCACCCGGGAGACACCGTCGTCCAGAACGGCACCAGGCACCGGTGGCGCAACCCGGGCGACACTCCGGCTCGGCTGGCCCTCTTCGTGTGCGGGGCGAACCACGAAAAGGTCAAGCGCCCCGGTTGAGCCACTGCTGCGCGCGGCGCTTCGACGCCCTTGAGAGCCACGCGTCCTGAATGACCTCCCGCAACTCGGTGACCCCGAGTTCGCCCAACCTGGCGGCGCGGATCAGCACCGAGAGGTGCCCGTCGAAGTGCGCGGTAGTGAAGAACGGTGACGCCGCGTCCTGCACCAGCGCGAGCTTGTCGGCCTCGGATTCGACCCAGAACACGATCACATCCGGGTACTTCTCCCCGGTGTCCGGATCTACGGCGTCCGAACGCGGCGTGCGGAAGAACACGAACGACTTGCCGCCGACCTGATAGATCGGGTTGCCCGCCCTGGGGCCCTCGATCCGGGTCACGTGCGGCATCGACGTCGCGATCTCGTGGACGTCGGCCTCGGTGGCGGGACGGTCACGCATTGCGGTCCAGTCGGTGCAACTCGACGTCGGTCAACTCGCCGTCCGCAACGGAGGCGGTCATGTACGTGCAATGGGGCTGACGCCGGCGATCCGTGGGTGAGCCCGGATTGAGCAGCCGCAGGCCGGATTTCGAGCATCCGTCCCAGGGGATGTGGCTGTGCCCGAAGACCAGAACGTCGGCGTCGGGGTACATCTTCGCCATCCGTTCGTCGCGACCCGACGAGGCGCCCGTCTCATGGGTGACGGTGAAGCGAAGCCCGCCCAGCACCACGTCGGCACGCTCGGGCAGCCGGCGTCGCAGCTCGTCACCGTCGTTGTTGCCCCAGCACGCCACCAGTCGTCGCGATCGCGCCTCCAAGGCGTCGAGCAACGCGGGCGCCATCCAGTCACCGGCGTGGATCACCACGTCGGCGACAGCCACCTCGTCCCAGACCACCGCGGGTAGGTCACGCGCCCTCGTCGGGACGTGCGTGTCGGCGATCAGCAGAAGACGCAAGTCTTCACCCCTAGGAGGTCTGGGAGCTACGGCCATGTTCGTCTGATTCCATCTTCTGAGACAGCAAAGCACGCCGCTGCTGCAGTTCGGGTTTTGACGTAGATCTGACGCTGCGCTCCGTGAAATCGAGAGATCATCTCGGCAATCTTCAGCTGCTGGTTGTCCAGGTAGAACATCGGTGCATCGAACTCGACGAGCGGTCGGCGTTCTGCATCAGTTCTGCGTATGCGCCCGTCCTTATGTAGTGGAAACCAACCACGGACGAGGCCGTAACGCATCCAGTCCTCATCCGCGGTGTCCTGCGCATCGTTCGGGAAATGATCGACTACACGGTGTATGCGCCATCCCAGCTCGATGAGCCCCGCCGCTACCTTCTTGCCGAGGCTCCGGTCGAGGAAAAACTCAGGCGGCTCGTTTGAGTCCAACGCGGCAGATCTCTTCGGCCTCCGGGATTGTCAATCCGTACTCCTCGGCGACCACGGACAGTGGTTCGCCGGCCGCCCACAGGTCGACTACCGCCCGAATCGGCACCTTGTTTCGCTCGACCACAGGATCGCCCCAAGCAAATCGTGGATCAACGACCACGTCGGCGTCGTCCCCGAAACCCGGCAACTTCAATCGGGCAGCAAATTCACCCCTAGCGTCCCAGGTGATGTATCGAAGGTAGTTGCCCACGACGTCGCGAATCAGGAACTGGTGGTCGCCGACCCGAGCGAATTCGTCGTCGGCATGCTGGATGAAAATGTCGATGCCGTCGGTAGCGATTCTCTTGCTAGCTAACGCAAAGTCTGTGCCGAACGTGTCGCGGACATCTGCGACCGTGTCGGCAATCTGCCGCTTGGTGAAGCCCAGTTCATTTCGGAGGGCACGGAGCACAAAGGCCTCCACCAAGGCTGCGAACGGCACAGAAGCACTACCCCGGCGGGTGGCGGGAATGTGGTGCACCAGTGGCGCACCGCCACGGGAACCTGTATGGAGCCAGTGGTAGACGGTGGAGCGAGGAATGTCGAGGTACACCGACACTTCCCGTGGGGTGAACAGGGGATCCTTGAAGATGTCAACCGTCATCGCGGTACCACCACCTCCCCCGTGCAACGATCATTGCTCCCTGCTCGAAAGTATGCACCAGGGGTCTCACAAGCGAATCCGAAACGATGCGAGCACCTAGCTCTACCTGCAGCTGCCGGGCTGGACTGATTGGTCCTCAGCGGACCACCGCTGTTCACCAACTGGGATTGTGTGACCACGGCTGATGATGTGACCAACGTTATGGTGCGCCCGAAGGGATTCGAACCCCTAACCTTCTGATCCGTAGTCAGATGCTCTATCCGTTGAGCTACGGGCGCTGGGTGAAGCTATTCAGTTCTCGCCGGCGAGCCGGCAGGGTTACCGCGGAGGCGAGAGGATTTGAACCTCCGGTCCGCTTTAAGACGGACAACTCATTAGCAGTGAGTCCCATTCGGCCGCTCTGGCACGCCTCCCGACGTTTACCGCCGCTGGATGAGAGTACACAGGGGCCACCTCGGGAGGCAAAGCAGATCCGAGGCGGCCATAAACTGATCGGGTGCCCGTCCGTTTACGCCCCGAACTCGCCGACATCCCCGCCTACACCCCGGGCAGAACGGTGCCGGGCGCGATCAAGATCGCCAGCAACGAGACGGTGCACGGACCGCTGCCCAGCGTGCGGGCTGCGATCGCGACGGCGATCGACGGCATCAACCGCTACCCCGACAACGGATACGTCGAGCTCAAGGAGCGCCTGGCCAAGCACGTCAACTTCGCACCGGAGCACATCTCCGTGGGATGCGGTTCGGTCAGCCTGTGCCAGCAGTTGATCCAGATCACCTCCACCGTCGGCGACGAGGTGCTCTTCGGCTGGCGCAGCTTCGAGATCTACCCGCTGCAGGTCCGCACCGCCGGCGCCTCCCCGGTGCAGGTGCCGCTGACCGACCACACCTTCGACCTCGACGCGATGCTCGCCGCGATCACCGACCGCACCCGGCTGATCTTCGTGTGCAACCCGAACAACCCGACCAGCACCGTCGTCGACCCCGGCGCGCTGGCCGCGTTCGTCGCCGCCGTGCCGTCCCACATCCTGGTGGTGCTCGACGAGGCCTACATCGAGTACATCCGTGACGGGCTGGTGCCCGACAGCTTCGGCCTGGTCCGTGAGCACAGCAATGTCGTTGTGCTGCGGACGTTCTCGAAGGCCTACGGGCTGGCCGGGCTGCGCATCGGATACGCGGTCGGCGATCCGGACATCATCACCGCACTGTCCAAGGTGTACGTCCCGTTCACCGCCACCACCGTCTCGCAGGCCGCCGCGATCGCCTGCCTGGACGCCGCCGACGAG
The DNA here is from genome assembly GCF_049683355.1 of Mycobacterium sp. Classification (GTDB taxonomy): domain Bacteria; phylum Actinomycetota; class Actinomycetes; order Mycobacteriales; family Mycobacteriaceae; genus Mycobacterium. Next base: position 5,887 of record NZ_JBAUJB010000039.1, read on the forward strand.
CTGCTGGACCGCACCGACGCCGTCGTCGCAGAACGCGCCCGGGTCAGCACGGCGCTGCGCGCCGCCGGATACGAGCTGCCGCCCTCACAGGCCAACTTCGTCTGGCTCCCGTTGGTCGGGCGCGCCCAACAGTTCGCCGCCGACGCCGCCAACAGCCGCATCATCGTGCGCCCCTACGGTGAGGACGGCGTGCGGGTCACCGTCGCCGCCCCCGAAGAGAACGACGCCTTTCTCGACTTCGCCCGACGCTGGATCACCGAACAGGAGACACCCCGATGACCGCTGCGCGCGAGAAGTTCAACCGCCTGACCGAACGAACCGATCGGATCGACGACACCGAGCTCGACAACTTCTGGTCCACGCTCGCCCCCGCCGACATCGACTTCATGATGGGCGAGTGGAAGGGCGGCGAGTTCGACACCGGGCACAAGGCCAACGGGTTCATGAACCGGCTGAACTGGTTCGGCAAGACGTTCCATTCCGACGCCGATGCCAAGCCGCTGGTCTGCCTCGACGCCGACGGCAGCAAGTTCTCCAACACCGAGGCGATGAACGGCGAAGCCAGCCTGTGGATGGAGGAGTTCCGCGGCGAGATGGTGGCGTCGATGGTCTACGACGGCACGCCGGTGCACGACCACTTCAAGGTGGTGGACGACAACGCCGTCATCGGCATCATGAACGGCAAGGGCGCGCTGGACACCACCTCGGGCACCCCTCGCCACCTCTACTTCTATCTCGAAAGGGTCTAGCCGCATATCGTGGCGGCAATGAAGACGCATGCACGGGTGACGACGGCAGCGGTGGTCGGTCTGGGAATCGTCCTCGGCATGACCACGGCGTGCCAGCAGACCACCGAGGGCACCGTCGCGCAGACCACCGAGCCGGGTCCGCCGCTGACGTCGTCGCCGACGACCGGCAGCCGCGCCCCGGGCATCCCCGGCCTTCCGGACATCCAGATACCGAATATCCCGCTGCCCACGCGCAACACCGACGTCCCCGAGGTCCCGGCACCGGCCAACTCGCTGGAGATGAGGTGCGACGAGTTCAGCGAGCTCGACGAGGCCACCAGGGTTGCGGTGATCCGGGAGATCCTTGCTCAGGAGAACAACCCGCTGGGGCCCGACGGTGAGTTCGTGGGCCAGATCCTTGCCGACGCTGCCTGTCAGTTCCTGCCGAGCGCGAAGGTCAGCGAGGTACTGATGGGCGGTTAGCCGCAGTACCCATTAGGCGGCTCGCCGCCGTACCCATCAGGCGGCTCGCCGCCGTCGGTGGCTAGCCTCTTGCTCCATGGGCAACGCACACGAGTCATTGACCGTCGAGATCGCCGATCGCATTGCCGAGGTGACGCTGATCGGGCCGGGCAAGGGCAATGCGATGGGTCCGGCGTTCTGGGCCGAACTGCCGGTGGTTTTCGCCGAACTGGACGCCGACCCCGACGTGCGGGCGATCGTGCTGACCGGGTCGGGTCGGCACTTCAGCTACGGCCTCGATCTGGCGGCGATGGGGGACACGCTCTCACCGATGCTGGCCGAGGGCGCGCTCGCCCGACCGCGCGCGGAGTTCCACGCGCGCCTGAATACGATGCAGCAGGCCATCACGGCGGTCGCGGACTGCCGCACCCCGACCATCGCCTCGGTACACGGCTGGTGCATCGGCGGCGGCGTCGACCTGATCTCCGCGGTCGACATCCGCTACGCCAGCGCCGACGCGAAATTCTCGGTGCGTGAGGTCAAGCTCGCGATCGTCGCCGACGTCGGCTCGCTGGCCCGGCTGCCGTTGATCCTGTCCGACGGGCATCTGCGTGAACTGGCGTTGACGGGCAAGGACATAGATTCGGCGCGCGCCGAGAAGATCGGCCTGGTCAACGATGTCCATCCCGACGCCGAGGCATCTCTGGCCGCTGCCCGCGCCACCGCCGCCGAGATCGCGGCCAATCCGCCGCTGGTGGTGCAGGGCATCAAGGACGTGCTCGACGAGCAGCGCACCGCCGACGTCTCGGCCAGCCTGCGCTACGTCGCGGCGTGGAACTCGGCGTTCCTGCCGTCCAAGGACCTCACCGAAGGCATCACCGCGATGTTCGAGAAGCGGCAGGCGAACTTCACCGGCGAGTAGGCGCCGGCCTCACCGCAGGGGCGCGGCCGGTCGTCTCGGGAAGCGCGGCGACGCAGCCGAGGCTGACCAACGCCAATCCGCCCGTCATCGCGGCGATGGCCCAACCACCGCAGGTGGCCAACAACATCGGCGACAACACCGGCGGCAGTGCGCCGCCGATGACACCACCGACGCTGTGCGACAGGGCCGCCCCGGTGTAGCGGTACTCGGCGGCGAAGATCTCCGGGATGAACGCGGCCACTGGGCCCATGCAGATCCCGATGAGAGCGTAGGTGGCCACGATCGCTGCGCCGAACACGGCGTGATTGCCGCTCTCGACCAACGGGAAGACCAGAAAGGCCCACGGCGCCGCGAGCCCATAGCCGACGGCCATGACGCGTCGCCGGCCGTGGGTGTCGCTCAGGATCGTCGAGGCCGCCGCGAAGCCGACCGCACACAGCCCGCCGAGCACGCTGACCAGCAACACCATGTTCGTCGAATAGTCCAGCTGTTCGGCGGCGTAGTGGTGAAGAACGTCCCCGCCTGGAACACGAGCATCGGAGCGCAGATCGCCACGCCGGCGGCCAGCAGCACCTGATGGCCCTGACGTCGCATCAACACCGCGATGGGGGCACCTGTCGCGGGCGCACGGGTTTCGGCGACGGGTTCCTCGATCTTGACTCGGATGTACAGGGCAGTGGCGATCAGCACTGCGCTGAGCAGAAACGGGATGCGCCAGCCCCACTGCAGGAAGGCATCGCCGGAGTCGCCGAATGCGAAGTACACGATGAGGAAAACCAGATTGGACAGCACCAGCGCGGTGCCGAGACCGAGTTGGGTGAACATGCCGTAGAAGCCGCGGCGCTCCGGAGGCGCGTGCTCGGCGCTGAGCAGCACCGCGCCGGCCCACTTGCCGCCGACCGCGAAGCCCTGCACCAGCCGCAGGGTGATCAAGAGCAGCGGTGCGGCGATGCCGATGCTCGCCGTGCTGGGGATCAGACCGACACCGACGGTGGCGACACCCATCAGCACGAGCGTGACCACCAGGGTCTGCTTGCGGCCGATGCGGTCACCGAAATGCCCGAAGACGGCCGCACCGACAGGCCGCGCCAAGAAGGCGGCTGCGAAGGCGCCCAGCGAGGCCGTCGTCGTCATCACATGGCTCAGCTCGGGAAAGAACACCGTCGGGAAGACCAGCGCGGCGGCGGTGCCGTAGATGAAGAAGTCGTAGAACCCTGTCGCTGAGCCGCTGTAGCTGGCCAGAGAGATCCGCCGGAGCTCCCGAGGGGTGGCCACCGGCACCTCAGGGGCGCGCGCGATACCTGTTGTCATGGGGAGATGTTCGCGAAATCAACCTGGCATTTGCATCCGGCGATCGGACGAGCCGACGGAGGATCTGGGTGTCCACCGATTGGGGGAAGCGCCCTCCTGAGTCGGTGTGGGAACGCCACGTCGCAGCGGCGGGCAAACTTCACCGGCGAGTGAGCGGGGTCGGCCTTCGGTGACTCATCGCAGCCAGAGCCGGAATCCGGTGCAGCCGCAGAATGCGCACCCGGGACTGTGCCCGCTGCGCGGACAACCACACTCACAGACGCCATCCCTGCTGCACATCAGCGAGGACAAGCCACCGCCATAAATCCATCGTTCCCTTCCACAGCGATCTGGTGTGCCCTCCGATACCCCGCCCGGCCCGGTACAAACGGGCGGCCCGGTACAAACGGGCGGCGGGGTCCACGCCGGCGGTTTCGATGTCCACCCGGCCGGGCACTCCTGGCAACGGGCGGCAGTGAACATGCCCGGCAGGGGGCGAACATGCCTGAGTTGGACGGGTATCGCCGGCTGATACGTGAAGCGGTGACAGATCTGACCGAGCAGACCGCCATGGGCACCGGCATCGGCGGCCTGCTGCGAACGGTCACCACGGCTGCCGTCGCTCTGGTGCGCGGCGCCCAATACGCAGACGTGATCCTGATCGACGGGGAGCGCATTAAGCCACTGGCACCCACGTCCCCGTGCACCACCGAATTGGGGGCGATACAACTGCGGCACGGGCACGGCCCATGCATCGATGCCGCGGTACACGACGCCGTGGTTCGCTCGCCGGACCTGGCCAGAGAAGACAGGTGGCCGGATTTCACCCGCGCCGCTCTGTACGCGGGTGTACGCAGCGTTCTGACGTTCCCGCTGCGCACCCCTGAGCACGAAGCCGGCGCTCTCAACATCTACGGCGCCGCCGCCGGCACGTTCAACGCCGAGGACGAAGCGATCGGCGCCACACTGGCCGCCCACGCATCCATCATGCTGGTGGCCGCGGAGAGGGAAGCCCGATCCGACGCCGTGCTGGCTGATCGTGAAGCTGTGGGCCGGGCGACCGGCATCCTGATGGAGCGGTTTCACGTCGGGGCGGACCGCGCTCTGGAAATGCTGGCTGAGCGCTGCGAAAAGACCGGAGAGTCACTTCGATCCGTCGCCGACGACATCACCGCCCGGCCCGAGCCGGATGACCGTCACCAACGCCCACGCGGTGGCGGAGGGATTTGAACCCCCGGTCGGTGTTAGCCGACTCTCGCTTTCAAGGCGAGTGCATTAGGCCGCTCTGCCACGCCACCGCGGGACAGTCTAGACGCGGCCGATCTTGGCCGAAGGC
>NZ_JBAUJB010000040.1:0-21324 GCF_049683355.1 Mycobacterium sp.
CCCGGCACCGGGCACCTCGGGTTCATCGAGAAGCCCGAGGTCGTCAACACCGCGATCCTGAATTTCTTCGCCGATAGTCTGTAGGGATGAACCCCTCGACGGCGCAGTCCCGGGTGGTCGTCGACGAGCTGATCCGCGGCGGTGTCCGCGACGTCGTGCTGTGTCCGGGGTCACGCAACGCTCCGCTGGCGTTCGCGCTGCACGACGCCGACCGCGCCGGCCGGCTGCGGTTGCACGTGCGCATCGACGAACGCACCGCGGGCTTCCTGGCGATCGGGCTGGCCGCCGCGGAGCGGGCCCCAGTCTGTGTGGCGATGACGTCGGGCACCGCGGTGGCGAACCTGGGTCCGGCGGTGGTGGAGGCCAACTACGCCCGGGTTCCGCTGATCGTGCTGTCGGCCAACCGGCCCTACGAACTTCTGGGCACCGGCGCCAACCAGACATTCGAGCAGTTGGGATACTTCGGCACCCAGGTGCGGGCCAACATCAGCCTGGGTCTGGCACCCGAACTGCGTGGGGCGTCGGGTGAACTCGACACCTTCAACGCCCAGTGGCGGTCGGCGACGTGCCGGGTTCTGGTGGCGGCCATGGGATCTCGGTCAGCCAACGCTGGGCCGGTGCAGTTCGACATCCCGCTGCGCGAGCCGCTGGTGCCCGCCGCCGACGACGCCGACGAGCCGGGCCGGCAGTACGCTCCCGAGGGCCGTCCCGGCGGCAGGCCGTGGACCTACACGCCGCCGGTGACGTTCGACCAACCGCTGGACATCGACCTGACCCCCGACACGGTGGTCATCGCCGGGCACGGCGCCGGCGTGCACCCGAACCTGGACCATCTGCCGACGGTCGCCGAGCCGACGGCGCCGCCCGCGGGCAACCCGCTGCATCCGTTCGCGCTGCCGCTGCTGCGCCCCCAACAGGTCATCATGCTGGGCCGTCCGACACTGCACCGCCCGGTCTCGGCGCTGCTCGCCGACTCCTCGGTGCCGGTCTACGCGCTGACCACCGGCCCGCGCTGGCCCGATGTGTCCGGCAACTCGCAGGCGACCGGCACCCGCGCGGTCACCACCGGCACGCCGTCGCCGGACTGGCTCCGTCGCTGCAAGGAGGGCAACCACCATGCCGTCACCGCGGTACGCGAACAGCTGGCCGCCCATCCGTTGACCACCGGCCTGCACGTCGCCGCGGCGGTGGCGGACGCGGTGCGGCCGGGTGACCAGCTGGTGCTGGGCGCGTCGAACCCGGTCCGCGACATCGCGCTGGTGGGGTTCGACGCCACCGGGGTCAAGGTGCGTTCCAACCGCGGCGTGGCGGGCATCGACGGCACGGTGTCCACCGCGATCGGCGCGGCGCTGGCGTTCGAACGTGCCGGCGGGAGCCGCACCATCGCGCTTCTCGGCGACCTGACCTTCGTGCACGACAGCTCGGGTTTGTTGATCGGGCCGACGGAGCCGACACCGCAGGGCCTGACCATCGTGGTCTCCAACGACAACGGTGGCGGCATCTTCGAACTGCTCGAGCAGGGTGATTCGAGATTCGCAGACGTGTCGTCGCGCATCTTCGGCACCCCCCACGACGTCGACGTCGGCGCGCTGTGTCGGGCCTACCACGTCGAGAACCGCCAGATCGAGGCCGGCGAACTCGCCGATGCCCTCGACGAGCCGGGTGACGGGATGCGGGTGTTGGAGGTGAAGGCCGACAGGTCGTCGTTGCGGGCGTTGCATGCGTCGATCAAGGCTTCACTGTGAGCGAAGCGAACGATACGGCTTCTGTGAACATTGCGGCTCGGGTGAGCGAAGCGTTGGCTCGGTTGAAAGCGTTGTGGCGGCTGATCATTCCGCACCTCTACGGTGAGCCGGGGGAGACGCGCGGCGGCCGGATCGTGCGGCGTATCCGGATCGGCATCGTCGTGGCGGCGTGTCTGGTGACGTTGCAGTCGGTGCTGTTGGTGCTCGGCGCGTGGCGCAACGACCGGCAGATCGAGCGTCACCTCGGGGTGGCCGAGGCCAGTGTGCTCGACGCCGGGCCACGGCGTTCGACCATCGAGTTCGTCACCCCCGACCGGGTGACCTACCGTCCCGAGCTCGGCGTGTTGTACCCGTCGGAGCTGGAACCCGGGATGCGCATCTACGTCGAGTACGACACCAACAATCCGGATCTGGTGCGGGTGCGCGACCGCGATGCGTCGCTGGCGGTGATCCCCGCGGGCTCGATCGCGGTCGTCGGTTGGCTGGTGGCAGGTGCGGCGCTCGGCATGACCGCGATGCTGGAACGGCGCCTGGACCGGCGCGAGGTGACCTCCGGTCAGGACGCGACGAGTTCGTCGAGCCAGTTGTTGTCGTAGATGTCGAGCTTTTCGCCGCCGTTGAGGTCGTAAACCGTTGGGGTGCCGGTCTGCAGCGGGTCGATCTCGAACAGGTAGCCGAAGTTGTTGTCCTCCATCTCGGCGATGTCAACCGCCGCCTCGTCGCCCGCGACAGCGTCGGCCACGGCGTCGGACATCCCCGCGGCGGCCGCCATGTCGCGGAGTTCGTCGGCGGTGAACGCCGGCCCGCCGGAATCCTGGTTGGCCCACAGCTCTTCGACGAAGCGCTGGAATTGTGAGCCGTCGGCGGCGGCTCCGGACACCGGCGGTTGTGCGGCCAGGAACATCGCGTTGGCGACCTTCGAGGAGTATCCGTCGTAGTCGTCGTCCATGAACGTCAGCGGACGGTAGGTGACCTGGAGCCGGCCCACGTTGATGAGGTAGGCCAGTTGGTCGCCGAAGTCGCTTTGCAGGTCGGCGCAGTGCCGGCACTGCGGTTCGGTGAAGATCTCGATCTGTGCCGTTGCGTCGTCGAAGCCGGCGACGATCCCGTACCCGTCGGCGGCCAGCGCCAATGGCACCCTGGCAGGGTCGCGCAGGGCGGTTCCGGTGATCTGGTTGGTGCAGCCGACGACCGCAAGCAGCAGCCCGAGGATTCCGATGACCAGGGTGGTTCTGGAAATCCGCATGTCGAGAGACTAGTTGCGCCCGGCAATTCGTGTGGCATATCCCTTCTGGCAACCTCGGCGACAGATGGTGATGTCACTGTCGCGGTGTGCGGGTCGCGATCGTCGCAGAATCATTCCTCCCGAATGTCAACGGCGTCACCAACTCGGTGCTCCGGGTGATCGAGCATCTGCGCCGTACCGGTCATGAGGTGTTGGTCATCGCCCCGGACACCCCACGCGGGCAGGCCCCGGCCGACAGGGTGTACGAGGGCATCCGCGTGCACCGGGTGCCGTCGCGGATGTTCCCCATGGTGACGTCTCTGCCGTTGGGTGTGCCGCGGCCGCGGTTGGTCGGCGTGCTGCGTGGGTTCGATCCCGACGTGGTCCACCTGGCGTCGCCCGCGCTGCTCGGCTACGGCGGCCTGCATGCAGCGCGCTACCTGGGGGTGCCGACGGTCGCGGTTTTCCAGACCGACATCGCGGGCTTCGCAAGCAGCTACGGCATCGGGATCGCCTCCCGAGCGGCATGGGCGTGGACCCGGCATCTGCACAAGCGGGCCGACCGCACTCTCGCACCGTCCACGTCGGCGATGGAAGACCTTGCTGCGCATGGTATCCCACGCGTGCACAAGTGGGCACGCGGAGTGGATGTCACAGGCTTCGCGCCGTCAGCGCGCGACGAGCGGCTGCGCCGGTCCTGGTCTCCGGAAGGTAAGCCGATCGTCGGCTTCGTCGGGCGTCTGGCACCCGAGAAGCACGTGGAACGACTGGCGGCGCTCGCCGACCGCGATGATCTGCAACTCGTCGTCGTCGGTGACGGCGTCGATGGTGCCAAACTCCGATCCGTGCTTCCCCGAGCGGTTTTCACCGGTTCGCTGTACGGCGAGGCGCTGGCCGCCGCGTACGCGAGCATGGACGTCTTCGTGCACCCTGGTGAGCACGAGACGTTCTGCCAGGCGGTGCAGGAGGCGATGGCCTCGGGGCTGCCGGTCATCGCGCCGGACGCCGGCGGCCCACGCGACCTCGTCGCGTCCTACCGCACCGGCCTGTTGCTGCCCGTCGGCGAATTCGAAGGCCGGTTGGCGCACTCGGTCGACCATCTGGTGGCCGAGCGCCGTCGGTACTCACCGGCGGCCCGCCGCAGTGTTCTCGGCCGGACCTGGCCGGTGATCTGCGAGGAACTGCTCGGCCACTACGACGAGGTGCTCGGACTCGGCGCCGCGAAAGCGGCGTGACCCCTGCGGTCCGCACTCAGCCGCGGTGCGGGACGAACTCCTGTGCCTTGGTCTTGGCGCCCTGGACCATCAGATGCCAGGCCTCGGGGTCACCCTTGAGGATCGAGGAGGTCAGCTCCTTGGCCTGCTCGTAGGTGGCGTGCGGCGGTATCGGCGGCACCTCGGGGTCACACCGGATGTCCAGCACCACCGGTGCGTCGGCGGCCAGCGCCTGATCCCAGGCGGAGCCGATGTCGTCCTCGTTGTCCACGGCGATGGCCTGAAGTCCCATCACGCGGGCCACCTTGGCATAGGACACCTCGGGAATGGTCTGCGATTCCTCGAACTTCGGTGCGCCGCCCATGGCGCGCAGTTCCCAGGTGACCTGGTTGAGGTCGTTGTTGTGGAACACGCACACGATCAGCCGTCGGTCGGTCCACTGTTCCTGGTAGCGCCTGATGGTCAGCAGTTCGGACAGACCGTTCATCTGCATCGCGCCGTCGCCGACCATGGCGATCACCGGCCGGTCGGGGTGGGCGAACTTGGCTCCGATCGCGTACGGCACCCCGGGACCCATGGTGGCCAACGTGCCTGACAGCGACCCGCGTACCTCGTTGCGGAAACGCACGCAGCGCGCATACCAGTTGGTCGAGGATCCGGAGTCGGCGGTGACGATCGCGTTGGCGGGCAGCCGTTCGGACAGTTCCCACGCGACGCGCATCGGGTTCACCGGCTTGGCGGACAACATGCTCTGCCGCTCAATGGTTTCCCACCAGCGGGCGACGTTCTTCACGATCGTCTCCTGCCAGGACCGGTCTTCATTGCGTTCGAGCAACGAAATCAACTTGTTCAGCGTCGACGCCGCGTCGCCGACGATGTTGAGTTCGGTCGGGTAGCGCATCCCGATCGCGGCGCCGTCGATGTCGATCTGAACGGCACGCGCCTGCCCGTATTTCGGCAGGAACTGGCTGTACGGGAAGTTCGATCCGACGATGAGCAGGGTGTCGCAGTCGCGCATCAGTTCATAACTGGGGCGGGTGCCCAGAAGTCCGATCGAACCGGTGACATACGGCAGGTCGTCGGAGAGCACATCCTTGCCCAGCAACGCCTTGGACACGCCGGCGCCGGTCAGTTCGGCGACCTGTTGCACCTGGGTGGCAGCCGAGCGCGCACCCTGTCCGATCAGGATGGCCAGTTTGCTTCCGGCGTTGATGATGTCGGCGGCCCGGTGCACCTGGTCATCGTGGGGGACCAGCATCGGATGCTCGTAGCCCGGGGCGCTCGACGGCACCTGCTTGAACTCGTGTCCCGGTGCCTCGTAAGGCTCTTCCTGCAGATCGGACGGGATGATGATCGCCGTCGGGGCACGACGGGTGAGCGCGGTGCGGATCGCGCGGTCCAGCGCGTTGGGCAGCTGGCTGGCCACGTTGACCTCGACCAGGTAGTCACTCGCGACGTCCTTGAGCACGGACTGGAGGTCGACCTCCTGCTGGTAGCTGCCGCCCATTGCGCTGCGTGCGGTCTGTCCGACGATCGCGACCACCGGGACGCGGTCGAGTTTGGCGTCGTACAGACCGTTGAGCAGATGCACCGCCCCCGGCCCCGAGGTGGCCATGCAGACGCCGACGCGACCGGAGAACTTCGCGTAGCCGACTGCTTCGAAGGCGGCCATCTCCTCGTGTCGGGCCTGGATGAACTGCGGCTTGTTGTCGGATCTTCCGAAAGCGGCCACCAGGCCGTTGATCCCATCGCCCGGATAGGCGAACACCTGCTCGACGTTCCATTCGCGCAAGCGCTTCAACACGTAGTCAGCGACGTCCTCTGCCATGTTTCTCCTCCGCGGTGGCGGACACCAGTCGGTGTGCCGCTGCGCTTTGGCCGGGTACCCGAGCCCACCGGCCCGAAACGACGATCACGAAACCCGAGGGGTCGATCAGTTGCGCACGCGCAACAATCTCGTCGTTTCAGGACGTCGCGGGCCACAGCAGTGTCAGGATGCTGGCTTCGTCGTCGGTTTCGCTGGCCGCATCGGCGAACGCGGCGAGCGCACTTGCGAGTGCGTCGCGTTCGGTGGCCGGCATGCGGCGCAGGATCCGCTGGATGGCCGTTCGGCGTCGCCGGGTGACGTTCTCCACCAACCGGCGCCCCGGCAGGGTCAGGGTGAGCACGATGTTGCGGCGGTCCACTTCCGAGGGCCGGCGGTCCAGCAGTCCCTCTCTGATGAGCCGCTCGCACGTGCGGCTGGCGTTGGACGGGTTGACGTCCAAACCGGCGGCGACCGAAGCGAGATTCATCGGACCACGGGTGTAGATCATGACGAGCACCCGGAACTGCGGAACCGTGACGACGTCGTCGACACCAGCCATCGACGCCGCGGCGATGCCGACCAGCGCGCGGGACGCCACCAGGACGGCGTCGACCTGTTCCGGGGCCGGGGCATCGGCGGGGGTGCGTCCTGGGCGCTGCTGAGCCATGATGTGGGTGCGTCAGCGGAGCCGCGCCGCCGCCTGAGCGGTTTCCTCGCTGCCTTCTTTCAGTTGCGGTATCAGTCCGCCGGCAAGCACATACCGCAGTTGGCGAGGGGACAGCCGGTGGCGCACCTGAAACGAGGGCTTCTTGGTGACGTTGTCCACGGTGATCGGATCGGCGCCGTGGAGCGCCTCGTGCAGACCGTGCAGTGCCAGCGAGTCGTCCCTGTCGATCCCGTCGTAGTCGTCGGCGTCGACGTACTCGAGTGCCAGCACGCCGAAGTTGGCCAGGTTCTGCCAGTGGATGCGGGCATACGATTTCGCGATCACCGCCCGAAGACCCAGATGCCGCAGCGCGATTGCGGCGTGCTCGCGGGAGGAACCCTGACCGTAGTTCTCGCCGCCCACCACGATGTGCCCGGTATCGCCGGCGTCCTGTGCACGCTGCGGGTAGGACTCGTCGATCTGGGTGAAGCTGAACAGCGCGAGCTTCGGGATGTTGGACCGGAAGGGCAGCGCCCGCGCGCCGGCGGGTGAGATCTCGTCGGTGGAGACGTTGTCGCCCGTCTTGAGCAGCACAGGGGCCTCGAAGTCGTCGAGCAGCGGCTCTGGGTCGGGTAGCCGGGAGATGTTGGGGCCCTTGACCGGTTCGACGCGCTGGGCGTCATCGGGGTTCAGCGGCGCCACCAACATCGCGGTGTTGATGCTGTGCCGCGACGGCAGGTCGAGTGTCGGGTACGACATGCCATTTTCGCGTGCCCAGTCCCGGGGATCGGTGATCACCCCGGTGAGCGCGGAGGCGGCTGCGGTCTCCGGCGAACACAGCCAGACTCGGTCTTCCTTGGTACCCGACCGGCCGGGGAAGTTGCGCGGCATGGTGCGCAGCGAGTTGTGCCCGGTGGCCGGCGCCTGACCCATCCCGATGCATCCCATGCAGCCGGCCTGGTGGACGCGCCCGCCACTGACTATCAGCGACGTCGTCGCACCCATCTTGGTGAGGTCGGTGAGGATCTCGCGCGACGTCGGGTTGATGTCGAAGCTGACTTCGGGCGAGGTCTGCCGGCCGTCCACCATCGCCGCTGCGATCGCGAAGTCCCGCAGGCCGGGATTGGCGCTGGAACCGATCACCACCTGAGCGATCTGCTCGCCGGCGACTTCACGTACCGGCACCACGTTGCCCGGAGACGACGGTTTGGCGATCAGCGGCTCCAGCGAGGACAGGTCGATGGTGTCCTCGACGTCATAGCCCGCCCCGTCGTCGGCGACCAGTTCGCCCCAATCGTCCTCGCGTTCCTCGGCGCGCAGGAAGTCGCGCACCGCCTCGTCGCTGGGGAACACCGTGGTGGTGGCGCCGAGTTCGGCGCCCATGTTGGCGATGACGTGCCGATCCATCGCCGTCAGCGAGGCCAGCCCGGGTCCGTGGTACTCGATGATCCGGTTGACGCCGCCCTTGACATCGTGGCGGCGCAGCATCTCGAGGATGACGTCCTTGGCCGAACACCACTGTGGCAGCTCACCCTCCAGCCGCACGCCCCACACCTCGGGCATGCGCAGGTGCAGCGGTCTGCCTGTGATGGCAACCGCCACCTCCAGTCCGCCGACGCCGATGGCCAACATCCCCAGCGAACCCGCGGCCGGAGTGTGGGAGTCCGAGCCGACCATCGTCTGACCCGGGACGCCGAACCGTTGCATGTGCGTGGGATGAGACACCCCGTTGCCGGGCTTCGAGAACCACAGGCCGAACCGCTCTGCGGCGGTGCGCAGATACTCGTGGTCCTCGGCGTTCTTCTCGTCGGTCTGCAACAGGTTGTGGTCGACGTACTGCACGCTGACCTCGGTACGCGCGGTGTCCAGCTCGAGCGCCTCGAGCTCCTGCATCACCAGTGTGCCGGTGGCGTCCTGGGTCAACGTCTGGTCGATGCGCAGCGCGATCTCCTCGCCGGGCGTCATTTGACCGGATACCAGATGTGATTCGATCAGCTTCTGAGTGACATTCGCCGGCATCACATCTCCTGCCGCAGTCGGGACCCGATGGTTGTCGGTTAGCCCGATCGCAGAGACATCAAACGGTGACGTCGACGCGAGCTACGTCGGCTCGCCTCAGCCTTGCGCTTCGACCGCCACCGGCTGCCACTGCTCCCAGGTCGCGAGCCGGTTCTCGTAGTCGGCCTTGGCCAGTTGCAGCGGCACCTCGCCGAAGAACACCCGCAGCGGCGGTTCCGCCGCGTCGACGACCTTGAGGATCGCGCGCGCGGAGGCCTGCGGGTCGCCGGGCGCGGAGTTGCGGGACGCACGTTCCTGGGCGGCGGTGGCATGTACGTCGGCGTAGTCGGGCAGCGGTTCGGCGCGCTTGGCCGACGGGCCGGCCCAGTCGGTGGCGAAGCCCCCCGGCTCGATCAGCGTGACATGCACCCCGAAGGGCGCCACCTCCTGGGCGAGAGCCTGGGAGAAGCCTTCCAGCGCCCACTTCGACGCGTGGTACATGCCGACATTGGGGAACGCGGTGATGCCGCCGATCGAAGACACCTGGATGATGTGGCCGCTGCGTTGCGCCCGCAGGAAGGGGAGCGCGGCCTGGGTGATCCACAGCGCACCGAACACGTTGGTCTCGATCTGAGCGCGCGCCTCGGCTTCGGAGATTTCCTCGATGAACCCGAACTGTCCGTAGCCGGCGTTGTTGACGACGATGTCGAGCCGGCCGAAATGTTTGTGGGCCTGTTCGACGGCGGCGAAGTCGGCCGCCCGGTCGGTGACGTCCAGCGTGATCGGCAGCAGCGCGTCGCCGAACTCGGCGACCAGGTCCTCGAGGGTGGACACGTCTCGTGCGGTGGCGGCGACCTTGTCGCCACGCTTGAGCGCCGCGATCGTCCATTCGCGGCCGAAGCCGCGGGAGGTGCCGGTGATGAACCAGATCTTTTCGGTCATGGGTGGGTCAATGCGCACACCGCCACCGCGCATTCCCATCACAAGCAGGTTCACAGGTAGCGTCGGTCGGGTGAATCGCGCGTCGCTGGAGAAGAATCCCCATGAGGTGGCGTCGATGTTCGACGGCGTCGCACGCCGCTACGACCTGACCAACACCGTGCTCTCGCTGGGCCAGGACCGGTTCGGGCGCCGCGCCACCCGCGAGGCCCTGAGAATCGGGCCCGGCGACAAGGTGCTCGACCTGGCGGCCGGCACCGCCGTGTCGACCGAGGAGCTTGCGGCCTCGGGCGCGTGGTGCGTGGCCGCAGACTTCTCCGTCGGCATGCTCGCCGCGGGCGCGGGGCGCCGGGTGCCGAAGGTGGCGGGTGATGCCACCCGGCTGCCGTTCGACGACGGGGTCTTCGACGCGGTGACGATCAGCTTCGGCCTGCGCAACGTCGTCGACCACGCCGCGGGGTTGCGGGAGATGGCTCGGGTGACACGCCCCGGGGGACGGCTGGTGGTGTGTGAGTTCTCGACGCCGACCAACACGCTGTTCTCCACGGTGTACAAGGAATATCTGATGCAGGCGCTGCCGCGGATCGCCCGTGCGGTGTCGTCGAACCCCGACGCCTATGTGTATCTGGCGGAGTCGATCCGGGCGTGGCCGGAGCAACCCGAGCTCGCGCGGCGCATCGGTGACGCCGGCTGGACCGACGTGCGGTGGCGCAACCTGACCGGGGGCATCGTCGCCCTGCACGCCGCCACCAAGCCGCAGTAGCTGCGTCCCGCGAACGCGCGCGTCTGCACGCCGACGCGCCGCCACAGACGTACATCTGCGCGCGTTCGCCGCCCGCGAAACCCGCATTCAGCGCACCCAACAGCGCTACCGTCACGACCATGCCGCACGGACGCCTCGCCGACCCCGACACCACGCTGGGCACCGACCCGCGCTCAGACCCCCGCATGGTCGAGGCATTCGCCCGATTCGGTCTGGACGGACCGATGCCGTCGAGCGGGCTTACTGTCGACTCCCCGCTGGAAGAGCGGCACGCGTTCGCGGCGATGAGCGAAGAAGCCATCGGCATGATCTTCGAAACGCTGGCCCACGACGTCACCGAGCCCGACGGGGTGTCGTCGACCACGAAAACCATCACCGGTGTCGACGGCCACGACATCACGCTCTACATCAGCAGGCCTGGACACGCTGATGTCCCACTGCCGGCCATCCTGCACCTGCATGGCGGCGGGATGGCGATCGGCAGCGCGACGGACCTGTGCTACGTCCGGCTGCGTGAACATCTCGCCGCGACCGGTCTCGTCGTCGTCGGGGTCGAATTCCGCAACTCCAGCGCCAAATTGGGCTCACATCCGTTCCCGGCCGGGCTCGACGACTGCGCGTCAGCCGCCCGCTGGGTCAGCGCCAACCGCCGCGATCTCGGCATCAGCCACATCGTCGCATCCGGGGAATCCGGCGGTGGCAACCTGACACTGACGTTGGCGCATAAGGCGAAACGGGAGGGTTGGATCGACGAGATTGCAGGCTTCTATGCACAATGCCCGTTCATCTCGAATCGGTGGCTTGACCAGTGTGAGGACCTGCCGTCACTCGAGGAGAACGACGGATACTTCATCAGCCGCGAGCAGGCCGCGCTGCTCGGATCGCTGTATGACCCCGACGGAACCCATGCTCAGGATGCGACGTGCTGGGCGGCGATGGCCACCGACGATGAGCTGAAAGGACTTCCGCCGCACGTGATCTCAGTGAACGAACTGGACCCGCTGCGCGACGAGGGCCTGCAGTACTACCGCAGGTTGCTGCGCGCCGGGGTGCCCACCGTGGGGCGGGTGGTGGCGGGCACCTGCCACGGCGGGGACCTGCTGTTGGGCGCCACGATGCCGGAGGTGTTCGGCGCCAGCGTCCGTGATCTCAGCGGCTTCGCGCACTCGCTCGGCTAGGTTCGCTCCCACAGCCGCGCGGACTGACCGCCGACGTCCGGATCGTCGATCTGCTGGAAATTGCGCCCGCCCCGGCCGAAGGTGGCGATGACCGCAGGGGGCGCCGCAGACTCGGTGATCGGGGTCGCCAGCCACCGGCATGCCCGGACATGAACCAGGTCGACGCTCTCGCCCTCGGCATCGTAGAAGTACGGCCCGTCGAGCCGGCCCAGCCAGTACAGCCCGTCGCCGTCGCGGCTCCACACGAAGGACCCGTCGGGCACCTCGGCGAAGCGCTCGACGCGACGGGCAAGCCGCTCCGGGTCACCACCACCGCCGAACCCGCACAGCCCCAACGTATGTGCCCGCTCCAGGGTGGCCTGCGGGTCAACCTCGTCGCGGCGGGAGCGCAACGGTGCGCGGTACACCGACGTCATGTGAAGGGGCGGCGGACGTCGATCCGGCCCGACAGCCGGCCCGCCCCGCGCCACACCTGGGCCACCGCGTCGGCGTCCTCGTCGGTGACGAAGTTGCCCATCACCCGCACCGCGATCTTCATCAATGCCGACGACCGCATCGCCAGCGGCCCGGCTGCCGGCAGGAACCGCGGGAACGTCAACAGCAGCGCCAGCCGGCGGGCCACCGAGAACCCCTGCGCGTAATGCTCGTGCAGCACCGCCGGCCACGCCCGCGAGTAGTCGTCGAGCCCCAGCAGATCCACGGCCAGCCTGCCGGTCTCCAGCCCGTAGTCGATGCCCTCGCCGTTGAGCGGGTTCACGCACGCCGCGGCGTCACCGATCAGCATCCAGTTGCGCCCGGCCACCCCGGAGACGGCGCCGCCCATCGGCAGCAGCGCCGACAGCCCGGCCCGCGGTTCGCCGTCGAAGCCCCACTCCTCGCGGCGCAGCTCGGTGTAGTAGCTCATCAGCGGTCGCAGCGCCGCGTCGGCGGGTCGTTTCGAGGTGGCCAGCGCCCCGACACCGATGTTCACCTCACCGTTGCCCAGCGGGAAGATCCAGCCGTACCCCGGCAGCACCTCACCGGCGGGGGAGCGCAGCTCCAGGTGGGAGGTGATCCACGGTTCGTTGCTGCGCGGGGTGGCGATGTAGCCGCGGATCGCCACCCCGTAGACAGTCTCCTTGTGCCATTCGCGGCCGAGGATGCGGCCCAGGGTGGAGCGGGCGCCGTCGGCGACGATCAAGTCGGCGCACCGGATCATCTCCCCGGAGTCGAGCACCACACCCGTCACCCGGCCTGACGGATCACGATGTACATCAACGGCTTTGGCGCCGAGCTTCATCTTCGCGCCGTCGTCGACGGCGACCAGCCGGATGCGCTCGTCGAGCTCGGTGCGCGGCACCGCGCTGCTCGAGGGTGGGAACGACGGGCCCGGCCAGGTCACCTCGACGTCCGCGCCGAACCCCGACATCCGCAACCCGCGGTGGGCGATCTTGTCCTCGAGCCAGGAACCGAGCCCGAGGCGTCGCAGTTCGGCGACCGCGCGGGGCGTCAGGCCGTCACCGCAGGCCTTGTCCCGGGGGAACTGGGCAGAGTCGATCACCAGCACGTCGCGTCCCGAGCGCGCCGCCCACGCCGCCGCCGCGGATCCTGCAGGCCCGGCCCCGACCACGACGACGTCAGCACTGCTCGACCCCTCGGTCGCACCTGTCGCCGGGTAGTCCATGACTCCCAGTATGTTGGCAGTGTGAGGACACCGGCGAACGTGGTGGCAGGAGTGGACTTCGGGGATGCCCAGTTCGCCCAGGATGTCCGGGACGGCGTGGCCCGGGTCGAGGCACTGATGTCCGAGGAGTTGGGCCGTGCCGACGCACTGATGTCCGAGGCCGTGCAGCACCTCTTCCAGGCCGGCGGGAAACGGTTCCGCCCGCTGTTCACGGTCTTGTCCGCCCAGCTGGGGCCCGAGCCCGACGCCTGGCAGGTCACCGTCGCCGGCTCGGTGATCGAGCTGGTGCACCTGGCGACGCTGTACCACGACGACGTGATGGACGAGGCGCAGATGCGTCGCGGAGCGCCCAGCGCCAACGCCCGATGGGGCAACAACATCGCGATCTTGGCCGGCGACTACCTGTTCGCGACGGCGTCGCGGTTGGTGTCACGGCTGGGTCCGGAGGCGGTGCGGATCATCGCCGACACCTTCGCGCTGCTGGTGACCGGCCAGATGCGGGAGACGCGCGGCACTGCCGACCACGTCGACTCGGTGGATCACTACCTCAAGGTCGTCTACGAGAAGACGGCCTGTCTGATCTCGGCGTCGGGCCGGTTCGGGGCGACGTTCTCTGGCGCCGACGCTGACCAGGTCGAGCGGCTGGCCCGGCTCGGCGGCATCGTGGGCACGGCCTTCCAGATCTCCGACGACATCATCGACATCGACAGTGACCCCGACGAGTCGGGGAAGGTGCCGGGCACCGACCTGCGCGAGGGTGTGCACACCCTGCCGGTGCTGTACGCGCTGCGCGAGACCGGACCGGACGCCGAGCGGCTGCGTGAACTGCTGTCCGGCCCGGTCAACGACGATGACGACCTGGCCGAGGCACTTCGGCTGTTGCGCGCCTCACAGGGCATCGCGAAGGCCAAGGAGGCCGTGGCCGGATATGCCAAGCAGGCCGAGGTGGAGCTGGCCCAGCTGCCCGACGGGCCGGGGCGTCAGGCGTTGGCCACGTTGGTGAACTACACCATCACCCGGGACGGCTGAGCCCCGAAGGAACCAGCTGGTGCCACCTGGACGTTGAGTACAGCGATGACTCTCGTAGGTTCGGCGCAGCTTTCAAGGAGGAAGCCACGATGACTTGGCACCCGCACGCCAACAGGGCGAAGACGTTCCTGTTGCTGGTGGTGTTCTCGGGTCTGATCGTCGGTGTCGGCGCCATGTTCGGGCGCAACATCATGTTCTTGGCGGTGCTGTTCGCCGTCGGCATGAACGCCTATGTGTATTTCAACAGCGACAAGATGGCGTTGAAGGCGATGCACGCCCAGCCCGTCACCGAGATGCAGGCGCCGGTGATGTACAAGATCGTGCGCGAACTCGCTACCACCGCCCGCCAGCCGATGCCCCGGCTCTACGTCAGCGACACCGCCGCCCCGAACGCGTTCGCCACCGGCCGAAACTCGCGCAACGCCGCGGTGTGCTGCACGACGGGGATCCTGGGGATCCTCAACGAACGCGAGCTGCGGGCCGTGCTCGGCCACGAGCTGTCCCACGTCTACAACCGGGACATCCTCATCTCGTGTGTGGCGGGCGCGATGGCCTCGGTGATCACCGCGCTGGCCAACCTGGCGTTCTTCGCGACGATGTTCGGCGGCAACCGGGACGGTGGAACCAATCCTTTTGCGATCCTTCTGGTTTCGCTGCTCGGTCCGATCGCTGCGACGGTCATCCGGCTGGCGGTGTCGCGGTCGCGGGAGTATCAGGCCGATCAGTCCGGCGCCGAGCTCACCGGTGATCCGCTGGCGCTGGCGAGCGCGTTGCGCAAGATCAGTGCCGGGGTGCAACAGGCGCCGCTGCCGCCGGAGCCGCAGCTGGCCGACCAGGCCCACCTGATGATCGCCAACCCGTTCCGCGCGGGCGAGAAGATCGGCAAGCTGTTCGCGACGCACCCGCCGATGGAGGACCGGATCGCCCGGCTGGAAGCCATGGCAGGCCACCGCCCCTACTGATCCCCGCCGGAACGGTATTCCAGCAGGCCCGCACGCGCATTTTGGCTGCTGGAATACAGTTCCGGCGAAGGTGCGCGCGCTGTCTCGGCGTGCGGGGTGCGCGCCCGGAAGCCGCCCCTTAGGGTGAGCGGCGTGCTGACCAGAATCCTCACAGTCACAGCGGCAGCGGCAGCGGCAACGGCAGCGGCAGCGGCCGTGGCCCTGGCGGGTGTCGCCGCGGCCGACCCGCCCGCGCTACCGAACATCAACGCCATGCCGCCGGTGAACCCGATGGACTTCGCCGCCGAAGAGGGCGCCTGGTACTCCTTCGGCGTTCCCGGCGGGGTGACCTGTGTGATGGACCGGCAGACCGGCAGCTACGGCTGCAGCGGTCCACTGCCGGCGGCACCGGGCGGCGCCAACCTGGTCACCGGCTGGGTCGGCGGCAGCCCCGACTTCAGCACCTCCGACCGCCCGATGTACGGCGCCGTCGACAACCCGCGGCCGCTTCCGCCGGGCACCCGGATGAGCTTTCGCACCGTGAGCTGCGGCACCGACGGCGTCGTGACGTCCTGCCTCAACACCGTCGACCAGTCCGGCTTCGTCCTCAGCCCGGCCGGCAGCTTCACCTTCTGAAACACTGCTGCCCTCGTCGACGACACATAGGCTGTGATGGTGCTGAGCAGAATTCTCGTCGGCAGGCTCGTGGCTCCCGCGTGTGTCGCCGCGGCCGCGGTCCTCAGCGGGTCGGGGCTCGCCGCAGCGCAGCCACCGCCACCGCCACCCACCCCGCCGGCCCCCGACATCAACGCGATGGCGCCGGTGAACCCGAAGGACTTCGCGGTCTACGACGGTTCGGCCTACGTGTTCGGCACAGCCGGGCTGACCTGCATGCTGCAGCGCTCCGGCGGCTACGGCTGCAACGGCCCGATCCCTGCGGGGCCGCAAGGCGCGAACCTGGTCGGCGGCAGCTCGGGTGGAGTGCCGACCTTCGGCGCGTCGCCCGCCCCGATGTACCGCGGGCCGGTCACCCCGCTTCCGCCGAACACCCGTCTGAGCTTCGGCACCGTCAGCTGCGGCGGCGACGGGACGATGACGGCGTGCGTCGACAGCAGGAACCAATCCGGGTTTGTGCTCAGTCCCGCCGGTTCCTTCATCGTCAACCCGGTGAACCCGTTGGTGGCCCGGCCCGAGGGCACCAACCCCTACATGAACTGAGGCTCAGAAGCCCGATCCGTGCACCTCGTGGCCGGGCTTCTCCACCATCAGGCCGCGGTAGGCCTGCTCCACGCTCGAGCCGTGGTTGACCACGCCGTCGACTTCGCGCGCGATGGGCATCGTGATGCCGCACTTGTCGGCGAACTCCATGATCACGCTGGAGGCCTTCACGCCCTCGGCCACCTGGTTCATCGAGGCGATGATCTCGTCGATCGGCTTGCCCGCGCCGAGCTGCTCGCCGACATGCCGGTTGCGGCTGCGCTGGCTGGTGCACGTCACGATCAGGTCGCCCATGCCCGCCAGCCCGGCGAACGTGTCGCGGTGCCCGCCGAGTGCTTCGCCCATCTTGGACATCTCCCGCACCGCGCGGGCCATCACCATGGCGCGGGTGTTCTCCCCGATTCCCAACGAGTAGCCCATCCCCACCGCGATCGCGTACACGTTCTTGAGCGCACCGGCCATCTCGACGCCGATGACGTCGTCGGTGGTGTAGGTGCGGAAGCGCTTGGTGCGGAACAGCTGTGCGAGGTTGGCGGCCAGGTACGGGTCAGGCATGGCCAGCACCGCGGCTGCGGCATACCCTTCGGCGATCTCGCGGGCGATGTTCGGTCCGGCCAGGATGCCCGCGGGGTGGCCGGGCAGCACCTCGGTGACGATCTGGCTCATCCGGTAGTTGGTGCCCTGCTCGAGGCCTTTGACCAACGACACGACGGGCACCCACGGGCGTAGTTCGCGGGCCAGCTCGGTCAGCACGTTGCGGAAGCCGTGGGACGGCACCCCCATGACGATGACGTCGGCGCATTCGGCGGCCTCGGAGAAGTCGGTGGTGGCCCGCAGCGTGTGGGCCAGCTCGACCTCGTCACCGAGGTACTTGGAGTTGCGGTGGTTCTGGTTGATGTCGTCGGCGGTCTCCTGCGAGCGCACCCACTGCAGCGTCGGCCCGCGCCTGGCGCAGATCGACGCCACGGTCGTCCCCCAGGATCCGCCACCGAGGACGACGACGTGGGGATCGCGCTGCGCAGGTGCCATAGCGACACATTAGGACTGCCGCCTCGGCTACCGGGCGGGTTTGGCGAGCATCGGCCACCGCCGGGGCTGACCTGGGAGAGCATCTTTATGCCTAGAGGTGGTGCTAACGTGTCAGGGTGCGTACCACCATCCGTATCGACGACGCGCTCTACCGCGAAGTCAAGCAGCGTGCAGCGCGCACGGGCCGGACGGTCGCCGCTGTACTCGAGGACGCAGTCCGCCGCGGACTCACTCCGACAGACATCGGCGCACGCGACAGATTCGCAGTGCACCCCACGGGCGAAGGTGGACTGATGCCCGGGGTGGATCTGTCGTCGAACGCCTCACTGTCCGAAATCATGGATGACGAGGCATCGCTCGATGCGATGCGTTGACACCAACGTCCTGGTGTACGCCTACCGCGCGGACCTGCCCGAGAATCAGGCGTACCGAATGCTCCTCGAGGAATGGGCGAACGACGACGAGCCCCTCGGCATCCCAGACGTGGTCACGAGTGGATTTGTGCGCATTCTGACAAACCGCAGGGTGTTTCGTGAGCCCACCCCGCCGGCCGAAGCGTGGGAAGCGGTCGACGCCATACTGCGGGCTCCGGCAACCATCGCCCTTCGGGCCGGTTCACGCCATTGGGAGCTGTTCCGCCGGCTGGCTGCCGACATCGATGCCCGCGGCAACGATGTGCCCGATGCCTATCTCGCCGCCTACGCGCTCGAGAACAATGCGACATTCCTGAGCGCCGATCGCGGCTTCGCCAGGTTCGGCCGGCTGCGGTGGCGGCATCCGACGGACGGCCTCAACGGTAGTTGACGAACTGCACCGCGACGTCGAGGTCGGCGCCGCGCAGCAGCGACTGCACCGCCTGCAGGTCGTCGCGCTTCTTGGAGCTGACGCGGATCTCCTCGCCCTGGATCTGCGCTTTGACCCCCTTGGGGCCCTCGTCGCGGATCAGCTTGGTGATCTTTTTGGCTTCCTCGCTGCTGATGCCCTGTTTGAGGGTGCCGCTGACCTTGTAGGTCTTGCCGCTGGCCTGCGGGTCCCCGGCGTCGAACGCCTTCATCGAGATGTCGCGGCGCACCAGCTTCTCCTTGAAGACGTCGACGGCGGCCTTCACCCGCTCCTCGGTGGAGGAGACGATCTCGATGCCCTCCTCGCCCTTCCGCTCGATGCTGGTGTCGGTGCCGCGGAAGTCGAAGCGTGTGGACAGCTCTTTCGCCGCCTGGTTGAGCGCGTTGTCGACCTCCTGGCGGTCGACCTTGCTGACGACATCGAACGATGAATCCGCCATTGGACTCGTCCCTCCCTCGATGGTGGTGTGAGTGCTTGGTTCCATCTTGGCCGCTGCGCGGCACCACGTGAACACCGGCCCCCACCCGCCGGTTTGTGTCCGGGGCCGGTGGTCGTTGTATCCTGCTGAACGCGCTTGGAGCGCACACGCAGCACCCCGGCAGGTTGCCCGAGCGGCCAATGGGAGCGGACTGTAAATCCGTCGGCTTACGCCTACACAGGTTCGAATCCTGTACCTGCCACGCTGTTCAGGCCCCCTTTCGAGGGGGCCTGATCGTGTTCGGATGGACGCCATCCGACGGCGGGGGATTCACCGCCGCGCCGGGCTCGGGGCGGTACGAACTCACTCGGCAGGAGCGGGTATCGCTGACAGCGGTTGACCTTGCTCAGCAGCCCACACCATGTCGATGCAGAATTTCTCACCGATCGGAAGCTCCTTCGGCGTCGAGACGTGCTGCCAAAATGCGCTCTCACTGAGCAGGCCGAGGGTCCCAACCTGACCTCTTTCTCAACTCCCGGAACCCGCACTATGACCGATCCGTCCGCTACGTCCATCTCGAACCGGTACGTACCGTTCAGTGCCAGGGGCGGGCTGAACGTACCCTTGGCCACCTGCGCAGGTGTGTCGCCGTCCCGATGCCTGGATAAGCCCCAGCTGGCGGGGGAGACCGTGAGCTGCACCAGATTTCGGCCCAGGCTGTCATCTGCTGCGATTCCCATGACCAGGGTCTCGTACCCTCCGTTCCTGACCTTCGTCCAGCGTCCCTCCGCGCCGATGCGACGAATGGTGCCTCGAAGCGTCTGGACTGCGTAGACGTTGGTGTCGTCGGACGAAACGAAGTGGCCATCGCGGATGAACGCGCCCGTCTCCACCGGCAGCGCGGGGCTGCCGGGTTCACCTCTGCGCATTTCCCATCTGGCGTCGAGACCGCCTTGGGTGTCGGGACGTTCCAAATCATCGACGAACGATGCACCCGGTGCAGTGGAGGGGGCGGGGGAGCGACGGGCGGCGGCGGCGTGTAACGAGATTCTTACGGCGGCGGTTCATGAGCACAACCACTGACCGCCGTGAACAGCAATGCAGCAGCAAACAGCCGCTTCGGCCCCACCATGCAGGATGTCTAGTCGGAGTTATCCCTGGACCACTGGAAAATGGCGGTGGCGCACCCCGCCGGTCTTCCGCTGGACCCCGACGATCCCGTGTCAGTCAGAACGGATCAATAATCCAGGGAGCTGCAGCGCCCGGGAATACCCGCTGCCGTTTCCGCGGTAGATAACCCATATGGACAAAGCAGCTATCGACGAGATGAACCGCACGGTGATCGCGGAGTTCCGCACCACCGGCGGCAAGGCCGGTGGGGTGTTCGAGGGCAAGCCGCTGGTGCTGGTGCACCACGTCGGCGCGAAGTCGGGTACTGAGCGCATCGCACCACTGGTGCCGTTGTTGGACGACGGCCGAATCTTCGTCTTCGCCAGCAACGGCGGCGCCGACAACCACCCGGACTGGTTCCACAACCTGATGGCCCACCCGGAGGTCACCGTCGAGCAGGGCACCGAGACGTTCCGCGCCACCGCGCGGGCGCTCGAGGGGGCCGAGCGTGACGCGGTCTACGCCAAGCAGGTCGCCGTGGAACCGCAGTTCGGCGAGTATCAGAGCAATACGACGCGGGTCATCCCGGTCGTTGAGTTGGTGCGCGCCGGGCGTTGACCTGCAACGTATTTGACGGACGCGTGGACAGCTGACAGCAATTTTGAAAAGATTTGTGAATGCTCGGAGCCGCAGAAAAAGTCGCGGGGGCACACAGCGTTGGCAAATTCCTCGAGCGCGTCCGCGTGCAGCCCTCGGCGTTGTTCATCGATGGCGAAGCAGGTATCGGCAAGACCACGTTGTGGCTGGCGACGATACAGCGTGCCCGGCAGAGCGGGTTTGCTGTGCTGTCTGCTCAGGGTGCCCAGACCGAGTCGGTGCTGGCCTACGGTGGGCTGGCAGACCTCGTCAGCGACGTCGACGCCGAGGTTTGGGCGGGACTGCCTGAGCCGCAGCGTGCCGCGATGCTGCGGGTGGCCGGCCACCGCGAGATCATCGGTGGCGTCGATGATGTTCGTGCCGTGTCGGCCGGGTTTCTCACGCTGGTGCATGGTCTGGCCGCCCAGGCGCCGGTGTTGATCGCTGTTGACGACATCCCGTGGATCGACCGGTCCACCCGCGACGTGCTGGCGTTCGTCACCCGCAGACTCGACCGCCCGGTGGGACTGCTCGTCACCGAACGCCTTCGCCCGAACGCCGCGTCGGCCAGTACGTGGCTGCGAATGCTGCGCCCGGAGGCGTCCCAGAACTTGACGCTGGGCCCGCTGAGTCTGGGCAAGTTGCACTCGGTGCTGTCGGGCCGGCTGGGGCGGTCGTTTCCCCGGCCCACCATGGCCCGCATCGCTGAGATCTCCGGTGGAAACCCTTTCTACGCTTTGGAATTGGGACGGGCGCTACTCAGTGATCCGCGCGGTACAGATGCCGCGCTGCCCGGCACCTTGGCTGAACTTGTCTCGGCCCGGGTCGGGAGTCTGCCAGAGGAGGTGCTGGCCTGCCTGCTGGCGGTTGCATGCGCGGGAACCGTGTCGACGACGACGGTCGCGCAGGCCATCGATCGCGA
>NZ_JBAUJB010000041.1:0-12552 GCF_049683355.1 Mycobacterium sp.
GTCGAGGGTGCATTGTCGGAAACGATTTTCCATGACGTTCCGATCCGCGGTCCGGGGCGACGCATTCTCCGAAAGGCGCTGGTTCCCATGGTCATGTCGACCATCATTCCGGTCCGGGACCTACGGCTTGCCGAACTCCACGGCGCTGGGTTGCGCCGGCTGGGCATCACGCATGGCGAGCTCATCGAGACGGGAGCCAGTGAGTATCCGCGCACAGCATTCTGGGGACAAGCGCTCTACGAACACACCGATAGATTCGACGGATTGATTTGGCGATCAAGGCAGTTCAATGACTCGCTCGCACTGATGCTCTGGGGTGACCGGGTGACACGATTCACCGACATCAACCCACACCCTGGTTCCGCTCCAGTTCCACTGTTCGCCGGCGACGGATTCGAGAAAGTCAGGGAGTTGGCTGAGGCAGTGGCGATCACCATCGTGGAGTGAGCACCGTCACCACGTGTCGACGAACCGGCCCCGTGACGGCGCCGGTGTATCCACCGCCGCGAGCGTCGCGGCGATGACCGTGCGGGTCTCCGCCGGGTCGATGACATCGTCGATCTCCAACAGCATCGCCGCATTCAGGGCCTTCGCGTTCTCCTGTGCAGCGGCCGTGGCCTCCCGCACCCGCTCCTCCCGCTCGTCCGCGTCGGTGATCGCCTCGAGTTCCTTACGCAGACCCAGCCGCACCGCGCCCTCCAGGCCCATCGGTCCCAGATGCGCTCCCGGCCACGCGACCGTCAGCACCGGCTCGTGCAAGCTGCCGCCGGCCATCGCCTGCGCACCCAACCCGTATCCGCGCCGCAGCACGACTGCGATGATCGGTACCCGAACTGCCGCCCCGGCGACCAACATTCGTGATGCGCGCCGTACCAGCGAGTCCGCCTCGGCAGCCGGACCGACCATGTACCCGGGACAGTCGATGAGTGACACGACGGGCAGCCCGAACGCATCGCAGAGCTGCAGGAAGCGCGCCGCCTTGTCGGAGGCGGCAGCCGTGATCGCGCCCGCGGTGAACCGGGTGTCGTTGGCGATGACGCCGACGGGCCGGCCCTCGATGCGGGCCAGCGCGGTGACCATCTCCCGGGCGAAGCGCCGCCGAAGGATGGTCACCGACCCTTCGTCGGCGAGCGTCTCGATGATGGGGACGACGTCGTAGGCGCGCCGTTCCCGCTCGGGCACCGCAGTGCGCAACGTGGTCTGATCGGCCTCAGTCCACTCCGTCTGCGATCCCTGGAAGTAGCCGAGCAGACGCTTGGTCACCGCGACCGCCTCGGCTTCGTCGGCGACCACGACGTCGACGTTGCCGTTGGGTTCCTGCACCGACATCGGCCCGACCTCGTCGGGCGGCACGTCGCCGAGACCGCCTCCCGCGATCATCGCCGGCCCACCCATGCCCAGTGACGCGTCCTCGGTCGCGACGATCAGATCGGAAGCGCCTGCGATGACGGCGTTTCCGGCAAAGCAGCGTCCCTTGACCACGGCGATGCGCGGTACCACTCCGGACAACTTCGCCCACAGTGCGAAGGCGCGGGTGTCCAGCGCGGACACCACGGGATAGTCGGTGTCCCCCGGCCGGCCGCCGCCACCTTCGGCGAAGAACACATTGGGCAGCCGCATCCGGTCGATCAGCTCGAAGAGCCGGTCCTTCTTGCGGTGCCCCAACGCGCCCTGCGTCCCGGCGAGCACGGTGTAGTCGTAGGACAACACGGCGCACGCTGAGCGCTCGTCACCGAACTGGTTCCCGTTGATCCGGGCAGTGCCCGCGATCAGGCCGTCCGCAGGGGTGCGGGTGATGAGGTCCTCGACGTCGCGGCGCATCCGCTGCGGGGCGATCGCGAACCGGCCGTACTCGACGAAGGAGCCCGCGTCGACGAGGTCCTCGACGTTCTCCCGCGCGGTGCGCCCGCCACGAGCGTGTCTGCGTGCCAAGGCGTCGGGCCGCGCCGCGTCCTCGGTCAGTGCGCGCCGCCGCAGCAGCTCCGTCAGGTCGGGGCGCGGGCCTTCAGGCTCAGACATTCCTGGAGGATAGGTGCGCCGGGATGGACGTCGGGGCAGACCCGCGCTGAGTGTTCGTCAGGAGGCGCTGTCCGACCCCGGGTACAGCGAGGGTCCGACGGTCGGGCAGTGTGTGTTCTCTTCGACGCGCATCCGAGCCTTCGGCGCCCCTGCTGCGACTCCGGACTTCAGACCGGTAAAGGCCATGGCCGCGGCCACCACGAGCAGACCTGCCGCGATGGCGACCGCGACATGGAAGCCGGCGTCGAATACGTCCGGGTCGGCGTAGTCGGCACCGCTGATGCCGGCGAGTCCGGGTATCAGCGCCACCGCCAGCAGGCCGCCGCTGCGGGCCAGGGCGTTGTTCACGCCGGAGGCCGAACCGGCCAGATGGTCTGGGGCGGAGTCAAGTACCGCCGCGGTCAGCGGTGCCACGACAAGCGCCATGCCGGCACCGAACACCAGGGCTGCGGGCAGTACGTCGGCAACCCACGACGCGCTCGGTCCGATCCGCATCATCAGCAGCAGGCCGGCGGCGGCGAGCAGTGGGCCGACGGTCATCGGCAGGCGCGGCCCGATCCGCCCGGCGAGTGCCCCTGCCCGCGAGGAGAACACCAGCAGCACTGCCGTCACCGGCAGCAGCGCGGTCCCGGCGGCGAGGGGACTGAAGCCGGCGACCGTCTGCAGTTGCAGCACCAGCAGCAGGAACACCACTCCCAGAGCGCCGTAGATGAGCAGGGTGATGGTGTTGGCGACGCGGAAGGTCGTGTCGGAGAACAGCGAAGGCGGGACCAGGGGGCGGGCGGAACGACGCTCGACCATTACAAAAGCCAGCATCGCCAGCACCCCCGCGGCGACCGCAACAACCGCAGCCGGGCTCGCTTCCCCGTTGGCGAGTTCGGTCAGCCCATAGGTCGATCCGGCCAGACCCACCACCGCGAGGATCGTGCCGCTCACATCGAGGCCCGGCGCCGACTCGGTGTCACGGCTTTCGGGCACGCGCAGGACGGTCACCACGACGACTACCGCGGCCAGCGGCAAGTTGATGAGAAAGATGGCTCGCCAGCTGATCTCGACGAGATAGCCGCCGAGGAACGGGCCGACGGCGCCGGCCAGTCCGCCGATGCCGGACCAGGCGCCGATCGCGGCGGCACGGTCAGCCTTGCAGAACGACGCCGAAATCAGTGCCAGGCTGCCCGGGGTGAGCAACGCCCCGCCGACACCCTGCAACGCGCGGGCCGCGATCAGCATCTCGACGTTCTGTGCCAGGCCGCACGCGGCCGACGCCGCCGCGAACCAGATGACCCCGATCAGGAAGATGCGCCGCCGCCCGAACTGGTCACCGAGGGACCCGCCGAGCAGGATCAGTGCCGCCAGGGTCAGCGTGTAGGCGTTGATGGTCCACTGCAGTCCGACAAAACCCGCACCGAGGTCGCTGCCGATGTGGGGTAACGCAACGTTCACTACGGTGCTGTCGATCATCACGATTCCCGATCCGAGCACCGTGGCCACCAACACCCAGCGGCCCGCGGCGCTGCCCATCCTCAAGCCGCCGGCTTCGGTCACGCCTTCTCCGTACTCTCGGCGCGAACACCGTCCTGGCCGACGATCGCCCGCGTCATGTGTTGAGATGCTCGATGGCCGTGACGATTTCGGCGAGCACCGCGTCGACCTGCTGTTGGTCGTAACCACGCTTACCCAACGGTGCCTTGTTGAAGCGCACCCCGCGGATGTCGTCGGCGCACAGATGTCCGCGCCCCTCGAGCCTGCGCGCGGCCAGGGCGAGGAAATCGTTCACCGATTTCTCGGCGTATCCACGCTTGGGCCACGGCGGCTTCTCGAAGGTGGTGTTGCGCAGTTCCTCCGCCGTCAGCCCGCTGTCGCCCATGCTGTCGAACTCTATCCACAGCCTCGGCGACGGGTTGTCCACAGGCCGCGACGCAGCGGCGCCGCGGTGTCGGCGGTCGGGCATAACGTTCGGTCATGACGAACTGGATCAACACCGTCAGCCGCGACCACGTCGAACGCGGCGTACGGGGACGCTTCACGCAGGCCAATCACGGCAAGCCGCACATGCTGCGCAAGATGGCGCGTGGTGACTGGATCATCTTCTACTCACCGCGCGAGACGCACCCCGACGGCCCGCCGCTGCAGGCGTTCACCGCGATCGGCCGGGTCGCCGATGACGAGCCCTATCAGGTCGAGGTGTCGGCGGACTTCCAGCCGTGGCGGCGCAATGTGGACTTCCTGGAGTGCGAACCTGCACCGATCCGGCCGTTGCTCGATCGCCTCGACTTCATCGAGGACAAAGGACGCTGGGGCTACAAGTTCCGCTTCGGGGTCTTCCGCATCGACGACGCAGACCGCGAGACGATCCGGTCGGCGATGGCCCTGCCCACCGTCGAGGAGGTTACTGTGGACACGTGAGCAACACCGATGCCGCGCCTGCCGAAGTCGAGTGCGCCGCATCGCCATTCGCGGGTGTCCTGCATCCGCGCGAGGTGCCCCTGGGTGGGCCCCGGGCGATCCGCGTTCGCCGTACCCTTCCCCAGCGGGAACGGTCACTGATCGGTGCGTGGTGCTTCGCCGATCACTACGGGCCGCACGACGTGCGCGACGGGACCGGGATGGACGTGCCCCCGCATCCGCACACGGGTCTGCAGACGGTGAGCTGGCTGTTCAGCGGCGAGGTGGAGCACCGTGACAGCGCGGGCATCCACTCACTGGTGCGGCCGGGGGAACTGAACCTGATGACCGCAGGCGCGGGCATCTGCCACTCCGAGGTGTCGACGGCCAACACCTCGGTGCTGCACGGGGTGCAGCTGTGGGTGGCGCTGCCCGACGCCGCCCGCGACACCGGCCGCGACTTCGCCCGCTACATCCCCCGGCCCCAGTCCCGCGGCGCCGCCACGCTGCGGGTGTTCCTCGGCGAACTCGAGGGCGACCGTTCCCCGGTGCACACTTTCACCCCGTTGCTCGGTGCCCAGCTGGACCTCGATGCCGGTGCGGAACTGACCCTCGACATCGACGAGACGTTCGAGCACGGCGTGCTGCTCGACCAGGGCGTCCTCGAGGCATGCGGTGAGGTGCTCGCTGTCGCCGACCTGGCCTACCAACGTCCGGGCCACCGGCGCCTGCACCTGGCCAATCGCGGCGACGCTCCAGCGCGGGCGGTGCTGCTGGGCGGAACACCGTTCGACGAGCACCTGGTCATGTGGTGGAACTTCGTCGGCCGCAGCCACGACGAGATCGTGGCCTACCGCGAGCAATGGGAAGGCCACGACGACCGGTTCGGTGCCGTCGACGGTTACCGCGGCGCCACGGCTCGGCTGCCCGCGCCTCCGCTGCCGAACGGCAGATTACGGCCGCGCCGCAATCCTGCGCCGTGAATCTGGGTATAGGTGGACACCATGACTACCGACAAGACCGGCGCCCCCACCGACGTCACCGCCGAAGCTGACCGCTTCAGCATTTCGGTCGACGGGCAGAAGGCCGGCTTCACCGAATACATCGACCACGGCAACCAGCGCATCTTCCCGCACACCGAGATCGACGACGAGTTCGGCGGGCGCGGGCTCGGGACCATCCTGGTTCGCGAGGCGCTCGAAGCGACCCGGGATGCCGGCCTACGGATCGTGCCGATCTGCTCGATGGTCGCCGGTTTCATCGACAAACATGCCGAGTTCGGCGACCACGTCGACCCCGTCACGCCCGAGGTGAAGGAACTGCTGGCCAGCCGCTGACCCAGCTCAGAGGTACTGCGCGGTGCTGCCGGACAGCGGCATGCCCGGCATGCCCAGTTTCCGGTGATCCCAGCTGCGCATCCGGGACGGGATGACCCGCACACAGATCCGGTTGTTCATCATCTGGTCGACGAACGGGCGCATCTCCTCGCTGTAGGGCCCGGTGTAGCGCTCCCACACGCTGATGCCGACCCGAAGGTTGGTGTCGGGATCGTCGATGATCTCGGCCTCGCCGTCGATGGACACCCCGCGCAGCGTGTCGTAGGTCTGCCCGTCCTCGATCATCACGGTGATCGTCGGATCACGACGCAGGTTGACCGCCTTCTGCGACTTCGCCTTGGTCTCGAACCAGATCTCCCCGTCGAGCACGGCGTACCACATCGCGACCAGGTGTGGCCGGCCGCTCGGCAGCACGGTGGCCATCGTGGCCGTACGGCTGTGTTCGACGAATTCGGCGATCTCGGCGTCGGACATGACGATCTTCGAGCGTTCCTTGTTGCCCACGAGTCGATACTTTCAGGTCGCCGCTCCCCCACTCATCCGGGTTGTCACTTTCTGCATCCCGGCCTGCGTTTCGAACAGACGTGCGATGGGCACCCGGGGTGCGGAGGTGACGAGATTGACTGACAACACCAAGCAAGCGCCGAGCGAGAACGCGGAGAAGGACACGTCTCAGTGGGTGACCGGTGACGAACCCATGACGGGTGCACAACGCAGCTATCTGCACACGCTGGCCCAGGAGGCCGGGCAAGAGGTCCCCGAGGACGCGACGAAGGCGCAGGCCTCCGAGCTGATCGACAACCTGCGCCAGCAGACCGGCCGAGGCGACTAGACCGGTCAGTTTCGACTGCGGCACAACGGGAATACGCGGCCCATGGCTACATACCGCGTACTGAATCCCAAGGGAGACGTCGTCGACACGAAGGACATCGAGAGCGCCGACGACGCCCACGCCTGGTTCGTCGATCAGAAGGCCGACAACTCAGAGCTCGGCTGGCGGATGGAGGTCAAGTCCGGCGACGACGGGCACTGGGCGTTCTTCGACGACTCCGAGGGTTCACCGGACTGACCGGTCGCGCTACGGGCAGGGCGGCCGGCTCAGTAGAAGCTGACCGGCGGTAACGGCCAGAGGTTTCCGCCGCTGTTGCGACCCGCGAAGCGCACCGTGCCGTCGTGCGGTTCGGCCAACGTCAACAACCCGATCCGGCGGAACTGCCCGAGCGGGGGGCTGAGCGCGAAGCTCAGTTCATCGCCGGGGCCGAACCGTAGGTCGCGGCCGGTCGTCGAGGTGCGCGCCCCGAACAGCACCGGCTGCAGACCGGCGAGGTAGAGCCACAGCGAGGAGTACAGCGCGGCTACCGAATCGGTCGGCAGCGCGGCGTGGTGCAGGGGCGCGCCATCGCCGGACGACGCCAGCAGGAAGTCCTGGTCGCGACCGCGGCCGTAGGCGTCGGGGATCTTCACACACAGTTTGCGGACCGCGGTGTTGCGGCGGTCAGGACCCACCTGGACCACAGCACGATGCACGGACCCCGGCCGCAGCAGTGCGGCCGACCCCGGCACGCGGGCGTCGTCGTCGATGCGCAGGGTGGCATCGAACGTCTCACCCTCGGCATTGAACAAACCACCGGGCCAACCGAGCACCGCGCCGGCGGTCGCGCGGACAGCCTCCATCCCCGCAGACAGCACAGCGCGATCGTCCAGACGCACTCCGCCTTCATACCCGAAACCCGGAAATGAACGCCAACCAGCGTCGCGGCCCCTCAAATTTTGTGTCACCGGTGGGCCGCCGCAGTCAGTATGTTGTTTGCGGGGGTGACGATGGCCGCATCACAGAGTCCACGGTGGCTGCAGCCCAGCCACTACGACTGGCTCAGCGGCTACCTACGTGCCCGGGGCCAGACCACCCGGGTGCGACTGATGATGGGGCTGATCGCCGGCTCGTTGGCATTGAGTCTGCTCGTACTGCTGCTCAGCTCCGACGGACCGCGGGGCACCGTGCCGGTCGTGATGACCTGGCTGGCCGCGGGCTGCGGGGTGGCCGGCGTGCTGCTGTGGGCCTGGCGCTGGCCCACGCAGCGCCAGTCGCAGATGTTCGCCGTCGTGTCCAACGGTGCGGTGGCGCTGGCCTGTCTGGCCTATCCCACTCCGCTGGCGTCGCTGATCGGCTGCATCTCGTTCGCGATCATCGGTGCCTACATCGCGTTCTTCCATTCCACCGCGCTGGTCCTGTACAACTTCTCTGTCGCTGCGGGCGTCGCTCTGGCCGCAGCCGTCAGGCTGGCGATGTCCGGACACCCGGCCCTGGCCGTGGTCGACCTGTTCCTCGTCCTGCTGATCAACATCGCGATGCCACTGGCGATCCAGTTCCTCGTCCGGGCGCTGGGCACCGACCTGGTGCACGCCGCGCGTGACCCGCTGACCACGCTGCTCAATCGACCCGCGTTCTTCCAAGCGACACTCGAACTGCTCAGCCAGCGCGACACCACCGTGCACCACCTGTTCGTGGCGTTGGTGGATCTCGACAACTTCAAGGCGGTCAACGACACCCACGGCCACCACGTCGGCGATGCGGCACTGGTCACCGTTGCCAAGGCGTTGTCCGTCGCTGCCGGCCCGACAGCGGTGATCGGCCGCAGCGGAGGCGAGGAGTTTCTCATCGCCGCGCTGTCAGCCACCCCGGACACCGCACCGTTCGCCGGACGGATCTGTCAGACCATCGCCGGCCTGCCTGTTCCGGTGACCGCCAGCGTCGGCACCGTCTGTGCGCCGCTGGCCGGAGTACCGACGCAGGACGGGCACGCTCATCGGCTTCTCACGGTGATCGTGGCCGACCATGCCATGTATCGCGCAAAGCGAGCTGGGGGCAACCGCTTTCACCACCATGGCTTGCTGACTCCGCCGCCGGACGCAACAAGCACCGTGATCGGTTCCGGGCCGCCGGGGGTTTAGCGCGGCGGACCGCAGGCAACGTTTGACGGGCATGCGCACGATGACCTCTGACAAGACCGTCGAACTTCGGCAGCATGTCCCGGATCCACCCGCCGGCGCCGCTCGTCTGCGGTGGTGGGGTCCGGGTCTGCTGTGGGCGATGTCTGCGGTGGGATCGGGCTCGGTGCTGTTCACCCCGCGGGTCGGGTCCGAATACGGCTACGAGTTGCTCTGGCTGTTGTGGGGCGTCGCGATCCTGATGTGGGTGATGATCCGGGAGGCCGGCCGATTCGCGGTGGTCACCGGCCGGACTCTGCTGGACGGCTTCTCCACGCTCCCCGGTCCCCGCAACTGGGCCCTCTGGGTGGTTCTGCTGCCGCAACTCGTCGCCGCCGTGGCCGGGGTGGGAGGGCTCACCGCCCTGGTGGGCAGCGCATTCGCTTCGGTGCTCCCGGGTGGCCTGATGCTGTGGTCCCTGCTGCTACTGCTGATCACGACGGCGGTGGTCGTCAGTGGTGGCTACCCCGCCGTGTCCCGAGCGGCCCTGGTCTTGGCACTGCTCCTGGTGGCCATCACGGTGGTTGCCGCAGCATGGGTCTTCCAGCCGGACGGGGACGCGCGGGCGGGACTGGTGCCCGGCATCCCGTCGGACCTCAGCGTGCCCTTCGTCCTGCCTTGGATCGGGACGATTCTCGCGGGATCGATGGGCATCGTGTGGTTCTCGTACTGGACCGCCCGACGCGGGTACGGCGGCGGGATGAACAACTCCTCAACCGAGGAGCAGGGTGCCTCGCCCGAATCCGCGGAGGAACGGACGGCACGGTTGCGCTCGTGGTTCGGCACCCTGTCGAACACAGCGGCGGTCGGCGTGCTCACCGGAACGGTCATCATCACGGCGTTCCTGGTGCTCGGCGCCGAACTTCTCGCCCCGGCCGGGGTGGTGCCGTCGGGAATCGGGGTGGCCGACGATCTGATGCTGCTGCTGTCAGAAGTGTGGGGCACCGTCGGACACTGGCTGATGTTCACGGCGATCGTGGTGGCGCTCGGCGGCAGCGTGTTGGCGAACCAGGACGGATGGTCACGCGCGTTCGCCGACATCACCCTACTGCTGTCCGGAAAGTCGGGCCGCACGTGGACAGAGCGCCTCACCAGCTGGCGCCCGGAATCCATGGGCACCGCCCGAGCACTCAAGATCCTGTTCGCGGTGACGTTCACCGGTCTCATCCCGGCCGTCGTGATCGTGATGGTGCAGGATCCCGTCGCTGTCATGTCCGCGTCGGGAATCGTGGCCAGCGTGCATACCCCGTTCATCGTGCTGACAACGCTGGCCGTCAACCGCCGCATCCCCGATGCCTTACGGCCCAGCCGGCTTTCGATCGGGCTGCTGGGCTTCGCCGGGCTGTTCTACGGCGTCTTCGCCGTCCTCTACTTCTCGAACATGCTCGGCGTCATCGGAGGATGAGGCCTCGAACCTCAGGCCCTGCCGGTGCGCTCGCGGTGCTTGCACCCGGGCCAGCAGCACGGCCGCCGCTGGCCTTCCTCGAGCTCTTCCTGGGTCCTGCGGATCCGCCGTTCACGCGTCTTCTGCTGCTTGGCGTCCTCCACCCAACAGATGAACTCGTTGCGCGCCAACGGTGTGATGTCGTTCCACGCGGCGAGCGCGGTGCCGTTGGCACTCAATGCCTCGCGCAGGTCCGCGGGCAGTTCGTGCACCACCCCGCCCGCGACTTTCTGGCTGCTCACTCGGCCAGGATAACCGGGCGGGTGGTGCACCCATGGCACCCTGTCGTGGTGCATACCACCGCGGGATCACCGGCTCTGCGACTGGCCGGCGCACTCTGGTTGATCGCCGGTGTTTGGTATCTGGTGACGGAAGCCGTTGTCGCCGCGCAGATTCACGGCTACCGCTACTGGGCGGACTACATCAGCGACCTCGGCCAACCAGGGCGCTCACCATGGGCGTCCTGGATGAACAGCGCGTTCATCGCGCAAGGAGTGGCGTTCGCGCTCGGCGCTGCACTGGTTGTCGCCGCGATGCGACTGGGCTCCGGCGGCCTGCTGTATTTCGGACTGGCCGCGACCTACGGTGTCGGATCCGCAGCCGTGGGTCTGTTCCCCAGCGGAGGTGCTGACACCCAGGCTTTTGTGCATGTCGTCGGGGCGACGGCCGCGATCGGCGCAGGCAACCTGGCCGTCCTCTGCGCCGGAGTTGTATTTCTGCGTCGCAGCCGATTTCGCACCCTGGGTATCTCCGGGGTGACGCTGGGAATCGTCGGGTTGACCGCGGGCGGCCTTCTGCTGCTCAACGGCGTGCTGGACGCCCGCCTGCTCTTCGACGACGGTGCCTGGGAGCGGACGGCGATCTACACGATCATCGGGTGGCAGCTACTGGCAGGGGTGACGGTGTTAAGACAGCCGCACAGGACGAGGGAGCTCTCATGACGCTCAGCGCGGGCGGCCGGATAGGACTGGCCGGAGCGGCAGTCGTCGGGGTCGCCTTCGGGATGGCCCGGTATGCGTACGGTCTGACGCTGCCCGACATCCGCGACGAGTTGCGGTTGTCGGAGCTGGTACTCGGCCTGATCGCCAGCGCCACGTTCGCCGGCTACCTGACCGGACTGGTGCTGGCGGGCCCGCTGGCGGCTCGCCGCGGTGCACGCGCTCCGACAACCGTGGGCGGGGTCTGCGGTGCGGCGGGCGCGGTGATCGTGGCGGTCGCGCAGTCCCCCTGGCTGTTGGCCGTCGGCGCTGTGCTGGCCGGTGGCGCCGGCGGCTGGGTCTGGGCCCCGTACTCGGACATCGTGACGCGGATGGTGCCCCTGCGGCAGCAGCCAAGGGCGCTGGCCATCATCACGACCGGCACCAGCGGCGGACTCGTCGTGCTCGGCGGCTTGGCGATCTTCGCCGCGGTGGGCTCGTGGCGGCTGGTCTGGGTGGGCATCGCCCTGGCCGCGGTGGTCGCCGCTGTGGTGAACCTGCGGCTGGTGCCGCGAACGGAACCGGCCTCACGCCCGGACGAGCAACCGGACGCCCCGTCCCTCGCGAGAGCGCTACGAATCCCAGCCGGTTACTCCGTGGTGTACTTCGCGGCCGTCGTCATCTACTTCACCTACGCATCGGACGCGCTCGGCCGCGGCGACCTGCCGGCGGCCGCCGTCCCGGCGCTGTACGCGGCGATCGGCATCACCGGCGTGGTGGGTGTGGCGACCGGAGCTGCGTCACAGCGACTGGGTAGCAGCAGGGTCGCGGCGTTGTGCCTGGTGATTGTGGCCGCGGCGCTGGCACTGCTGGGGCTGGCCGGTGACTCGGTGATCGCGACGGCGGCCTCAGCGTGCATCTTCGGCGTGGGATACATGACCGGGTCGGCGGTGCTCGCGGTCTGGACCGCGGAGTTGGTGCCCGACCGGGCAGGCGCAGCGTTCACGGCGTGTCTGGTCGTGGGGGCCGTCAGCTCCGTCGCCGCGCCCGCGGTTGCCGGCGCGGTGATCCCCGGCCTGGGGCTGGGCACGGTGCTGGTGCTGACCGGGGCGGTGTCACTGCTCAGCGGAATGGTGCTGCTGCTCCATCGGTCGCCGTCCCCGGATCTGGGCGCGTAGCGGGCCCCCCTCAGGTGTCGGCGTTGACCTTGGCTTCACGTCGCCAGATGTCGCCCTCCAGACGCCCGGGTAGGTCGGCATCCTCGGCAACGAAGACGGGATCGACGCCGCTGTCGACTTGCCGCTGAAAGTCCTTGATCGCAGCGAACGCCCACTTGCCGAGCAACACGATCGCTACCAGGTTCACCAACGCCATCAGGCCCATGGCCACGTCAGCCAGCGCCCACACCGCGGTCAGCTGCGAGACGCCACCCACGCCGATCGCGACCAGCACCAGCACTCGG
>NZ_JBAUJB010000042.1:0-15278 GCF_049683355.1 Mycobacterium sp.
GGCCAACCGGTTGCGCAGCCGCAGGATGTCGGCGTACTGGTCCAGGATCGCCTGCTTGTCGCCCAACCCCACCTCGGCGATGCGCCGCGAGATCGCCCGCACGATCTCCGTCAGCTCCGACACCGCAGCCAGCGCCCGCGGGGTGGCCCGCAGCGTCAACCGGGTGCCGCGGTTGAACTCCACCGCGCCCAGGCCCGTGTTCACCCGGTCGATCTGCTCGCTGATCCGCCGTGCCTCCTGCTCGGCCACCCGGTGCAGCGTCAGGATCGCATCCGGAGCCTGCTCGGTGACCAGCCGCATCATCCGCTCGTAGGCCTCCGGCAGTTCGCGCTCGTCGATGTGGCGGCACAGCGCCACGTAGTCGTGCACGCGCTCGTCGAAATCGTCCGAATCGTTCGGCACCGCATCCGGGAAGGCGGTGTCGAACGTGTTGAGGATGCGGGCCAGCTCGTCGTAGGACCGACGCCTGCTCTCCCGCAGCTGCTCGCGTTCCCGCTTGATCGCGGCGAAGAGCGCCTCGCGGTGCGGTTCGGGGTTCAGCAGCTCCAACGATACCGGGATCTGAGCGGCATACCGGTGCAGCAGCTCGGTCAACGGTTCGGAGACGAAGCCAGGCGAGAGCCGCTCGGACAGCTCCAGCAGCTGGGTCCGGCGCCCGTCCAGATCGTCGCGACGGGTCTGCACCGCGCCCCGGCGCGTCATCAGTTTCTGGATCTGCGACCAGCATTCGTCGGCGCGGGCGTTGAGCGCCTCGATGTCGGGGTGTTCGGCGAGCAGCAGTTCGTACTGTTCGCGCAGCCGGTCGGCGTGCCCGTCGGCGGTCTCGGTGTCGATCTGGCTCCACTGCGGGTACTGCTCGCAGATCGCCTTGCACGCCGCGGCCCGGTCCCGCCACTGCTGGCGCTGCGCGGCGATGTCGTCGGCCGCGCGGCGGGCCTTCTGGTAGGTCTCCTCGGCGGCGGCCAGGTCGACGGTCAGCGCATTGATCTTGGCGGACACGTCGCCCTGGTAGAGGTATTCCGACTGTTTGAGGGGGCGTCGGTCGTCCTTGATCGCCAACCGGTCGGAGTCCTTGTACAGGCCTGTGTCGGTGACCGCGCGGCGGAACCGGCTGAACACCTCGGGGGTGTCGACACAGATGTGGTCGCCGGCGGCGCTGACGATGTCGACCGCTTCGGCAGCGCACGGATGTGCCGGGTCGACGACGAACAGCTTGCCTGCCAACGTGTTCGGCTCCGGTTCGACGGGCTCGGTGCCGAACGACTTGACCCGGACGTGGTGCAGCGCCAGCCGGCCCCGCATGTCGGTCTCGTTGACAAACCGCAGCACCCTCGCGTGGTGCCGGTCGGGGACCAGCAGCCGCAGGCCGGCGCCGCGCAGCACCTTCTCCACCGCGACTCGCCACCGGCTCTGCTCCGGCCGCAGGTCCATCAGCTCGGCCACGTAGGGGAGCTGGGTCGCCTCGACACCGGTTGCGGCGCAGATGTGGTCGCGCATCGTCAGCGCGAACTCCGGCAGTGCCGACCCGACGTGTTCGACGCGCTTGAGTTCCTTGGCCGCGTCATCACGGGTGATGCGGGCCGCTTTCTGGGCGTACTCGGCGTCGGTGGACGCCTCCCGGTTGCGTTCCACCCGGGCCAGCAGCTCGGTGGCCTGCGCCAGCAGCTCCTCCCGCAGGTTCCAGAACTCGTCGGCGCTGTCCGGGATGTCGAGGCCCTGTGCGACGAGCAGATCCGCGTAGGCGTTTCGTCGCCGCGACACCTGTTCGGCCTCGGTCTCGGCGGCGGTGACCTGCGACTGCAGCGGACCGATGCTGGAGCTGGTGCCGCTGATCTGTGCGTTGAGCGAATCCGCTTCGGCCTTGGCCAGATTCAGCGACCGGGTGACGTCCTCGTATTCGTTGTCGAGCTGGTCGACGGTGGTGTCCAGCGTCGCGATCTGCGTGGGGCACTGCGCCAGCCGGACATGATCGGTGAACGCCTGCACCATCGGCGCGTCCACCAGATCGATGATCCCCAGATCCGAGGACTCCGAGGCGTAACGCTGCTGGATGGTCTCGATGTCGCCGAGGATCTTGCGTTTGCGCTGCGCGACGGCCAGCAACTCGCGGGCCTCGACCAATGGGTCGATCTGCTTGAGCGCCTCAGGCAGCCGGGCCAGGCTGTCGGGTTCGTCGAGCATGAACTCGCGAACAAACTGTTCGAGTCCGCCAACACTTTTCAGCGACTTTGCCTTGCCCAGCAGCTGCTGGGCGGCGTCGGAGGCCCGGATGCCGATGGTCGCGTACAGCTGGGCCAGATACTGCGACTCCACCTTGGTGGTGAACCGCCAGCCGCCGTCCTTGAACACACCCGTGTCGAACCGCCCGGCGGCCCAGCGGTTGCACACGTCCTCGATGTCGAGGTCGCCGTCGCCGAGCACGAAGCGGCTCGACGAATCCGAACGGGACTCCCCGGTCAGCCATTTGAGCACCAGCCCGGTGACGGTGCGTCCGGAGTCGCCGGCGTAGGTGACCGCCACGGCCGACCATGCGGCGCCCTCACCGCGCAGATACATCACCCGGCTGGTGCCGCCGTCGCTGCGCTGCCCCCACGCGCCACGCACGTACTTGTCCACAGTCCGTCGGCCCGCGCTGGATCCGGCGGCGGTGTTGTCACCGGAGGCGTTGAAGTTGCGCCGGTTGAACGGCAGGAAGCCCAGCGAGATCGCATCCAGCAGTGAGGACTTGCCGCTACCGGAGGCGCCCGCGATCAGCGCTCCGCCCGGGCTGAACGGGATCGAGTGGTAACCGTCGAACACCCCCCAGTTGATCACCTGCAGCCGGGAGAGATGGAACTGCTCAGTCAAGTTGGATCTCCTCGGCCGGGACGCCGCCACGCATCAGCAGCTCGAACTGCTGTTGGAGCTCGGTGATCACCGAGGCGGTCATGATCGCGGTGATCACCGGGCTGATGGTGTAGCTGTCCGCGTCGTCGCGGGTCTTGCGCAGGATCTCGAGCCCGGCCAGCCGGGCGATCGCACCGTCGACGCGCGCGGTGAACGTGACCGCGTCGCGGTCGGTGTCGTTGAGCACACCGGAGAACAACCCGTGGATCTCCTCGCGGCTGATCAGCACGGCCTGCCCGCCCGATGCGCGCATCATCTGCGCCAGGTGCAACGCCAGGATGGAGTCGTAGGTGCCCAACGGTTCACGGCGCAGAAGCTTGATACCCCTGGCGGATTCGTAACGGGCCTGTTCGACGAATGCGACTCCGACTGATTGAAGGTCCGTCTCCACTATGCGCAGCAACAGGTCCAGCTCCGACAGCCGGACGCTGAGCTGGTCGCGGTACTCCAGCACCCAGCGGTAGACGTCGGCGTCGATTTCGGCGCTGATGTAGCGGCGGGTCAGCAGGTGCTGCAGCGCCCAGCAGGCGCGGTCGGGCAACTCGGAGACGTCGCCGTCGAAGCGCGGCCGGCGGGCAACGGGTGGGTGGGCCGGCTGGTCGACCTGGGGAAGCGTCGAGAAGTCGATGTCGGCTTCGGTGGCCACGTGCGTTCCTCGCTCTGTAGTTGATCGGACGCCCCAACATAGGTCACGGTCCTGACATCGTCAGCGCCGCATGGGCAGTGTCGGCGCACAAAATCGAGGCCGCCACCGGTTTCCCGACGTCAGCGGAATATCTGCGCCCGTGG
Organism: Mycobacterium sp.; assembly: GCF_049683355.1. Lineage (GTDB taxonomy): Bacteria > Actinomycetota > Actinomycetes > Mycobacteriales > Mycobacteriaceae > Mycobacterium. Next base: position 3,676 of record NZ_JBAUJB010000042.1, read on the forward strand.
TCAATGGGCCGACGTGTCGAAGGGTGATACCGCTGTGAAGAATGAGGCGCACGATGCGTCATGCGATCAAGGACATCCGAAGGAATGCCAACGCGCACAAACGGCTTACGTCCGGGTCGAACATCCAACCCATCAGGCCTCATCAGCGCCTATGCTCGACGTCATGGCTGACCTTGACCGCGCCGCCACGCGCCGGGAGATCACCGATGCGCTGATCACCGCGCTTGACCGCCGACATGAAGTGCTTGATGCGATCGTGGACGCCGACAACCGGGCGGCGGCCGTCGACGCGGTGGCCGCGTTGCTGGGTATCGCGTCCCTGGGGGCCGAAGCAGTGGTCGCGCTGCCGTTGCATCGGCTCACCAAGGACTCGCGCCGACAGATCGCGGCCGAACTCGACGACCTCAACAGTCAGCTGACCTTCACGCTGATCGAGCGGCCGGACAGTTCCGGCGAGCATCTGGTGCTGCGGCAGTTTTCCAGCGAGTCTGACCGAGACCTTTTCGAGGCCAGGACGGCCGAGATCGGCGCAGCCGGCGACGGCTCCGGCGGGCCGGCGGGCAGTCTCGACGACGAGATCGGCTCGGCTGTCGGCCGGATCGACGCGGAGGACGCCGTCTGGCTGGTAGCCGAAAAAGGAACGCAGGCAGTCGGAATGGTGTTCGGCGAGCTGGCAGACGGCGAGGTCGAGGTCCGGGTGTGGATTCATCCCGACCACCGACACCACGGGTACGGCACTGCGGCGCTGCGCAAATCCCGTTCAGAGATGGCCGCGTATTTTCCCGCCGTGCCATTGGTCATTCGCGCGCCCGGCGCCGCCGGATGAGGCTTCTTCGCACACAGTGATCAACCGGGTTGACCTGTCGGACAGGGTGATTGAACGCGTGGACCTAGCGGTGGTCTTCCGCGAGTCGATCCAGCCGGGGGTCATGCACTGGCATCGGCGAGGGTGGTGATCGGTTCGGTGAACATGAGGCATGGGACGGCCATCTCCCGGTCGCGGCCGTCGAGTGATGTGAAGCGGACGGTGGTCTCCTCGGTGGTGTCGGCCAGGGGCTGCTTGAGGGCCCAGGACCACAGCACGATGACGTGGCCGAGGTAGGCGGTGTCGAGCATGGCGACGGCGTCGGGTAGCGAGACGGGCCCGGTGGCCAGCGCGTGGTTGAGCATGTCCGACATCGCCGGCGCGTCGACCTGGGTGGTTAGGGCGGCGAAGCTGGTCAGGTCGATTTCGCTGCCGCCGGCCTGGGCGGGTCTGGGGTTGGACAGGTCCCCGATCTTGAAGCTCAGCGCTCCGACAGAGCTGATCGCGTGCCGGGCCAACGGGACGTCGATGTCCAGCCGCGAATCGGTCAGCGAGGTCTTCAGCAGGGCGCGCGCCGCGCCGATGGCCTCGTTGAGCTGACGGGCCACCCCTCGGCTCTGTTCCAGCGTGCCGAACGCGGTGAACCGTTTGACCCGCTGGGCGCAGCGCTGCTGGATCCGTTCGACCTCGTCGATCTGGTGGCCGACCAGCTCGAAGAACCCGGCCATCACCCTGCGCAGCGCCGGGTCCAGGGCTGGCAGAGCGTCGGCGACCGCTGCCACGTCGGCCTCGAACTCGGCACGCTGGTCGGGGTCGTTGATCATCCGCAGGAAGGCGCGGTGGCTGTCACGGCCCTGCGAATCCCAGGCTGCCTGGTAGTCGGTGTACATCTTGCGCTGCCGGTCGCGGTAGGCGACATTGCTGTCGATCGGGTCGTCGAGGGCCGCGGTGGCCTGCTCGATCATCGTGCCGTACTGGCCGATGTCGGTGATCAGCCGTTCCATCTGCAAGGCGATGGCGCGGGCCTCGTCGTAGGAGTCGGTGACGTCGGGCGCGGGCCGGGTGCCGGCGTCGAGTTCGTCGAGTTCGGCCTGCAACAGCGTGATCTCGTGCTCGATGCTCTTGCGGATGCGCGCCGGGTCATTGCCGACCCGCACCGCCACCTGCTTGAGCCGGGAGGCGATGCCGTTGATCGAGCCGCCGGTGGCGATCGTGTCGTTGCGCCGCATCCCGCGGACGAAGTCCAAAGCGCGACGCGCGTCCTGGGTGAGGTAGCAGATGTTCTGGTCGTGGCGCTCGGCTCGGGCGTCGACGAGGCGGTGCACCCAGCCCTGGCTGGCCCACGACTTGATCAGGGCAAGGCCTGACTGCCCGTCGGGATGGCCGAGATCGTCGAGGTCGCGTTCCAACCGCACCACCAACTCGGTCTCGGGCACGGCGCCGCCGCTGAGGTGACGTTCCATCAAGGTCGAGTACAGGCTCAGGTTGGTGGTGGCCAGTAGCCGCAGCGCGCGGGATCCCTGCACATCGCGGTTGAGTTCGAGCAGTTCAGCGGACGACAGCGCAGCGCTGTCCGGGGTTCCGTCCACGTGGGCTCCTCGCTGCGTCTGGCGTCTTCGTCGGACGGTCCAAGATAGGTCACCGCGCCGACACGGGCGGCGCGGGGTGACGGGTCTTGGACCCTATCGCGGGCTGCTGGCGGCGAGCTCCACGCCAGGATTGTGGAGTCGACGGTTCGGGGCTGCCAGCGCAGCCCTCAGGTCGATCTGCACCCGAACGTCCGTCGAGCGTCACCCCCAGGACGCCGGAGACCTCCGGTCAGCCGTTCACGTCACCACCTGCCCGACGACGACGTCGGTGCGCCCTCATGCCTTCCTGAGCATCCATGCCGGAATCCAATGCGTCACCAGGTCGCGCCGGGGTCCGTGGCTCACCGGGTAGCTGACCAGTCCCCACCAATGGCCCTGCTCGCACATTCCCCAGCGGGTCAGTTCACCGCGCACCACCTTGTGCATCTGTAGTCCGAACGGGTGATACCGGCCGTGGCTGTGCGGTTCGCGGGGGAACAGCGAGGCCAGGTCCACCAGCACGTCCTGCGGCGGGTCGACCGTGCGGAAGACCACGGGGGTCGGCTGACCGCCGTGGCCGATGCTCTGCAGATCACCCACGCGTCGATCATACGTTCGAATGGATAGTACGTTCAGCGGTCCGTCGACTGGTGTTCACGGACTGACCGCCGGGCCATCACTTGCTCAGGACAGGGTGGCTCGACGCAACGGGACAACTGAAGAGGTGACGCATGACCGCGATGAAACTGCGGAATATGGTGCGGGCGGCGACCGCGGTGACGGTCACAGCGCTGATGGTGGTCGGCTGCGGTTCCGACAGTGGGGACGATGCCACCGAAACGCCGACACCCGACATGCCGCGCGCCACGTCACCGATCGACTGGGACCTGCCTGCCGGGCAGCGTTACCACCGCACGGCCACCTATCCGGTGCACCTGAACAAGCCCGCCGAAGATGATGTCGAAACCGAGACCGTCGCCGAGATCTCCACGGTCACCCCCGACGGCAACACCGTCATCTACACTGACGCCGCAGCCAAACGCATCGGCTTCATCGACGTGCGCGATCCCGCGCAACCTGTTGGGCTGGGCACACTTTCGCTCAGTGAGCTCGGCAACGCCGACGACCAGCCCACCTCGGTGGCCGCCGTCGGCGAGTTCGTGCTGGTTGTCGTCGACACTACTGGAGGCGACTTCCCCAACCCGTCGGGACGTGTCGACGTCGTGCGCGTCGGCGACCGGACCCGGGTGCACAGCGTCGATCTGGATGGGCAACCCGATTCGATCGCCATCAGCCCGGACGGGTCGTTCGCGGCGATCGCCATGGAGAACCAGCGCGACGAGGAGTTCACGCCAGCCGGCGGCGAGGAGGGTGACCTGCCGCAACCGCCGACAGGCTTTGTGCAACTGATCGATCTCGCCGGGGCGCCCACCGGCTGGACGCCGCGGCGGGTCGACTTCGACGTCGAACAGGCCCGCGACGCCGGGCTCGCTATCCCGGAGGACCTCGAGCCGGAGTACGTCGCCATCAACTCCCGCGGCCAGGTCGCGGTCACCCTTCAGGAGAACAACGGCATCGCGGTGATCGACGGGCGCACCGGCGAGATGTCCCGGATCTTTTCTGCCGGAACCCAATCCGTCGAGGGAATCGACACCGCCGAGGACGGCACGATCGACCAGACCGGCTCGATCCCGGACACACCGCGGGAGCCCGACGCGCTCGGCTGGATCGGTGACGAGCACCTGGCCACCGCCAACGAGGGCGACTGGAAGGGCGGTACCCGCGGCTGGACGATCTTCGATGCCGGCACCGGGGAGGTGGTCTGGGACGCCGGAAACACCTTCGAGCAGCTCGCGGTGCGCGCAGGCCTGCACATCGAGAGCAGGGCCGAATCCAAGGGCCCGGAGCCGGAAGGCCTGGCGATCACCGACATCGGCGGCCGCCCGACCGCGCTGGTGGCCTCCGAGCGCAGCAACTTCATCGCGGTCTACGACGTCAGCGACGTGACCGCGCCACAGTTCCGCCAGCTCCTGCCGACCACTCCCGGGCCCGAGGGCATCCTGGCGGTCCCGTCGCGCAACCTGCTGGTCATCTCGTCGGAGGCTGACGACGCCGAGGCCGGGGTGCGCGCCTCGGTCACCGTCTACGGATTCGGCGAGGAGTTCGCCAGTGACGCAACTGCTTTCCCGTCCATCGTCTCCGGTGACATCGACGGTGTGCCGATCGCCTGGGGCGCACTCGGCGCGCTGAGCGCCGACCCGGCAGATGAGAACCGGCTGTACACCGCCACCGACATCGCCTACGGACCGGCTCGGATACTCGGCGTGGACGTGTCACAGACACCGGCGTTGATCGACAGCGAGCTGGCGGTCACCGACAACGGGGAACCGGTCGCCCTCGACGTCGAAGGTATCTCTGCCCGCCCCGACGGCGGTTTCGTGCTGGCGGTGGAGGGCGAGGAAGGGCCCGGCAACGAGCTGGTGTACGTCGCCGCTGACGGCGGCATCGAGAACCGGGTCAGTTTGCCCGGCGACATCGCGGCGGAGCTCGGTGGTCAGGGGCTCGAAGGTGTTGCTGTCGACGGTGATTCCGTCTGGGTGGCGCTACAGCGTGAGCTCCGCAGCGACCCGCCGGGGCTGGTCCGCATCGGGCGCTACAGTCCTGACGGCGACAGCTGGGAGTGGTTCGGCTATGGGCTGGAAAGCACCGACGTGGAGGGCGACTGGATCGGATTGTCGGAGATCGCCGTGCACGACGGCGCGCTGCTGGTGTTGGAGCGGGACAAGCTCAACGGTCCCGATGCGCGGGTCAAGGCGATCTATCGGGTGGCGATGCCCGACGGGCCGGGCATGACGTCGGCCGGGGAAGCGCCGCCGGTGCTTTCGAAGACCCTGGCGCGCGATCTGCTCCCCGATCTGGCCGCGACGAACGGTTTCGTGCAGGAGAAGGTCGAGGGCTTCGCGGTGGCCGGCAACCAAACCCTCTACGTCGTCACCGACAATGACGGACTCGACGACGCCAACGGCGAGACGGTCTTCCTGGATCTCGGACCGGCGGGTGAGGCACTCGCCGGGTAGGCCTCAGGTCGCGTACTCCCTGGGGCGATGCTGTACCGACACCCAGTGATCGGCGGTGAATTCGTCGATCGCCCACTGGCCGCCGAATCGGCCGATACCGGAGTGCTTTTCACCACCGAAGGTGGTGTCGGCGTCGTCGTTGACCGGTGAGTCGTTGATGTGTGTCATCCCCGCCTGGACCCGGCGGGCGAACCCTACCGCCCGCTCCACGTCCTGGCTGAACACCGCCGAGGACAGGCCGCACTCGGTGTCGTTGGCCAGCCGGAGTGCGTCATCCTCATCGGTGGCCCGGATCACCGTCATCACCGGGCCGAACACTTCCTCGCGCGCCGTGGCGACATCGTTGCCACCGCTGAGCACGTGCGGCGGAAGGCACAACCCCGTGGGCCTGACGGATCGCCGCCCAGCAGAACCTCGGCGCCGTCGTCGGTCGCCCGTTGGAGTTGTCCTGGATGCCCTCCAACTGTGAGGAGTTGATGACCCGGCCGAGCTGGTTGTTCGGATCGCTCGGATCGCCTCGCGTTGAGGTCATCGGCGTCAGCCTGACCGATCTCGGCAAGTGTGTCACCGTTGTACGGGTCGGTGCTGGCTCGCGTCTTGCCCGACGAGCCGGCGCGCCACCGTCCCCCGATGGGCATCGTGTCGAATTCGGGGTAGGTACTCTTCACGGCACCTCCCTGTGTGCCGGTCCCGGGTCGGGCGGACCCTCGGGTGTCGGCGCGTTCGGGGGATCGTCAGGGGTGAGGCGTTCGGGTACCTCGGCCGGCGTGAGCCGTTCCGGTGATTCGTCGGGTTGTGTGTCCATCGCCAAGGCGTACCCCGTGGGCCTACCCCGCAACCGCCGCCGCGCGGAACTCGTCGAGCACCTCGGCACCCTCGGGCCCGTCCCACAGCACCTGGGTCAGCAGCAGCCCGGCGGTCCCGGTGTGGGGATCGGTGCGCCATCCGGTGCCCAGGCCGCCGTCCCAGCCGTACCGTCCGTCGGCTTCCACGCACTGCCCGTAGCCCCAGCCCGCGCCGTCGAGGAACATGCCGGCGTCGTGTCGTTGCTGCGGCGTCAGGTGGTCTGTGGTCATCGCCGTCAGCGCCGCGGTCGTGATCAGCCGGCCGTCCCGGAGCGCGTCGGTGAACGCGATCAGGTCGTCGATCGTCGACACCAGACCCGCTGAACCCAAAGGGAACTCGGGGGCGGAGGCCCACATGCCGTCGACCGGATCGAAGACCGCGAAGCCGTGCTCGCCGCGTGCCAGCTGCGGAACGAACCGGTGCAGCTTGTCGGGCACGACGTGGAAACCGGTGTCCACCATGCCCGCAGACGTGTACACCCGCTCGGCGAGCACCTCGGGCAGCGGCTTGTCGGCCACCCGCGACAGCAGCACCCCGAGCAGATCCGCCGGTGTCTGGTACAGCCAGCGGGTTCCCGGTGCGGCGATCAGCGGAAGCGCCGCCAGACGTGTGTGATCGGATCGGCCAGCGCGATCTCCCCGGAGTCCACCATGGCCATCGCGGCGGTGGCGACGATCGGCTTCGAGATGGACGCGATCCGCATGATGGTGTTGCGCCGCAGTGGCGAGCCGAAACCGTCGTCGCCGCCGACGTAGATCGCCGGGCAGCGGCTTGTCGGGCCGTCACCGCGGCGATGGCGCCGGGCACCTTGCCGGCGGCGATCGCGTCGTCCAGCACGTGTTCGAAGGTCATACCGGTACCGACCGTACGGTCCGCCCGGATTCATCGCGCCGCCAGTCCGGCGAGGATCACGCTCAGTCCGAACGCATACGCGGCGTCGGCGTTGTTGGCCGCGTTCTGCGCCTGACCGGCGGCCGTGCCGACCCGCGACGCCAGCGGGAACCGTTCGTCGACGCCGAGGCCGGCGAGCTTGGCGCCTTCCCGGTCCCACCACTGCTCGGGAGTCTCCTGGGCGCGTTCCCGCCGCGCGTGCGCCAGCGCCCGGGAACTGGAGCGGACAAAATCCAGCACCAGTGTCAGGGCCGCGTCGCGCTCGGCGTCGGGAAGCGGAAGTTGCTGCACTGCAGCGAGTTCGCGCTCGTATTTGGTCAGCGTGCCCGGACCCAGGACGGCGCGCTCGGACTCGACCTCGGCCAGCCACGGATGTGCGTCGAACAGCTGCAGGTTGTCGGAGGCGACCGCGGTCAGCCGCTCGGCCCAGTCACCGGACAGTTCGGTGTGGGCCATGTCCAGGCGGCACTGGTCGACCATCAGCGCGATCAGTTGCTCGCGGCTCTCGACGTAGGAGTACAGCGACATCACCGGCGTGCTCAGCGCCTCAGCGACATCACGCAGCGTGAACGACAGCCCGTGGCGGTCGGCGACGGTGATGGCCGCGGCGACGACGTCGTCGGTGGCCAGCTTCGGGGGGCGGCCCCGGCGCTGCGGCCGGGGCATGTGGTGGCGCCACAGCAGGTCGACGGTCTCCACGGCGGCTCCTCGGTTGCATTCTCGTATATAGTACGGATAATAGTTCCCGTATGGAATACGAGAAAGGCGTCCGATGAAGATCACCGCTACCGCTGTGTCGCTGAACGTCGCCGATCCGCAGGCATCCGCGGACTTTCTGGCCCGCCACGTCGGGTTCACGACCGCGATGCAGGCCGACGGGTTCGTGGCGCTGTCCCACCCCGACGGCGGGCCGAGTGTGGCCTACCTGCGCACCGGGTTGCCGTCGTTCAAACCCAGCCACCGCGCGGGGAGCGCCGGAGAGGGTCTGCTGCTGGCGTTCGTCGTCGACGACGTGGACGCCGCCTACGAGACCGTCCGTGCTGGGGCGCCACCGCCGTCACGCCTCCCGAGACCGAGCCGTGGGGTGTGCGCTACTGCCAGTTCGAGGATCCCAACGGCATCATCGTGCAGGTCGTCGCGTGGGTGTGAGCAGCCCCGCCGCGGAATTGGGGGTACCTCCCGCTTGCGGGGGACATCCCGGGTCGTGATTCGGCCGGAAACCACAGCCGTGGGTTAACTCTCAGCGGGTGCAGAGACGGCGCAACGTTGCCAGTGCGTCGTCGACGTCGGACTCGGTCGTCGACCACGAGCAGACGAACCGCACCACCGGCACCGCCGGATCGGGCTGGTGCACGGCGTAGGACTGTGCCAGCGGCCGACGCACGTCGGCGGGCAGGTGCACGAACACCTCGTTGGCCTCCACCGGTGAAGCCAGCTGCAACCCCATTCCCGTCATCCCGGTGCTGAGCCGGCGGGCCATCGTGTTCGCGTGCCTGGCGGTGTCGAGCCACAGACCGTCCTGCAGCATCGCCAGGAACTGGGCGGCGACGTACCGGTGCTTGCTGGCCAGGTGGCCGATCTGCTTCTGCACGAAGTGGATTCCACTGAAGTGCTCGGGACGACGAACCAGGACGGCGTCGCCGAACAGCATGCCGTTCTTGGTGCCGCCCACGGTGACGATGTCCGCGTCGGCGATCGCCTGGGCCCGCGAGACGTCGAGCGCGGCAATGGCATTAGCGATCCGCGAGCCGTCGACGTGCACCAGCAGGCCGCCGGCGTGGGCGTGGTCGACGAACTCGGCGATGGCGGGCGCGGTCCACACCCGGCCGTTCTCGGTGGACTGGGTGATGCTGACGATGCGGGGCTGGGAGTGATGGACCACACCGAGGCGGGCGAGCCGGTGGTCCAGCTCGGCGGGTGCGATCAGGCCGTCATCGCTGGGCAGCCGGGTGAGCTGCGCGCCGGAGAGCCGGACCGGCCCGCCTGCTTCGTCGAGCAGGACGTGCGCGACGTCGCTGCACAGGATTTCGTGCCACGGCCGCACCGCCGAGGCCAGCGCGATGATGTTGGCCGCGGTGCCGGTGAACGCGAAGAGAACCTCGGCGTCCGGCGCGTCGAAGGCCTGCCTGAGGGCGTCGGCCGCACGCCCGGTGACGGCATCGGCGCCGTAGGCCGCGGCGGTCCCGACGTTGACGTCGTGCAGTGCCTGCAACACCCGGGGGTGCGCCGGGGCGGCGTTCTCCGAGGCGAACGCGGTGGAGGCAGACGACACGGTGACCATTCTGCGCCGAGAGTGAAGCCAGGGCTGTGATCGGGCCCGGGATCACGACCCGGAGTGCTATTCCGCGGGGCGGGCGGCGAGCCAGGCGAAGAAGTCGTCGGCGCACACCACCGGCTTGCCGAACTCCCGGGCTTTGCGCGCCTTGCCCGACTGGGTGCCCGCCTCGGCCGTCACCAGCACGTCGCAGCGGGTCTTGCTGACGGTTTTCACCGGTGTCAGCCCGGCCGAGAGTGCAAGCCGCTCGATCTCGTCGCGCTCCACCACCCGGCCCGTGGTGTCCTGCGCGGTCCCGGTGAAGCAGATGCGGGTGCCCGGAGCCAGGATGGTGTTGATGTCGGGCCTCTCGGAAAGCATTGTCTCCGAGAGAACGGTGTGGTGGTCACGGCTGATCAGCAGCCCGGACACCTCGGCGGATTCCGGCTCGTCGAACGCCGACGAACCGGTGTCACCCACCCCGAGTTCGGTGACGGCCGCCATGGTCGCCACCGCCACGTCCAGCGCGGATCGCCCGGTGACGACCGCACGGCGCGGTAGGTCCACACCCATCGGCATCGGCACCACATGGCCGAGTCGTTTGAGCTCGAAGTCGATCAGGCCCATCGTCTCGTCGACGTCCACCCCGACAGGTGTGCAGCCGGCCAGCATCGGCGCGATCACCGCCCACGCCTCACGCAGCGTCGGAGCCAGCAGCACGTCGGACACGCTGATGCCGTAGGAGATTCGGGCATCGGCGAGGTCCCGCTGCGGGTTCACCAGCGTCGTCACCGCGGTGCCGTCGTCGAACGCCACCGCCAACTCCACCGGCCGCGGCCGCGACATCCGCCCCTCCTCGCCGACGGTGAGCACGGCGACCGCGCAGTAGCGGCGAGCGTGGTCGGCCGGCACCGAAGCACGCAGGAACCGGGCGATCCGGCGGTCGGTCTTCATGTCCTTGGGCAGCACCGGGCGCTTGAGGACCAGCCCGCCCAGCGACGTGCAGCGGCTCAGGGCGACGTAGAGCTGCCCGAAGGAGAACATGCCACCACTGAGATCCACCACCAGCCGGTGCAGTGTCTGCCCCTGGCTCTTGTGGATGGTGATGGCCCACGCGAGCCGGAACGGCATCTGCGTGTAGGTGCCGACGACTTCACGCCGCAACGAGCCGCCGTCGACGACCGGGCGGGTCGCCTCCCAGGTGAACGGCGTGACATCGGAGGTGGTGCCGTCCGGGAACTCCACCACGACAACGGCTCCGTGGCGGTCGTGGTCGACGCCCACGACACGGGCGATCGTGCCGTTCACCCAGCGGTCGGACTGGTCGTTGTTCAACATCATCACCTGCGCACCGACCTTGAATCGCACGGTCTCCTCGACCGGCGGGTCGAACAACGACAGGTCCCCCGAGGTGCGGGCGTGGTGCACCATCTCGTCGCCGGACAACCTGTCCAGGTGCTGGCGATTGCGTGCGGTCACCAGCCGGTTGGTGGGAGCCAGCGTCATCCAGAACTCGTCGTCGGGCGGGACGAAGTCGGGGTCGGTCCGCGCGTTGAGCTGTTCACGGGCGTGCCCGAGCAGCACGCCTTCACGAATCTCGTTGAGAATGGCCGCCATCCGGTCATCGCCGAGCTGACGGAACGCCGTCGTCAACGCGACGGCCGGGAAGTCCTCGCGGTGGAACGACCGGGCGGAGAAGAAGTACGGCGTCTCGTAGGTGGTAGAGAAGAACTCACGCTCGTCTTCGCCGACCACCGGCGGCAGCTGGTACAGGTCACCGACCAGGACGACCTGCACGCCGCCGAACGGTTGCCCGGGCTGCGGACCGAACTGCTCCAGCGCGGCCGAGAGCATGTCGAACAGGTCGGCGCGCACCATCGCGCCTCGTCGATGATCAGCGTGTCCAGCGAGGCCAGGGTCCTGGCGAAGCGGCCCGGCCGGTAGTCGCCCGACCGCACCTCGTGCGGGCCGGTGGTGGTGCGGAAACCGAACAGCCGGTGATTCGTGTAGCCGTCGACGTTGAGCGCGGCGATGCCGGTCGGTGCGGCCACCACGACGTTGCGGTCGGTGTCGGCCATGAATCGGCGGATCAGCGTGGACTTTCCGGTGCCGGCCTTGCCGGTGAGGAACATGCTGCGGCCCTGCGCCAGCAGCGTCAGGGC
>NZ_JBAUJB010000043.1:0-2996 GCF_049683355.1 Mycobacterium sp.
ACACGAGGGCGCCGCACGCCGAGGGCAACTTCCCGACCCCTTCGGGCAAGTGCGAGTTCAAGTCCAGCCTGGCCGCGGGCGGCAACTTCGTCGTCCCGGTCTGGCGGTCGATGTACGACGGGATGCAACCCGGCGGCTACGTCGACCCGGTCCCCGACTACATCCCGCCCTTCGAGTCGCCACAGTCCAATCCCGAACTCGCCGAACGCTTCCCGCTGAGCATCATCTCGCCCAAACCGCACGCGTTCCTCAACAGCCAGTACGGCAACGCCGCGGACAAGCAGCAGGTCCAGGGCGGGCAGCGGGTGTTCATCCACCCCGTCGACGCCGCCGAACGCGGTATCGAGGAAGGCGACCTGGTGCGGGTCTTCAACGACCGCGGCTCCTTCCAGGGGCCGGCGGTGTACGAGTCCGATCTGATCACCGGGTTGGTGATGGCCAACGTCGGTCACTGGCAGGGCAAGACCTCGGGCACCACGGTCAACGCCATCACCGCCGACCGCCACTGCTCACTCGGAAACGCCGGGGTGTACGGCGACAACCTGGTCGAGGTGCAGAAGGTGGTGGATGAGGCTGTCGCAAGCTAGCCCATCGCACTGACGTCGCGGACCGCACCCTTGTCCGCCGACAACGCCAGCGCCGCATAGGCCCGCAATGCTACCGACACCACCCGCTCGCGTGAGCGTGGCCGGTACCCGCCGACCGACGCCAAAAACGCCTCCCGGCGCCGCTGCAGTTCCGCGTCGCCGACGTCGACCTGGATCGTCCGGTGCGGGATGTCGATCGTGACGATGTCACCGTCCTCGACCAGCGCGATGGTGCCGCCCGCGGCGGCCTCGGGGGAGACGTGGCCGACTGAGAGCCGTTGCCTGTTGTTGAGTGAATGTGAGTTCGCTTGTTCATCAGGCAGCCTCGCCTTGCGGTGAGGCGGTCCCCGTCTGGTCCACCGGCTGGTGGTGCGGGGTTGACGTTTCATCGCCTGCTACGTTGCCCGCTGGCGCGGGTTCGGTCTCACGCATGGCTCCACGTCCTGCCACCGGGCCACTCCCGGCGGGACTCTGTTCACCCAGCTGTGTGGGTACGCCGAGTCGGGCGAGGTTGATCGCAGCACCCAGATCACGATCGATCTGCAGGCCGCATTCGTCACAGTCGAAGATTCGGTCGGCGAGGGTGAGGTTTGGCTTTCGCCTCCCACAGGCCGCGCATGTCTTCGACGACGGAAATGTCGGTCAGCCTCCACGAGGTGGGAGCCGTACCAACGGGTTTTGTAGCCCAGCATGCGCCGGATCTGCGCCAGGGCAGCATCAGCCAGCGCCCGATTCAGGCCGCGCTTGCGCGATCCGCCTTTGGTGCGCATACCGGCGGCGTTCAACGTTTCGACCACGATCACCTGGTGTTGTTGGGCCAGTGCGGTGGTGGCCTTGTGCAGCACGTCGCGGCGTACGACCGCGGCGTGGGCGTGTGTGCGGCCGATCCGGGCCTGGTGCGCCGCCACCGTTTCGAGGGCTCTCGGCGGGTCTGGGCCTGTGGGTCATAGGGGCCCTGTTGGCGGGCGGCTCGGCGCTGCAGCGCCCTCAACTGGCCCTGGGCGGCGGTCAGCGACTTCGGTGCAGCAACGCGGTCGATCTCGGTTCCCCCGGGAGTCGCCACGACAAGCAGGCTGTCCGCTTTCACCCCGACATCGACCCCGACAATCCGATGGGGTGAGCGCGGTGCGTGCGCGGGTCGGGTCTTGGCGGCGACGATGGCGTGTAAGGCGCAGTACCAGCGTCCGGCGCTGTCTTGGCGCACGGTGGCCGACAAGATCCAACCACCGCTACGCCTGTCTGCGGATGCACACCATTCACGCGCGCCCACTCAGACAACTTCACACCCCACCAAACCACACATTCGATCACAAATACTCACGTGCTGACGAGCAGCTCGATACCCCACCGGGGTGTGCGAATCCGCATCCGTTCGGTTCGCTCCACCGGGCACAGCGACGTTTCCCGCTGCCGAACGAGCAGGTGGGTGTAGTCTCGGGGGTAGGCCGAGTTCGCGCCGATAGTCCGATGCGACAAATTCCGGCGTGACAATACTCAGCCCGCGACGCGATTCTCTTCGCTCGGACACAGTGCGGGGTCTGCCCCGTACCACTCAAGGACGTAGCTCATGGATTCGTCTGATCTGTTCTCACACCGTCAGGCGCCGCATGTCTCCAACACCGGCCCGAAGTCCCAAGAGCCGGTGCAGGCGCCAGTCTTCTCTGATCAACCGAAGAAGAACAGCTCTGCTGATTCGCAATCCCAGTGAACGGGTTGGCGCGGTCCCGCCGCGCTTCCCGGCCGATCAGGGTGATGCTCGCCGGTGAACTCGGCGGCGAGATCGACGGCGCCTGGTGGCCGCACACGGCTTCGGTGGCCACCGAGCTCCCGGAATTGGTCGGTGCTCTGCATCGGGCTCTCGGTGAGATCGTAGACATCCGCATCAACTGGTCGGTCACCGAAGGTCAGCTAGACCTGGAGACAATCGCCACCGGTGCGCGGTTGATGCGTGCCGGCGAGCACTACCGGCGGCCCCGTCTGATGGTGGTCGTCGGCCGCAACGCGAGCGCGAAACTCCTTGTCGTGCCGAGCATGACGTCACAGGCCCTCGGCCTGATGGTGCTCCGGACCGCTGCCGGGCTGCCCACCTCGGGCGGCACCGGGGACTCCCGGCTCTACGAGACGGCCCGCGTGGTGATGCGGCTCGCCGAGGCCGAGAGCGCAAAATGGTGCGATCCCATCAGTTCTTGACCGGCCGTGTCCCTGCGACGCTGAAAAGCGCTGCGCCACCGGCGCGTTCGATTTGTTTCGATAAGCGCAGCGCGGCGTGCTAGCCTTATCGTGGATGTCTGTCTGACATCCATTCAGAATGACGGAAGTTGAAAGAGTATGGCACAGGGAACTGTGAAGTGGTTCAACGGCGATAAAGGCTTCGGTTTCATCGCCCCCGATGGCGGCGCAGAAGATGTG
>NZ_JBAUJB010000044.1:0-14939 GCF_049683355.1 Mycobacterium sp.
GTGGTGGCCACGGTGACGGCGTCGTCGTCGGCGCGGCACATGGTGCCGAAGCCGCTGGCTTCGGTCAGCCCGTAGGCGGTGAGCACGATGTCGATGTCGAGTTCGCTCTGCATCCGCTCGATCAGCACGACCGGGATCGTGGCTGCCCCGGTGACCGCGAATCGCAGGGAGCCGAGGTCATACCGACTGCGTTCAGGGTGGTCGAGGAGGGCCTGATAGATCGTCGGCGGGCCGGGCAGCACGGTGATCCGGTGGTCGGCCACCGCGCCCATCGCCTGCACCGGGTCGAACGTCAGCTGCGGAAACAGCGTGGCGCCGGTCTGCAGGCAGGCCAGGATGCCCGCCTTGTAGCCGAAGTTGTGGAAGAACGGGTTGATGCACAGGTAGCGGTCGTCGCTGGTGACCTGGCCGCACGCCGCCCACGCGGCGGATGCGTCGAGGGACTGGCGGTGCGCGCACCGCACGCCCTTGCTGCGGCCGGTGGTTCCGGACGTGAACAGGATGTCGGAGACGTCGTCGGGGGCGACGGCCGCGGCGCGGGCGTCGACCGCTGCAAGGTCGGTGCCCGACGCGACGAACTCGTCCCAGGTGCCGTCGGCCTTGTCGATCGGGACACGCACGATGTGGCGCAGCGCGGGCAGCGCGGGACGATCTACGGCGGCAGCCTTGTCGGCACCGAGGAACTCGCCGGAGGCGAACAGCAGCGGCGCGGCCGTGCGGGCCAGGATGTCGGTGGCTTCGCTGGCGGTGTACCGGGTGTTCAGCGGGACCAGCACAGCACCGGCGTAATGCGTGGCCAGGCAGGCGACCACCCAGTGCCAGGTGTTCGGTGACCAGATCGCGACGCGGTCGCCGGGCCCGACCCCGAGGCCGATCATCGCCGCGGCGGCGTGGCGGACCTCGGAACGCAGTTCGGCGTAGGTCAGCGTCCGGTCCGCCGTCACGACGGCGGGGTGGTCGGGTAGTTCGTGCGCGATCCGGTCGAGAACGGCCGGAGTGGTTCTCAGCTGTGACATTCCGGGGGCGTCCCTGTCCCTCTCTAACAAAGCAAGTGCTTGGTAGGTTAGCCTACAGGGGTGATAGAGGTCCAGGAGTTCAGGGCTGAGGTACGCGACTGGTTGGCGGACAACCTCGTCGGTGAGTACGCCGCGTTGAAGGGTCTCGGAGGACCCGGCCGCGAGCACGAGGCGTTCGAGGAACGCCGGGCGTGGAACCAGCATCTGGCGGCCGCAGGGCTGACGTGCCTGGGGTGGCCCACCGAGCACGGCGGCCGCGGCCTGTCCGTCGCACACCGGGTCGCGTTCTACGAGGAGTACGCCAAGGCAAACGCCCCCGACAAGGTCAACCATCTGGGCGAGGAACTGGTCGGCCCCACGCTCATCGCCTACGGCACTCCTGAGCAGCAGAAGCGCTTCCTGCCCAAGATCCTCGACGTCACCGAACTGTGGTCGCAGGGTTACTCCGAGCCCGGGGCGGGCAGCGACCTCGCCAACGTCTCCACCACGGCGGCGCTCGACGGTGATCAGTGGGTGATCAACGGCCAGAAGGTCTGGACCTCGCTGGCCCACTGGGCGCAGTGGTGCTTTGTCATCGCCCGCTCCGAGAAGGGCTCCAAGCGGCACGCCGGCCTGTCCTATCTGCTGGTGCCCCTCTACCAGCCCGGAGTCGACATCCGTCCGATCATCCAGCTGACCGGTGACTCGGAGTTCAACGAGGTGTTCTTCGACAACGCCCGCACCGACGCCGGCCTCGTCGTCGGCGAGCCCGGTGACGGCTGGCGGGTGGCGATGGGGACGCTGACGTTCGAGCGGGGTGTTTCCACCCTCGGTCAGCAGATCCGTTATGCGCGTGAGCATTCCAACCTGGTCGAGTTGGCCAAACGCACCGGCGTCGCCGACGATCCGTTGATCCGGGAACGGCTGAGCCGCTCCTGGGCCGGCTTGAAGGCCATGCGGTCGTACGCGCTGGCGACGATGGACGCCGAGCAGCCGGGGCAAGACTCAGTTTCGAAACTGTTGTGGGCCAACTGGCATCGTGAGCTGGGAGAGATCGCGATGGAGGTGCAGGGGATGGCGGGTCTGACGCTGCAGGACGGTGAGTTCGACGAGTGGCAGCGGCTGTACCTGTTCTCCCGCTCCGACACGATCTACGGTGGCTCCAACGAGATCCAGCGCAACATCATCGCCGAGCGCGTGCTCGGCCTGCCGCGGGAGGTCAAGGGATGAGCGATCTTTCAGTCTCGCCCAAGGAGATCGACGGACACGGTCTGTTGACCGGCAAGGTGGTCCTGGTGACCGCCGCCGCGGGGACCGGCATCGGTTCGTCGGTGGCCCGGCGCGCGCTTGTCGAAGGGGCCGACGTGGTGGTCTCCGACTATCACGAGCGCAGGCTGGGGGAGAGCCGCGATCAACTGGCCGAACTCGGTCTGGGCCGTGTCGAAGCCGTGGTGTGCGATGTGACCTCCACCGCCGCGGTGGATGCGCTGGTCACCGACACGGTGGCCGCGATGGGGCGACTCGACGTGCTGGTCAACAACGCCGGGCTCGGGGGCCAGACGCCCGTCGTCGACATGACCGATGACGAATGGGACCGTGTCCTCGACGTCACCCTGACGTCGACGATGCGGGCCACGCGGGCGGCCCTGCGGTACTTCCGCGATGCACCGCACGGCGGCGTCATCGTCAACAACGCCAGCGTGCTGGGGTGGCGGGCGCAGCATTCGCAGTCACACTACGCCGCGGCCAAGGCCGGCGTGATGGCGCTGACACGGTGCAGCGCAATCGAAGCCGTCGAACACGGGGTTCGGATCAACGCCGTGTCGCCCAGCATCGCCCGGCACAAGTTCCTCGAGAAGACGAGCAGCTCCGAGCTACTGGACCAACTCTCGCAAGGGGAGGCGTTCGGACGTGCCGCCGAGCCGTGGGAGGTCGCGGCCACTATCGCGTTCCTGGCCAGCGACTACTCGAGCTACCTGACCGGCGAAGTGATCTCGGTGTCGAGTCAGCACCCATGAGCGGTGAGCGCCCGGCCGCTGCGCCCAACACCAGACGCGACGAGCTTCTCGGGCTCGCCGCGACGATGTTCGCCGAGCGCGGGCTGCGCGCCACCACCGTTCGGGACATCGCCGACTCGGCGGGAATCCTGTCGGGCAGCCTCTACCACCACTTCTCGTCGAAAGAGGAGATTGTCGATGAGGTGCTGCGCGGCTTCCTGGACTGGCTGTTCGAGCGCTATCAGCAGATCGTGGAGACCGAGTCGAATCCGCTGGAGCGGCTCAAGGGACTGTTCATGTCCTCGTTCGAGGCGATCGAGACCCGGCACGCCGAGGTGGTGATCTACCAGGACGAGGCCAAGCGGTTGTCTTCCCAGGAGCGGTTCGCCTATGTGGACGAACGCAACAGGGAGCAGCGCAAGATGTGGGTCGACGTGCTGAACCAGGGCATCGAGGAGGGTTACTTCCGCCCCGATGTCGATGTCGACCTGGTGTACCGGTTCATCCGTGACACCACCTGGGTTTCGGTCCGCTGGTATCAGCCGGGCGGACCACTGACCGCGCAGCAGGTGGGCGAGCAATACCTGGCCATCGTGCTCGGTGGCATAACAAAAGAAGGAGTCTGAAATGGCCGAAGCGTATGTGATCGACGTGGTCCGCACCGCGATCGGAAAGCGCAACGGTTCGCTGGCCGGCATGCATCCCGTCGACCTCGGGGCCGCGGTCTGGCGCGCCCTGTTCGAGCGCGTCGACGTCGACCCGGGTGCGGTCGACGACGTCATCGCCGGCTGTGTCGACGCCATCGGCCCGCAGGCGGGCAACATCGCCCGGTTGTCCTGGCTTGCAGCGGGATTCCCCGAAGAAGTACCCGGCGTCACCGTCGACCGGCAGTGCGGCTCCAGCCAGCAGGCCATCTCGTTCGGCGCACAGGCCATCATGTCCGGCACCGCCGACCTGATCGTCGCCGGTGGCATGCAGAACATGAGCCAGATCCCGATCAGCTCGGCGATGATCGTCGGAGAGCAGTTCGGGTTCACCTCTCCGACAAACGAATCGAAGAGCTGGCTGCATCGTTACGGCGACCAGGAGATCTCACAGTTCCGTGGGTCTGAGCTGATCGCCGAGAAGTGGGAGCTGTCCCGCGAGGAGATGGAGCAGTACGCGCTCACCAGCCACCAACGCGCCCAGTCCGCGATCCGGGCCGGGCACTTCGAGAACGAGATCATCCCGGTGGACGGCTTCGCCGTGGACGAAGGTCCCCGCGACACGTCGCTGGAGAAGATGGCCGGACTCAAGACATTGGTCGAGGGCGGCAGGCTGACCGCAGCGATGGCCAGCCAGATCTCCGACGGCGCCAGCGCGGTGCTGCTGGCCTCGGAGGAAGCGGTGAAGACTCACAACCTGAAGCCGCGGGCCCGCATCCACCACATCAGCGCGCGCGGCGCCGACCCGGTGTTCATGCTCACCGGCCCGATCCCCGCGACCCGCTACGCGCTGGACAAGACCGGCCTGTCGATCGAGGACATCGACACCGTCGAGATCAACGAGGCGTTCGCCCCCGTGGTGCAGGCCTGGCTCAAGGAGACCAAGGCCGATCCGGAGAGGGTCAATCCGAACGGTGGCGCGATCGCGCTAGGCCATCCACTCGGCGCCACCGGCGCGAAGCTGTTCGCCACGATGCTCAACACGCTGGAGCGCACCGGAGGCCGCTACGGTCTGCAGACCATGTGCGAGGGCGGCGGTACGGCGAACGTCACGATCATCGAGCGCCTCTGACTCCCGCGCCGGAACTGTATTCCAGGCGGCGAAATCGCCAACACCAGCGCCTGGAATACCGTTCCGGCGGGCTGAGGTCTCAGTGGTCGTGCAGGATGACGCCGCGGATGTTGCGGCCCGCGCGCATGTCCTCGTAACCCTCGTTGACCTCGGCGAGCTTGTACTCATGGCTGACGGTCTCGTCGAGCAGCAGCTTGCCTTCGCGGTAGAGCGACAGCAGCCGCGGGATGTCGGCGCGCGGGTTGGCCTCGCCGTAGAGGCTGCCGAGCAGTCGCTTCTGGAACAGCGTGAACATCATCATGCCCAGCGTCGGCTGGTTGTCCGCCATCGTCGACAGCGCGGTCATCACGACCGCGCCACCCTTGCGGATGATGTTGGCGGCGTCCTCGAGCATCGAGCCCTCCAGCAGGCCGACGGTCAGGATCGCCGAATCGGCCATCACCCCGCGGGTCAGCTCCGCGACCAGCGCGGTGGCTTCGGGAAGCGAGGTGGCGAAGTGCGTGGCCCCGAATCGGAAAGCCAACTCGCGCTTGGCTTCCACCGGTTCGACGACGACGATCTTCTGGGCGCCGGCCAACCTGGCGCCTTGAACGGCGCCGCTGCCGATCCCGCCCAGCCCGATGACGACGACGGTGTCGCCGGGCGACACATCGGCGGTGTTCACCGCCGACCCCCACCCCGTGGTGACACCGCACCCGAGCAGACAGGCCCGCGCCAGTGGAAGATCGTCGTCGATCTTGACGATGGACGCCTCGGGCACGGTGCCGTACTGCGAGAACGTCCCGACCAACGCCATCACCCCGACGTCCTGCCCGCGGACATGCCGCCGGTAGGTGCCGTCGAGTTGGGTGCCGGCCATGATCATCGCGCCGAGATCGCACAGATTCTGGTGGCCTGTCGAGCAGAACCGGCAGCGTCCGCAGGCGGGAAGGAACGACGTGACGACGTGGTCACCGGGAGCCAGGCCGACGACGCCGGGGCCGACCTCGCGGACGATCGAGGTCGATTTCCTCCACGGTCCAGTCGCCGCCGTACTCCCACAGAATCGCCGCGTTGGTCTTCATGTCTGGAGTGTAGGAATTCGTCCGTGGCGCAGACACGGTTTCTCTCGGAATGACCGTCAGCCGGTGACCGCGATCAACGCCAAGCCGGCGAAGGCCAGTATCCAGCTGGCGAGGCTGCCGACGAGGAAGTACTCGGTCACGTCGTCGATCCCGACGGCTACCCCGCCCGCGGGCTTGCCGTTGCGGTCACGTTTCGCGCTGATCTCCGGAAACCGGATGATGCTCTTGGCTGCCACCACCGCCGACGCCAGGGTGAGCTGGCCGGCCACCCCGAGGCCGACGATCAGCAGCCGTTCCATCGGTCCCAGCAGGCGGCCGCCCTTGAGTTGATCGGAGGCCTGCGGTTGTCCGACCGGCTTGACCGAGCCGACCGAACCGAGGATCAGCCGTACCACCTGGTTGGCAGTGGCGACCTGTGCCAACAGCACCCCCAGCACAGTCAGCACGCGGTCGCCCGAGACGTTCAGATCAACCCACGATGCCCAATGCTTGATCGGGCCGTCGACCTCGGACCCCCATCCGGACAACACGATCAGCACCGTGATGGTGCTGCCCAACACCACCAGTGCAGCGCTCTGGTGGCTGCCCGTCCGTTCGGCACGCTCACACGAGACCTGCCAGCCGACGGCTCCGATCGATGCGAAAGCCAGCAGCGCAAGGTCGCCGACATGCCACAACCCTGCCAGCATTGCCCACCCGACGAGGGCGACGGCGCCGATCACCGGCGTCAGCCAGCGGACTCCGATGAGTCTTCGGCTGATGTCTCCGATGCCGACGGTGATCAGAAAGACCGCGAGGATGCTCATACGATCTCGGAAAGGTACTGGGAGGCATGGATGATGAGGTCCAGTCCGTCCCGGCCGGCACGCTGGGAGACCGCCGACGGACTGATCTTCTCCTCGGCGGCGAGTTCCTTCTTGGGGCGGCGGGACACGAGACCTTTCAGGATGCGGACGGATCTGTCATCGAGTGATCCAAACATGTGGTCCCGACACATCAGGGCGGCGTTGACGGCGTTTGCGGAGGGACCGGCGTCGGTGCTGCTGCGGTAGGTGATGCGCACCAGGGCAAGTCCGGGTTGGCGTTGCGCATCGGCGGTCCATTCGATGGCCTCCCGGGCCGCCCACCATCCAGGTCCGTCCTGAATGCCGGTGGCCTCATCGAGCACGCTCACCGGCCCCCATCCGACGCCGAACCGGATATCGACGGCAGGGGCGACCGCCAGCCGCAGCTCCCATGCCGCTGCGAGGGCCGCACCGACGTGCGGGTAGCTGCCCTGGAACTCGTCGCCGACGGTGAGGGCGGGAGCGTCCAGGGCGCCGGCGGCGACGGCGTCGAGTGCGGCGGTCAGGTCGCGGTGCAGCGCCCGCCGGTCAGTGACCCGCCGGGAATCGACCACGTCGCCGATCAAGGTGGCGCGCGATGAAGCTGGAGGTTGAACTCTGGCCATTTGAAGAGTATAGCTTCACTGCGCGTTAATGAAGCTACTTGCTTCATTACGGGGTGATGAAGGAGGATGCTTCCCGTAGGTGCGTCACAGCCTCGGCGACGATCGAGTCGATCAACTCGGCGCAGGTCGGCAAGTCGTCGATGATGCCGGCCACCTGACCCGACGCCAGCACCCCGGCCTCGGTGTTGCCCTCGACCAACCCGGCCTTCAGCAGCATCGGCGTGTTGGCCGCCATCACCACCTGCGACCAGGTCAGCTCCTTGCCGCGGCGCATCGCCAGACCATCGCGGACCAGTGACCGCCAGGTCATCCCGGACATCTTCTTGAACTTCTGGGCGTTGCCCACCGCGGCCGCGAGACCTCGCACCGGGGAGCCGCCTTCGAGCTTCTCCACCAGTCCGGTGCGCAGCACCCGGTGCGGCATGCCGTCGACCCGGGTGGAGACGACGGTTCCGTCGAGGGCCGCCTGCAGGTAGCGCTGCTTGACCGCGTCGGGGACGGTGGAGTCCGACGTCAGCAGGAACCGTGTGCCCATCGCGACTCCGGCGGCACCGTAGGACAGCGCGGCTGCCAGGCCCCGCCCGTCGAAGAAGCCGCCCGCGGCGATCACCGGCATGCCGGTGTCGGCGACGGCGTCCAGCACCGACGGCAGCAGCAGCGTGGTGGCGATCGGTCCGGTGTGCCCGCCGCCCTCGCCGCCCTGCACGATCACGGCGTCCGCACCCCAGCCTGCAACCTTCTTGGCGTGCTTGGCCAGTCCCACCGACGGGATGACCACGACGCCGGCTTCCTTGAGCTTGGCGATGAGTTCCGGTTTGGGGGCCAGGGCGAAGGAGGCGACTTTGACTCCTTCGCTGATCAGGAGATCGACGCGCTGATCGGCGTCGCCGGCGTCGGCGCGCATGTTGATACCGAAGGGCTTGTCGGTGGCGGCTTTGACCTTGCCCACCGCCGTCCTGAGCTCATCGAGTGTCATGGTCGCCGAGGCCAGGATGCCCAGCCCGCCGGCATTCGACGTCGCGGCCACCAGCCGCGCACCCGCGACCCAGCCCATGCCCGTCTGGACGACGGGGTGTTCGATGCCGACCAGTTCGGTCAGCGGGGTCTTCAGGCTACCCATGATCAGGCCTCGACTCGGCTCTTCGCGCAAGCGCTCATCACTTGACCTCTTTGTCGCGCAGGGACTTCGGGTCGATCGTCTCGCGGAGCAGCCGCTGCTCCTCTTCGGTGGGTAGTCGGGTCGTCTCCGCGGTGTCGAGACCGTGAACCTCGAACGAGGTGTTCTCGGCCACTTGCCCGGCCTCGACGCCGGGATGCAGCGACACCGCCCGCATCTGGTGGTCGGGGCCGTTGAAGTCGAAGACGCCGAGGT
Organism: Mycobacterium sp.; assembly: GCF_049683355.1. GTDB lineage: Bacteria > Actinomycetota > Actinomycetes > Mycobacteriales > Mycobacteriaceae > Mycobacterium. The sequence continues at coordinate 8,655 of NZ_JBAUJB010000044.1, forward strand.
TGGTCACCACCCGGTAGACGTTGACGAAACGGTAGGCCGGATTGTCCGGATCCACCTTGTCCCAGCCGATTCCGGACACGATGTCCACGGAATCGCCGAACACCCGTTTGGAATGGTTGCCCACCCAGTAGCTGGTGGCGTGGTTGATGGTGTTCCCGGGTGCGCCCCGCACCCCGAACATCTGGCGCGTCGGGTGCTGCAGCGGCCCGAACGCCGACAGGTTCTGGTTGCCGTACCGGTCGATCTGGTTGGCACCCATCACGACGTGGCGGCGGCCCCACGCCAGCGTCTCGAAGACCCGGCCGAACGGCATCCATCCCTCCATCGCGGCGGCCGCCCCGATGGCCGGGGTGTCGGCGATCATCCGGGCTTCACCGTCGCTGAGTACGATGTCGGGGGAGAAGGTCAGCCGAGCCAGTCGGGCGCCCACCTGGACGATCGTGGTCATCGGGGAGACCATGATCTCGCCGGCGTCGCGGAACAATTCGGCGCACGCCACGGCGCACACCTCGGCACGGGTCACCGACATCACTTGGCCTCCTCTGCCTGGAATTTGCGCACGGCTGCCTGGTAGTCGGCCTCGCTTCCGGACAGGTAGGTGCCGACGAACTCGGCCCAGCTGTCTTCGGACGCAGCTGCTTCGGCGTAGTGGCGCTGGAACTTCTCGTCACGCCGGTAGTCGGGCTCGGCGGTGGTGAAGTGCGCGCCGTTGGGCGCCTCGACCACGGAGTCGACCATCATCCGGTTGATCAGCAGTGCCTGCGGCGGAACCGATTTCACCAGCTCATCGGTGGTTATCACCTTTTCCACCGACAGGTGGCGCTTCTCGGCGGCCATCAGGAACAGGTCGTCGAAGTAGGGGTCGATCCCCGTGTAGGCCGCGTTGCCCCGTTCGTCGCCGAGGTTCATGTGCACAAACGCCGCATCCAGGGTCAGCGCCGGCATCGCGATGAGTTCCTGTTCGTCATAAGGGGATTTGACCGTCTTGAGCTCGTCACCCCAGAACGCCCGGACGTCACTGCCCAGCCCGGCGCGGATCGGCAGGAACGGAAGCCGCTGTGCCGCCGCCTGCAGACCGCAACGCAGCATGCCTTCGTCCATCTCGCGTGCCTCGATGGTGCCGCTGGTGCGGGCCTTGGCGAACCACGGGTCGTAGAACGGCGGCGAGTCCAGCGATACGAAGCCGTAGTAGACCCGCTTGACCTTGCCCGCCGAGCAGAGCAGTCCCAGGTCGGGTCCGCCGTAGGTGACGACGGTGAGGTCGGTGACGTCGGTGCGGAGCAGCGCACGCACGAAAGCCATCGGCTTGCGCCGGGAACCCCAGCCGCCGATGCCGATGGTCATGCCGCTCTCGATGGACGAGACAGCCTCGTCCAGAGTTGTTCTCTTGTCGGACATCTACTTCCCCTCCTTCTTCGAGGTCCCCGCGAACGCGTCGCGGTGCTCATCGGACACCCCGGCGAGGTTGAGTTCGAAGGTGAAACCCTGCTCCATGCGGTATCGGGCGTTGACCGGTTGGACGTCGATGAAGTTCAACGCCTCCTTCGCGGCGCGGATCACCCGGGTGTCCTTCGAGGCGATGTCACGGGCGACCCGCAGTGCGGCCTCGTCCAGGTCTGCGCGCGCCACCACCTCGTGGACCGAGCCGAAGTGGTGCAGGGTTTGCGCGTCGACGGTGGCCGCGGTGAAGAAGAGCCGGCGCATCATGTGCTGCGGGACAAGACGGGACAGGTGGGTGGCCGCACCCAACGCGCCCCGCTCCACCTCGGGGAGACCGAACTTGGCGTCGCCGGAGGCGACGATCACGTCGGAGTTGCCCACCAGGCCGATGCCGCCGCCGACGCAGAAACCGTTGACGGCGGCCACGACGGGCACCTCGCATTCGTAGACCGCCCGGAACGCGTGGAAGCAGCCACGATTGGCGTCGATGAGCGCGGTGAAGCCGTCGGTGTTCTGCATCTCCTTGATGTCGACACCGGCATTGAACCCGCGTCCCTCGGCGCGAAGGACCACCACGTGGGTGCTCATGGCGCGGCCCGCGGCGGTGATGGCATCACCGAGTTCGAACCAGCCGCGCGACGGGATCGCGTTGACGGGTGGGTAGTCGACGGTGACCGAGACGATGCCCGGCTCCACGGTCTTTGTGCTGATGGTCATGAAGGGCTCCGGTGACTCTCAAGTGGGGTGGTTACCTAAGCAAGCACTTGCTTGGTACGCTAGCACAGTGACTGACACCGCCGACAGTGACCTGCAAGCCGTCCGTCTGGGTCTGGCCAGCCGCGTCGTCCTCGTCACGGGTGGGGTGCGCGGCGTCGGCGCCGGCATCAGCAAGGTGTTCGCCGACCAGGGGGCCACCGTGGTGACCTGCGCGCGCCGCCCGGTGGAAGGGCTGCCGTACGACTTCCACTCCTGCGACATCCGCGACGACGACTCGGTCGAATCGCTGATCAAGGCGGTGATCGCCGATCACGGCCGTCTCGATGTCGTCGTCAACAACGCTGGCGGCTCGCCCTATGTGCCGGCCGCCGATGCCTCGGCGAAGTTCAGCAGAAAGATCATCGAACTCAACCTACTTGGTGCGCTGTCGGTCTCAACCCACGCGAACGCGGTGATGCAGAACCAGGAGTCCGGCGGATCCATCGTCAACATCACCAGCGTCAGCGGCAGGCGGCCCACCCCCGGGACCGTGGCCTACGGTGCGGCGAAGGCGGGCGTGGAGAACATGACGGCCACGCTGGCGGTGGAGTGGGCGCCCAAGGTCCGGGTGAACTCCGTGGTGGTGGGGATGGTCGAGACCGAACAGTCCGAGCTGTTCTACGGCGACGCCGACTCGATCGCCGCGATCTCGAAGAACGTGCCACTCGGTCGTCTGGGCAAGCCCTCAGACATCGGTTGGGCGACAGCATTTCTGGCGTCAGACGCGGCGTCCTACATCAGCGGGGCGTCGCTCGAGGTGCATGGCGGTGGAGAGCCCCCGCACTACTTGTCGACCACTACCGCCGACATCAAATAGTTGAAGGAGACAACTCATATGGGATTGCTCGACGGCCGTGTGGTCATCGTGACGGGTGCGGGCGGCGGGATCGGCCGGGCGCACGCCCTGGCGTTCGCCGCCGAAGGGGCCCGCGTGGTGGTCAACGACATCGGGGTGGGTCTCGACGGTTCACCCGCCGGCGGCGGTAGCGCCGCGCAGGGTGTCGTCGACGAGATCGTCGCTGCCGGTGGCGAAGCCGTCACCAGCGGCGCCAACGTCGCCGACTGGGCCCAGGCCGAGGGCCTCATCCAGACCGCGGTGGATTCGTTCGGCGGGCTCGACGTCCTGGTGAACAACGCAGGCATCGTGCGGGACCGGATGTTCGCCAACACCAGCGAGGAAGAGTTCGACGCCGTCACCGCCGTGCACCTCAAGGGGCACTTCGCCACCATGAAGCACGCCGCAGCGTACTGGCGCGCCAAGTCCAAGGCGGGTGAGAGCGTGGACGCCCGGATCATCAACACCAGTTCCGGAGCCGGGCTGCAAGGCAGTGTGGGGCAGGCGAATTACAGCGCGTCGAAGGCCGGCATCGCAGCGCTGACGCTGGTCGCCTCCGCCGAGATGGGCCGTTACGGCGTGTCCGTCAACGCGATCGCCCCGTCGGCACGCACCCGGATGACCGAGACGGTCTTCGCGGACATGATGGCCACCCAGGACGCCGAATTCGACGCGATGGCACCGGAGAACGTCTCGCCGCTGGTGGTGTGGCTCGGCAGCGTCGAGTCCCGCAAGGTCACCGGCAAGGTGTTCGAGGTGGAGGGCGGCAAGATCCGTGTCGCCGAGGGCTGGGCGCACGGTCCGGAGATCGACAAGGGAGCCAAGTGGGATCCCGCCGAACTGGGACCGGTCGTCACCGACCTGCTGGCCAAGGCGCGCCCGCCGGTCCCGGTGTACGGGGCCTGAGTCCCGCCGGCGGCGGAGGCCTACTTCTTGGTGCGACGGCTGCCGCCGTGCCAGTCCTCTTCCTTGCCCACCTCCGCGGGATCGACGCCGAACCCGGCCAGCTGCGGGCGTTCCCGCAGTGACCGCTTGAGCTCGGCGAACCCGGGAAACGAGGCGAGCCCGACGACGTGGTCCCACAGGGCGACGGCGTCGGCCTCCCCGGGCAGCCTGCTGATCACCGGGCCGAAGAACGCGGTGCCGTCCGGCGGCCGAAAGTGCAGGATCGGGGTGCCGACGTCGCGTCCGGTCAACGCGAGCGCCTCCTCGGTCTCGGCCCGGATGAGTTCGTCGAACGACTCGTCGTCCAGCGCATCGGCCAAGTCGGGCGTCAGCCCGACCGAGGTGAGCAGCGGCTCCAGCACCTGCCGGGCTCCCTGGTCGGACGCCGAGAGCGGGTCCACTTCGCGGCTGGTGTCGAAGAGGCGCGTGCCGATCGCCTCGTACAGAGGGCCGACGGCGCCGCGACCGTGTTCGGCACGAACCCGGGCGGCCACCCGCAGCAGCCGCAGCCCTGCGGTGTGGCCGGCCTCGTACTCGGGCGGGAAATGTGAGGCGTAGTCGATGTCGGCGTTGAGGATTCGCAACGAGATGAAGCGCCAGTCCACCTGGTAGTCACGCTGTCCGGCGACCATGCGCACCCACTTGCTGGTCATCCAGGCGAAGGGGCAGACGGGATCGAAGTAGAAGTGCAGATCCGCCGGCGCCGTGGCGGTCACGCCGGCTCGCAGATCACGAGTGGGATCTTGCGCTCGGTCCAGGATTGGTATTCGTCATAGCTCGGATACATATACATCGCAACGAGTTCGGGCCAGTAGTGGTTCCGTTCGTCATCGGTGGCCTCACGCGCGACGAGGTCGAGCGTCTCGTCCTTGGTCTGGACCTGCACCTTCGGGTCGGCCCTGAGGTTGAGGTACCACATGGGGTGCTTGTCGCTGCCGCCCTTGGAGGCCGCGAAGACCACCGTGTCCCCGTCTCCGAGGAAGTACAGCGGGCTTGTCCGCGGCTGACCGGTCTTGCGGCCGGTGGTGATCAGCAACGCGACGGGGATGCCACCGATGGTGGTTCCAAGTCCTTTTCCGTTGCCTCGCCGGTAGAAGAACGTGTTCAGCCGCGATACCCACTTCACGAGGAAGTCGCCGACGGCGGTGTCCATGTACTTGGGGCGGGAGTTGGCCATGGTCGAATCCTAATCCGGCGACCGGGCCGCCCACCCGTGCCGAGCGCCCGAACCTCAGATGGGATCGCAGACGATGATCGGGATCTTGCGGTCGGTGTAGGTCCGGTAGTTGGCGAAATCGGGATAGATCGCATCGAGCTTGGGCCAGTACTCGGCCCGTTCGGCGTCGGTGGCGTCGCGGGCGGTCAGCTCCAGGACCTCGTTCTTGATCTGGAACGAGACCCGGGGATTGGCCTGGATGTTCAGGTACCACATCGGGTTCGTGGCGCGGCCGCCCTGTGAGGCGACCAGCACCACACGGCTGCCCTCGCGCAGGAACAACAGGGGGCTCTCACGGGGTTCACCGGTCTTGCGGCCGATGGTGGTCAAGATGCCGACCGGAGGAGGAGCGCTGAAGCGGTTGGAGCCGCCGCGCCACTTGGACCCGAGCCGGCCGCCGGTGGCCTTGAACGCCCACGTGTTGAGCTTCGACATCCATTTGATGCCGACGCCGACCGCTTTCGAGTTGAGTCCTTCGACCTGCTTGGGAGTCAGCGGGCTTGGGGGCCGCGGGGGTGTGGCCATGACGGGATCCTATCGGGTCAGAAACGGGCGGATGTTGGCCCGGATGTGGTGGATCCGCGCCTCACCGGCGGGGTCGTCGGCCGGGATCAGGAACGTCTCGTCGATGTGAGCTCCGACGCGACGCCCGGCCAGTGTCGGCTTGGTCGAGAGGTCGAACCGGGCCCGGACCGTGTCGCCGTCAACGGTGAATTCCGGGTCGGTGACCGACTGGATCACGCGGTACTGAAAGCCGCGGTTGAGGCTGCGGCGCAGGTGATTCCCCGAAAATCCGGTCTTGAGGCCGACCTCGACGCGGGTGCAACCGCGCGCGAACGGCACCGCGTCGGCGTCATGGCTGGCCAGCGCGCTGATGTAGGCCTGGGCCGCGGCGATGCGGTCGGCTGCCGGAACCGGTGGGGCCTGCACTAGATCCGCTCGATGATGGTGCCGGTGGACAACGCACCGCCGGCGCACATCGTGATCAGCGCCGTGGTCTTGTCGGTGCGCTCCAGTTCGTGCAGCGCGGTGGTGATGAGCCGGCTGCCGGTGCTGCCGACGGGGTGTCCCAGCGCGATGGCGCCGCCGTTGA
>NZ_JBAUJB010000045.1:0-26521 GCF_049683355.1 Mycobacterium sp.
GGCGCACGGTTTTGCGGTCCAGGCCGCAATGCGCGGCGATCCTGCGGTACCCCGGTGCCGGCAGCCCCGCCACCCCCAACCACACTCTGAGCACTTCCCTGATCTCATTCACACTGACCTCCCTAAAGCCATGCCCGCACCTCCGTTGACGTGAACTGTCACGACGATCGCACGGGCAAACGAAGAGACCACCGACGCAACGCGCCGGTGGTCCCATAACTGGCAATCCAGGTGGTCCCATCACCCTGGCAAAATCAGGTCAAACTGGTCCCAAGCTCATGGCAAACGACAGTGCGCGATCGGGCGTCCGGTATCGACGACCAGACGCACGGCCTGCTCGCGATACTCCGGTGTGTACTTCTTGCGGTTTCCCGACACGGGAACATCCTCCCCGCAGGACCAGCAGTCCCGCGATCAGATGTCCACCTCCAGGGGTCAACCCCACTTGTTCCACCTTGCCCGGACGTTTAGCCCTGGAGCGACCAGACAGCTGACCATCCAACTCGCACCTCGTAACGCGCACCTTTACCAGTTAAAGCCTTAATTTAGCCCTGTCATCGGGCCAAATCACAGCCTATACTGGCAGGATGCAGATCCTGCCGATCTCGAAGCTCAAGGACAAACTCAACGAGTTCGTCGATGCCGTCACGCTGACGAGAGACCAGGTGACGATCACCAAGAACGGTTCACCGGCCGCGGTGCTGATCGGTTTCGAAGAGTGGGAATCGTTGCAAGAAACCCTGTACTGGCTGTCGCAACCCGGCATCAGGGACGCGATCGCCGAGGCGGATGCCGACATCGCCGCAGGTCGAACGTACGGCGAAGGCGAGATCCGCTCTGAGTTCGGCGTTCCGCGACAGCACAACCCGTGACAGATCCCGAAGGGCCATCCGCGGCCTTCGAGGTTCGTTTCACCGCCGCAGCGCGACGCAGTCTCAACACGATTCCGCCTCGCGTGCTGTCGGCCGTCGTCGAGTTCACCTTCGGCGATCTAGCCCGTGAGCCACGCCGGGTCGGCAAGCCCCTACGAGATGACCTGGCCGGTCTCTTCAGTGCCCGTCGCGGGCCCTACCGCGTGCTCTATCGAATCGACGACGCTGCTCGCATCGTCTTCATCGTCCGAGTGGACCACCGCGCTGACGTCTACCGGCCATAACCGCTGTCGACCGGATGGCGACCCGTCGGCTGTGGCACTCCTTGCAACTCGCACCTGTCGAGCACGCACCGCTACCAGTTGCGAGTTGTGTTGTGGCCCTGTGTAATTGAATGCGAGTCACCATGTGCGCCGGCGCCCGAGTGAATGGGTAGGGGGTGGCAAACTTGCAATCGCGAACCCGCGTTGTCATGCGTGTTTCCAACGTCCTGTAGGGCCGGTCTAGCCGGTTGGTTTGAGCGCCAGCAGAGGAATCCCTCGGTCTCCAGAGGATGCTTCGTACTGGTTGTAGCCAGGGTTCCATTGCTTGGCCAGCGCCCACAGGCGGTCACGTTCAGCGCCGGTAACTTCCTCACCGACGAATCGCCCTTCGAACCCACCCCCGCACAGTGTCACAGTGGGATTTGCCATGACGTTGTGATACCACGCTGGATGCCGGGTCCCGCCGTAGTTCGACGCGACCAGAATCACGCGGTCACCGTCGGTGAAGTAGATCAGAGGCGTGGCTCGCTCGATTCCCGACTTGGCACCCGTATGGGACAGCAGAACGCTGCGCGGCCAAGTGCCTAGGGAACTCAGCCGACCGCGCGTGATTCGCATCAGCGTGGGATCTACTCGCGGCGAGATGTGTCGTAGAAACCACTGCCCGCCCGGCGACGCGGCGACCTTTCCAATGACGCTCTTGACGACGCCGGCGCTGTCGCTGGTTGGATCGACAGGCGGGATCGGCATGGTGGAATCGTAACGGTGCCGAACCGAACAGCAAACAGAATCCGGGTAACAGTTCCAGCCGTAGCTTTGAGTGGGTCCAATCGCCGATGCTCCTGCTGACGAGTACGGCGGATTCGAGTACGGCGGTTATCGGTATTTCGCTGAGCAGCCGGCGACAGACCCCAAACCACTACAGCTCCGCTACACAGAACTCGCACCCATTGAGCACGCACCGCTACCAGTCACCCGATGCGGGTTGCATCAACTGCAAGCGACGGCCCGCACCTCTGAGCGTCCGACGCGATGTCGCTTGCGGTTGATCGCCAACTCTTTGCCCGGTTCGATCGCCAGTGTGCAACCAAAGCTATCCACGCTTTTGCATTACAGGATGCCGCATCTCGTAACGCTTCCGCGCCGGCGATACGACCAGCTTTCGTTCGGAAGCCCGCCATGCACCAGGTCGCGCTCGACGGTCGGCCGGACCTATCCCCGCCGCCGCACGGGCATTGACCGCACTATTTCGTCACTGTGACGAATTCGATAGCCGGGAGGCCTTGGCTGCAACACCCCTTCCCAAAGCTCTCCTTGCTCCGCTGTTGAAGCTCTCCTAGCAATTGTCGACGAACTTGGACACACTACGCGGGCTACTGGGTCGCACCATTGGCTGCCTACCAAGTTTGTGAACCGCGCCGCACATGTGACCGGCAGCTGGATCGACTAGCCCGGCGCGGCGATCTCCGAGAAGTCCTCGGCGACAGCCAGTGTCGCGCACTCGTCGAGGCGCTGCAGCCCCTCCTCCACCGCACCGAGTGCGACGAGCGCACTTCCCAGTATCGCCAAGCCGACGACTTCCACGCCGACGTCCGGAATTCGGCCCGCCAATTCGACCGCCTCGCGCGCCTTTGTCATCGCGGTTGCCGGGTCCGACTCACAGAGCAACGCGATGTCTGCCTCCAGCAGCAGGTTGTAACCCTGCTCGGGGCACGGCGCGAGATCTCCGGTGAGCGACCGCGCCCGTCTCAGCCACGCGGTAGCCACCGCGTCATCACCCAGGAAGTCCAGATGATCCGAGGCCAGCCACATCGCCATCCGCGCCGCACTGCACGCGTCCGCTCGCTGTTGATAGCAGCGATACGCCCGCTCGCGCGCGACGAACACCACGTCCTGATCGCCCTGCCACCATGCAGCGCGACTCAGGCCCTCCCACGCCTCAGCGGCATCCCCGCAAGCCACCGCCTGTTCAAACAGGCGCGTGCCTGCGCCCAGTTCGCCTGCTCGAGCGCCGCACGGCCCACCGTGACAGGGTCGGACCCGGTGAACGGCGTCGCGTTCATGGGCCGACCATACCCGCCACCGATCGACTCCCCCGACTTTCCAACCGGCCCAACCAATCATCACGCCCGAAGATTCTCGCTCCGCCTCGGCGTCAGGTCATGTTGCCTGTTGCGGCATCGTCGTCGCCGTCGACTTCGAGGTAGCCGGGGGCGGAACCCTCGGCGACCTGGTCGGCCAACTCAAGCCCGGCGCCCGCATACACGTTGAACGCGATGCCGACACCGTGATCCTTGGCCCACTGCACCTCGTCGTCGTATCGCGCGACCGCGGCGACCTTGCCGCTGAACCCCGACTCGCGCAGGCATTCCAACGCGGTGACGTTGGCGCCGTGACGCGGCATCGCCAGCACGGCGATGCGCACCGATCCCGAACGCCGGAGCTGATTCCAGAAGTACAGGTCGGTGGCGTCACCTTCGATGACCCGCAGGCCCTCGGCTGCCAGACGATCGATCCGGGGCCCGTCGTAGTCGACGCCGACGACCCGCAGCCCGTAGTGGTCGGTCAGCCGCTGGTACGCGGCGAACCCGACCCGGCCCATACCGATCACCACCACCTCGGCGTCGCTGGCGTCGCCGGGGCGTTCCTCAGGATGCAGCTGGTGTTCGTCCTGCGTGGGGAGCCGGGCGGCGATCTTCTCGACCATCAGGTGCCCGCGGCCGTTGACCAATGCCGACACCACAAAGCTCATGGCCACCGCGATCGACATCTCCACCAGCCAGGCTTCTGCCAGCATCCCGACCGAGACGCCGACCGACACCACGATCAACCCGAACTCGGAGTAGTTCATCAGGCTCAGCCCGGACAGCAGCGCGGTGCGGTACCGCAGCTTCAGTCGGGACAGCAGCAGCACGTACCAGGCCGCCTTGAACGGCAGCAGCAGCACCATCAGCGCAGCGACGCCTATGGTCGGCAGGTCCGGCAGCCCGGTCAACCCGATGGACACGAAGAACCCGACGAGAAGCAGTTCCTTGATGTGGAACAGCGATCGGGCGAGCTCGGAGGAAGCCGGATGAGAAGCCAGGAGCACGCCGATGATCAACGCGCCGAGGTCACCCTTCAAACCGAGCGCGGAGAACAAGGCATACCCGGGCACCAGGGCCATCACGATGCCGAACAGCGACTGCATCTCTCCGTGTCCCAGCCGGCTCCAGATCCGGCGCAGGACGCGGGTGAGCGGCCACAGACCCACCAGTGCCAGCGCCCACGGGCTGGGCAGCTGACCGCTGGTGGCGGTCAGGAACAGCACGGCGATGATGTCCTGCATCACCAGGATGCCGATCGCGACGCGACCGTAGAGCGCGTGCGATTCGCCCCGCTCCTCGAGGACCTTGACCACGAAGACCGTGCTCGAGAACGACAGCGCGAAGGCCAGCAGGGCGATCGTCTGCATGCTCTGGCCCGCCAGCATCGCCACTCCGGCCACGGCAGCCAGCCAGAGGGCGGCACCTCCGAGGACGATGCTGAGCGTCATGTGCACCGATGTGGTCAGCCAGACCTCGCGGCGCAGCAGGATCCGCACGTCCAGCTTGAGACCGATCGCGAACAGCAACAGCGTGACGCCAAGATCCGCCAACACGTCCAGTTGCGGCAGTTCTTCGACACCGACGGCGTTGATGACGAACCCCGCTGCCAGGAACCCGACCAGCGGCGGCAGACGTGCCACCAGGGCGAGACCGCCGAGACCGAACGTGATGACGAGATAGATGGCGACAGCTGTCATCCGCGGTCTCCTTGCTCATTGGTTACGGCACTTGACGATTGGCCTTGAGGCCGGCTCGCCCAGCCGACGTCACGGTCCAAGCATCCAATCGTGTTCAATGATCTGCATGTCGAGTCGGCAGCCACGCTGGTCACCGCCCACCCCACGTCTGGACCGTACGCGGTGACCGAGGCCGACGCACAACTGCGCGAAGCGGTCAGCCGGGCAGTGGATCGTGCCATCGACGACGGTGAGGTGGCCCCACTGACCGAGCTGGTCAAGACGCTGTCATCAGCCGATGTGGTGAACCTGATCGAGCGATCCGACAGCGAGCACCAGGCTGTGCTGTACCGGATGCTGCCCAAGGGCCAGGCCCTCGAGGTGTTCGAGAGGTTGGATGCGAGCCTGCAGCGCGATCTGGTCGGGGCTTTGCAGGACGACACCGTCGCGGCGCTGTTCGCCGAGTTGGACCCCGACGACCGGGTGGAGCTGCTCGACGAGCTTCCGGCCACCGTCGCGCGCCGACTCCTCAAAGGACTACCGCCGGAGGAACGGGAGAAGACAGCCGGCATCCTCGGCTACCCGCTGAAGTCCATCGGCCGCCGGATGAGTCCGGAGTTCGTAGCACTGCGACCCGAACTGACCACCGCCGAGGCACTGGTACGGGTGACACGCCACCTCGACGACGCCGAGACCGTCTACACGCTTCCGGTCGCCGACGAGCACCGAAAGCTCATCGGCACTGCCGGCCTGCGGGACCTGTTGAACGCCCCGCCCGGCACGACCGTCGCCGAGGTGATGCACCAGGCGCACTGGGTGCGTGCCTCCGACAAAGCCGAAGCTGCCGCGCGACGCTGCGCCGACCTCAAGGTGTTGGCGCTGCCTGTGGTGGACAACGAGAACCGCCTCGTCGGAATCCTGACCGTCGACGATGCGCTGCAGATCCTTGAGGACGCCGAGTCGGAGGATCAGGCCCGAATCAGCGGCGTGGAACCTCTGCGGCGTCCATACCTGACCGCGCCGGTCGGCAGCCTGGTCCGGTCGCGGATGGTGTGGCTGCTGGTTCTGGCCATCGGCGCCACGTTGACCGTCCAGGTCCTGGAAGTCTTCGAGGACACCCTGTCCCAGGTGGTGGCGCTGGCCCTGTTCGTCCCGCTGTTGATCGGCACCGGCGGCAATACAGGCAATCAGGCCGCCACCACGGTGACCCGCGCGCTCGCTCTCGGCGACGTCGAGCCGTCCGATCTGTTCAAGGTGCTGTTTCGGGAGTTCCGGGTGGGCCTGTCACTCGGACTGCTCCTCGGGGCGGTCGCGTTCGCCGCCACCAGCGTCATCTATGACCGTCAGCTCGGCACCGTGATCGGGCTGACGCTGCTCAGTGTCTGCACGATGGCGGCCACGGTGGGCGGCGCGATGCCGCTGCTGGCGCGGACGATCCGCGCCGACCCCGCGGTGTTCTCCAATCCGTTCATCACGACGTTCGTCGACGCAACCGGCCTGCTGATCTACTTCCTCATCGCCAAGGCTGTGCTGGGCATCTGATATCCGCATGCGACCGGAAAATCGCGGCAACCGACCCACCGGACCGGCGGCGTGCGGCATGGTTGACGCCATGGCGAGCCAGAAGGTTCCGAGCCCACAGGCGGAGCGCTACCTCGCACTCGCCGATCCGATGATCCGGACCATGGATGCTCTACTGCCTCAATTGGAGGCCCTGGTCGCGACCGGAAACGACGTCTACACCGCCGTGTCGTCCGTTCCCGGCGTCTCCACGCTGGGACGGCTGGCTACCCGCGGATCGGATGCGGCCCAGAAGAGCCGACCCGCCAGAGGTCGTTCCAGCCCGAAGAAGTCCTAGGGCAGATCGTCGGCTCAGGCGGCCGAGCGGAGGGCGCGTTGGGTATCGGCCCTACCTGCCCCGCTGTGCAGCGCGATGAGCGAGCCTGACCGGACCACACCCAGCGGCCCGGTACCCGCGAAGCGCGCGATGCCGGATACCCGCATCGCAAAGCTTGCCTTGGCGTTTCGGTATCCGACGCGGATACCGGCGCCGAACATCACGACCAGACCGGCGAGCCCGGGAAGCGCGCCGGTGGCCAATGCCCACAGCGACAGTGGCACCAGCAGTGCGCCGAACGCGCGATCGATCAGCGACTGGTGCTCACCCATCCGCGCGGCGAGAGGCGACGGCACAGTGTCCGGTGAGGCCGCGACAGCGCTGAAGGCCGTCGACGTCAACGCTCCGGATCTCGACGGCTCGGTCGGGTCGCCGAACAGCAGCTCTGCGGTCATCGGCAGTGCCAGCGGCGTCGGCGCCATCGTGTCGGGAACCGCGGTGATTCCCTCGGCAAGGATCTCGAGACGACTCTCGGAGGGTCCTTCGATCACCCCGGGATTGGTGCCGATGGACTCGACACCGAGCAGCGCGGCGAGGTCAGCGGCGAGGTCGGAGGGCAACTGGCTGGCGGCGGTCGCGGACTCCGACACCGAAGCCATGACGGTCTCCAGCAGCGCGATGACGTCCGAGATCGGCGTCTCCGAGAAGGGCAGCGAGAAGACCACCGGGGGCACCGCGGCAGCGGCGCTGCCCAGAGACACCACGACCGTCGTCATCGTCGTGAACACGCGCATCAGCGGCCTGGGCGCGGCCACCGCCGCCGACTCCTGCTCTTCGGCCGGTCCGTACGGGGACGCCGAACCGGAACCGGTCGGTTCCGGTGAGCTGTCCGCTGTCGGCCCGGCAGAGTGCGCGCCACCGGAGACCTCGGTCTCGGGTTCCGCCGACCCGGCCGCCACGTCCGCCACATCGTCGGATGCGGGCACTGCCGGATCCGTGGTTGCCGCAGCGGTCCCGTCAGCCGGTTTGCCCTCGGCAGGCTCTGCCTCGGCCGCGACGACGTCCTCGATGACGGGCGCCGATTCCGCGCCCTCATCGGTGGCCGCCACAGCTTCGTCCTCGGCGGCCGTCACGGCATCGTCCTCGGAGTCTATGCCTCGGGTTTTGACGCGATCGGCACCCCGGGCAGACCCGAAGACGCGATCGCGGTGGGACTCGACAGCGCTCGTGGCGCTGCGCACGACATCGCGCAACGTGGTCTTGGCCGATTCACGACTGCCGGTGCCGGAGGACTCCGACGAGCTGGTTCGATCCTGTCCGCTACGGGTGGCGGTATCGCCGGTGTCCGCCGCAGCCACGGCGCCGCCCGCGCCCCCCACGAGGAGCGCGGTCGAGAGCACAAGCGCGCCGGTCGCGCCGCGTAAGCGCCGCATCAGTGAAACCTTCCCTCACACCGAACTGGATCCTGGTCGCCATCCTGGCTGCGTAGCAGAACCACAATTGTCGCATGCGCGCCCCATCAGCAGGAACAATCCGGAAACCCACCTGATTCTGGCGCGCACAGCAAAGGAATCCGTCAGCGCCCGGCTACGCCGTCGTTCTCGAGGCCCCGGCGTTCTCGAGGCCCCGTCCGGAGTCCTGCGGCTGGTCTGCGGAGGCGCTGCGCCGTCCGAGCAGATTGTCGAGTGCCCACGCTCCCCCGCCGGCAAGGGCCAGCAACAGGAACGCGAAGCAGTACAGCGCCGCCGATTCCCCACCATTCTGGATGGGCAGCAGCCCGTCGGGTTGGTGCCGCCAGAAGTATGCCACCGCCATCGTGCCGGAAGCGATGAATGCCGCTGCACGAGTGAACAATCCGGATATCAGTAACAATCCTGCGACCGCCTCGATGAGTCCCGCCCACCACGACGGCCACGCCCCGAACTGCGCCGTGCTGCCAGCTCCCGGCGGCCAGCCGAAGAGCTTCACCGTTCCATGCAGCGTGAACAACAACCTCGCCACTACCCGGAACACGAACAATCCGACAGATGCATAGTTGCCCGTTGTCGGGGCGCTCGCGATGCGTGCCATATCGCCACGCTATGGCAATCGGTCGCCGGACGGGGGGCTACGTCCGTGATGCCACGGCCGACCCGCAAACCGCTATCCGCCCCACTGGCAAGCACTCTGGGGGCAGCCACCGTCGACCAGCACAGTCCTCGGGTGCATGCAGCGTCGGCGTTGGGCTCCGCGTCCGGACAACAGCGATACCGTGTGACGACGTGCGGCGAACTCGACCGCCCAGGACCAGACATGAGGTGTGTGATGCATCCGTTCCGCAAGGCGGTCGAAACCCGCGACGAAGCCGCCATCGAAGCGTTGTTGGCCGATGATGTCGTGTTCACCAGCAGCCCGGTGGCCTTTAAGCCCTACCCGGGAAAACCCATGACAGCGGCGATCCTGCGCGCCGTGATGCGGGTGTTCGAGGACTTCCGCTATGTCCGCGCGATCACCCCGACAGCAATGGCCGCGACCACGCCCTGATGTTCGAGGCGACGGTGGCGGGCAAGCAGATCTCCGGGTGCGACTTCCTCCATGTCGACGACGCCGGACTGATCGACGACTTCATGGTGATGGTGCGCCCGCTGTCAGGGGCGACGGTGTTGGCCGAGGCGATGGGCGCCCAGTTCGAACGAATTCAGCGCGAGGCCCTCGAAGCCGACCAGCGCAGGCGCTGACGCCGGCGACCTCAGGACCGGATGAACTCCAGAAGGTCGCGGTTGATCACATCGGCATGAGTCGTCGGCATTCCGTGCGGAAACCCGTTGTAGGTCTTCAGGGTTCCGTTGGGCAGCAACTGCGCGGACAGCGGCCCGGAATCGTCGTACGGAACCACCTGGTCGTCGTCGCCGTGCATGACCAGCACCGGTAGCTGAATTCTCTTCAGATCCTCGGTGAAATCCGTCTGGGAGAACGCCACGACGCCGTCGTAGTGCGCCTTGGCGCCACCCATCACGCCCTGACGCCACCAGTTGGCGATATGCGCTTCGACGGGTTCGACGCCGTCGCGGTTGAAGCCGTAGAACGGGCCTTCGGGAACCGCGCGGTAGAAACCGGAGCGGTTGGTGGCCACCTGGGTCTGGAAGTCGTCGAACACCGCCTTGGGCAGCCCGCCCGGGTTGGCCTCGGTCTGCACCATCAGCGGGGGCACTGCGGCGATCAGCACGGCCTTGGCGGCGCGCCCCTCCCCGTGGCGGGCCAGGAATCGAACCACCTCCCCGCCTCCGGTGGAGTGTCCGACGTGCACCGCATCCCGCAACTCCAGGTGCCTGACCACAGTGGCGAGATCATCGGCGTAGTGATCCATGTCGTGGCCGTCGGCGACCTGGGTGGAACGGCCGTGACCGCGCCGGTCGTGGGCCACCACCCGGTAGCCCTTGTCGAGGAAGAACATCAGCTGGGCGTCCCAGTCGTCAGATGACAGCGGCCACCCGTGGCTGAAGACGATCGGCTGACCCGAACCCCAATCCTTGTAGAAGATCTCCACACCATCGTCGGTAATCACTGTCGGCATCGTGGCTCTTCTCGCTCCGGGGCAACCGCGGCTCACGGGATCGCTTCTCGGGCCGGATGTTACCCGCTCTGCGGGTGATCGCGCGCGCCGTAACCGACGATTCCGTGGCGCGCCAGCAGAGCGAGTCGCCGGGAGTATCCGTGCTCGGTCGCCCAGCTGATCTGGGTGTGCCACATCTGTTCCCGGGTCGGAATGGCCTCGCCGAGCCGCAGCTCCCACGGGCTGGGACCGGCGTCTGCCAGTCCGTGGCCGAACAGCAACTTCAGGTGCGAGTCGTCGGGGCGGAACATCCGGTTGTAGAGCGCTTGTTGGTCGACCGGGTGGGCGCCCCATTCGAGCAGCAGCGTGGCCAGTTCCGGCGCGTAGGGGTGGCGCGGCTGGCGGCGGGGCCCCAACTCGCCTTCCCCGAACGCTCCGGCGAGGGCGGTGAACGGCGTCGACATCCCACGCCACAGGTACCCGGCATTGGGATCGGCACCGGCCTGCAGCAACAGCGTTGCCGCAGCGAGGACTTGACTTCGGGTCCGGCCGAGTTCGACACGGGAGTAGCACAGGTACATCAGCGGCACCCAGCCGTACGGCCCGCCCGTGGTCGTCGCCAGGTCACGCTGGCCGGCCAGATGGGTGCTGAGCGCCAACGGATCCGCGGCTGCCGCGGCAGCCCACACATGCTGTGTGACGAGGTCCGGTTCAGCGGCGGCCATCTCGGCTGCGGCAGCCCGCCGTTGCGGTGCGTCGTCGTCGGTGTAGCCCAGCACCGAAAGCGCACAGAACCGGTCCGGCGCGGCAAGGGTGTCGGCGTCTACTCGGCTCGGGTCGACGGCGAGGTCGGCGACGATCCCCAGATAGTGGACGACGGACGCCCAATCGGAGAAGCCGTAGCTCCGTGCGACCGTCAACTCTGCGTCATCCAACGAGAACGGACCGGATCGATCCGCCAGTGCGAGGTCCGGACCCGGGTGGTGCCTGCGGACGAACCCTGTCCCGGCGACGTCTCCCTCGCTCACCTGCCGGTGCAGGGTGCGCACCTCCTCGCGCAAGGGGCCCAGCGAGGCATTGTCGGGCAGCGTGCTGGTCATAGCAGCCCCCTTCGTGACCGCAACGAGTGTACGTCTGCCGACATCCACCGGATCAACAGTGCTGGCGCGGTACGATCCCGGACGTGTGGGTGATGCGCATCGTCGGACCGGTCGGGCTCTGCCTGGTGACCATGGGGCTCTACGCGGTGCCGCAACCACCCGAGGCCTCGGCTGACGTGTGCGGGTCGGTCGGGGGTCGCCACGTCTCGGTGAACGCGTGCGGCAGCATCGCCGACGCCATCGCGCCGTGGGTCCCGCCGCCTTCCGAGTACGTCCCGCTGCCGCAGGACTACGACACCGCCGCGCCTCCTCCGCCGCCACCACCGCCACCTCCGGCGGATGTCACGGTGTGCGCAGACTTCGGGCGGCGCATCAGCGTGAGCGGTTGCGTGTAGCTACTCGTAGTTGATTCCGGAGCGGAATTCCCTGGTCGAGAAGTCGATCTGAGCGTCCGGGTGCGCGATCGCAGTCGTCGTTCCCGCACCGAACGCGCCCAGGCTGTCGAACAGCGTGGCGGTGCCGACAGCAATGCCCTCGTCGGCGTGATGCGAGTCAGCCTGGATGCCGATCCAGTCGTCGACAGGAAGACGCGAGAGCGCCACGGTCAGGTCACCGTTGATGTATCCGACGCCGGCGCTGCCGAGGTTGGTCACCAGGCTGGTCGCCTCTGCCACCATCGCCGCCCGGGTGAACGGTGAGTTGCTCTCCCCCGCAACAACACTGATGCCGTCGTTGTAGAAGCGCTTTCGTGAGTCGTTTTGGTGCTCGCTCGGCGAGCGGGTCCATCCGGCATCGTCGCTACCCACGGACGGCAGAACGGTGCCGTCGGTCGGCGGTGGCTCCGGAAAGCTGGTCGCCGACTTCCACAGATTTCCCGGCGGCGCAGTCGACGGCCGGTACTGCACCAACGTCGCCCTGGCCGTGACGCGCCCGTTCTGCACGACGTCACACTCCGCCGCCCGGACCCTACGGCCGTCGCGCACGACTGTGATGTCCAAGGTAGTGAGCACGTTCCGCGCCGCGCGGAACAGGTCCACCGTCAATCGAGCCGGTCGCAACTCCGTTGACCCACAAGCGATCTCGAGACCGCGGGCCGCCAACCCGACGATCGCCGGACCGTTGAGGTGATCGTCACCCCAGTGGCTCTGCGCGAATCGGGTGGGCATGAAACCGCCGTCGACCTGCGTGAAATGTGCCGGTTCTACCGTCACTCAGGTGTTCCTGCCGCCATTGACCCCGAGGATCTGGCCGGTGATGTAACCGGCTTCTTCCGAGACGAGGAATGCGCAGGCTGCCGCGATGTCCTCGGGGCGGCCCATCCGCCGCACCGGCGTGGCGTCGATGGTTGCCTGCACTCTCCAAGTAGACCGCGCGCCTGCGCACCGCGCAGCATCGGGGTGTCGATGAAGCCGGGCGGAACGGCGTTGACGGTGATGCCGGCCGGGCCGTACTCCAGCGCGAGAGACTTGCTCAGCCCGTTGACCGCGGACTTGGCGGCCACGTAATGCGTCATGTAGGGCGTCCCCGAGTGGGTGCTCGACGACGAGATGTTGACGATCCGGCCCCAGCCCGTGGCGATCATGTCGGGCAGTGCCGCCTGGATGCAGTGGAACACCCCGTTGAGGTTCACTTCCACCACGCGCTGCCATTCGGCGAAGGTGATGTCGGTGAACTTCTCGAACCCGTCCAGGCCCGCGGCGTTCACCAGGATCGACACCGGTTCGCCCGATTGCGCACGGATCGCGCTCAGCGCAGCATCCACCTGAACGCGGTCGGTCACGTCGGCGACATGAGCGTGCTCATCGTCGGACGGGCTGAGGTCGATGCTCGCGACGTGGTGTCCGTCGGCCCGCAACCGCTGCACCACCGCCCGCCCGATGCCCGAGCCGCCCCCGGTGACCACTGCAGTCTTTATCCCGATTTCCTCTCTGAGTAACCACTTCTCATGCTTGGCGCGGCCGCCGGATGCGCAGACCCAGCGTTCGTCGCGCTGCGTCGACGAGATAGGACTGCAATTCGTCGTCGTTCAGCTCGGCCGACAACGGACCCGCCGCGGCAGCCAGGCCCGCGAACACCATCGCCGCCTTGACCCTGCCCGCCGGCCCGGGATCGACATCGGAGAGAAGAGACAGCTGGCGTGCGATCAACCGCGTCCAGTCACTGTGCGCATCGAGTGCTTCCGCGACGCTGGGGTCGGCGGCGAGCACCCCCACCAGACCCCGGTTCCGCACCGCCAGCGCTGCGTATCCGGTCAACATCCGATCCGCTCTGGCGGACACCGAACGTTTGGCCTCCGCAGCGTCGATCACTTCCGCCAGTTCCTCCATCACAGGCTCGAGCACCGCGAGCAACAGCTGCTCACGGGTCCGGAAGTGGTGATAGATCGCTGCTTTGGTGAACCCGAGGTGGTCGGCGATCATCTGCAGGGAGGTGCCGGCGTAGCTGTGCCGGGTGAACAGGCCGACGGCGACGTGGATCAGCCGGGCACGGGTATCCGACGCCGGGTGTGCCTGCGCCGCGATGGTGCTCACGGCCCACTCCCGTCGATTTACTTTACGAACGTAAAGTACGCGACTAGCCGATCGTAAAGCAACCGGGCCAGTCCGAGGCCACCTCGCTGGTCCTCAGCGGTTGAGCTGCCATATCCGCGTCGACAGGACCGTCGTCGCAAACGCGCACCACACGGGATACGCGGTCAGCGCCGCACCGGCAGGGGTGTTCACCGCGGCCGCCCGGCGCGCCAGGTCCACACTGCTGGCGGTCAGCAGACCTGCACCCACCGCAGCCGCACCCAACCGCTTGCGATTGAAGAAGATCCAGCTCCAGCCGGCGTTGAGCACCAGATTGGCGGCCAACGCACGGGTGTACGCCCGCGCCTGCTCGGTTTCTCCGCGGTCGTTCAACGTGTCGATCGTCGAGGCGGACACGACGGCGATGTCGCTGTAGAGAATGTTCCACGCGATGGGAAAGGCCAGTCGGGGCGGCTGGAAATCGGGCTTCTTCAGCCGGTCATACCACGGCGACTGGACCGCAGGTGTGGTGGCCAGGGCTCCGAGGCCGGCTGCGGCGAATGCCGCCCCGGCGGTCTTTGCGAGGGTCGACACCTGGGCATTCCGCTGCCGGGCACACCCGGTCCGCTCAACGCCGTCACCGATGTCGCAGGTGTCGAGGTCGGGATGACGACCCTGATCGAAGGTGACGGCCCGCTGGTGGTCGGACAAGGGCCGGTGCGAACCGGGGTGACGGCCATCCTGCCGCGGGGGCGCGGCGGCGTCGGGGAACCCTGCGCCGCCGGCTGGTTCTCCCTCAACGGCAACGGTGAGATGACGGGCACCACATGGATCGACGAGGCGGGATCATTCAATCTTCCTGTCGTGCTGTCGAATACCCATGCTGTCGGGGCCGCTCACACCGGCGTGGTGCGCTGGGGGAACCGGGTCGTCCCACAGTTGGCGCGTCAGTGGCTGCTGCCGGTCTGTACCGAGACGTGGGACGGCTACCTCAATGACATCAACGGCGACCATGTCCGCCCCGAGCACGTCGAAGCTGCGCTCGACAGCGCGACCGCAGGGCCGGTGCCCGAGGGGTCGGCGGGCGGAGGCACCGGGATGAACTGCTACGACTTCAAAGGCGGCAACGGTACCGCGTCCCGACTGGTGCCCTACGGCGCCCGACCTTCACCGTCGCGGTGTTCGTACAGGCGAACTTCGGATCGCGCGCCGAGCTGACGGCCGCAGGTCACCACGTCGGACCGCGCCTGCTCGAGGACAACCCGCTCGACGGTGACTGGTTCGAGCGGGACCTCACCGGCGCACCGCCGGGGGCGGGCTCGGTCATCGTGATCGTCGCGACGGACGCACCGCTGCTTCCCGGCCAGTGCAAAGCGCTGGCACGACGGGTCCCGTTGGGGCTGGCGCGCACCGGCACCACCGGCAGTCACTTCTCCGGTGACATCTTTCTGGCCTTCTCGACCGCCGACGTCCCCGACCTGGCCAGTGCCTTCCCTCTCGGGCCGGTCGAACGGCGACGAGCTCGGCACCATTGCTTTCGTACCCTGGGGTCGGATGGACGACCTCTACACCGCGGTCGTGCAGAGCGTGGAGGAGGCGGTTCTCAACGCGCTGGTCGTCAACGCCGACATGATCGGGCGCGACGGGCACCGCTCTCCGCGGCTACCCCTCGACCGGTTGTCGGCACTGCTCGGTCAGACGTGATAATCGTCAGGAAACCAAGATGGACTAACGATCGGAGCGGACGTGCGCGAGACGGGCACCGGCACGTCCGGCCGCCTTGTCGACCCGCCGATCAAGGCGCCGCGCTTCCTGGTCGTCGGCCTGAGCGTGGTGGTGCTCACCGTGGCGGTGCTGCAGACCGCGGTGGTCCCGGTGCTCGGGGTGATCGCCGACCAGCTGGGCGCGTCGACGGTGGCGGTCAGCTGGGTGGTGACGGCCAACCTGCTGGCTGCCGCCGCAGCGACCCCGCTGATCGGGCGCCTGGCCGACCTGCACCGCAAGAAGCGGGTGCTGCTCATCGTGCTGGCTGTCGTGCTGGCCGGTTCCCTGTTGGCCGCCACCACCGCATCACTTCCGCTGCTGATCCTGGCCCGGGTGCTGCAGGCGGCATCGTTTGCGCTGTACCCGATCAGCATCGCGATCCTGCGCGAAGAGATCAGGCAGGACAGGATGGGATCGGCGATGGCGGTGCTGTCCGGCACGCTGGGATTCGGCGGGGGCACCGGCCTGGTGGTGGTGGGCCTACTGATGAGCGGCGACCCGGGGTACCACCGCGTCTTCTGGCTCACCACGGCGTTCACGGTGCTCGTCCTGGTCATCGTGGTGGTCGTGGTCCCGGACCGCCCACGCAGCACCACCGGCACGATCGACTGGCTGGGTGCGCTGGGCCTGGCAGCGGGACTGTCGGCGCTGCTGCTGGCGATCACCCAGGGAACCTCGTGGGGGTGGGCCTCGCCGCGGACGGTCCTCAGCGCGGTCGGTGGGGTCGTCGTACTCGTCGGGTGGTGGGTATGGGAGAAGCGCACCGCACGGCCACTGGTCTCGACCCGGATGCTGTCGCGGCGCACGATGCTGTTCACCAACCTAGCGACCATCTGCGTCGGCATGGGTCTGTACTTCGCATTCCTGGGCCTCACCCAGTTCGTGCAGATCCCACGGGATGTGGCGGGCTACGGATTCGGTGCCACGGTGCTCGAGGCGAGCGTGATCTATCTGCTTCCCGGCGCGGTCACCGGCTTCGTGGTCGCGTTGTTGAGCGGCCGCTTCATCGACCGGTTCGGCGCCCGGCCGGTTCTGGTGGTCGCTGCGATGGCGGGGATCACCGGCTTTCTGTTCATCGCGTTCGCGCACACGTCACCGTGGCAGGTGATCACCGCGAACATCCTGGCCAACGCCTACATCAGCCTGGGCTACGGGGCACTGCCCGCACTGGTGGTCGGCGAGGTCGCAGCCGGTGAGACCGGGGTTGCCACCAGCATGAACGCAATCGCCCGCACAGTCGGTAGCTCCACCGCGGCCGCCTTGGTCGCGGTCCTGCTGAGCCGGACGACCCTGGCGGGGACCCCGATGGAGAGCAGCTTCGTCGCCATCTTCGTCGCCGGAGCCATCACCGCCGCACTGGCGATGGTGCTGATCGCGTTGTCTCGACAGCGCTCACCCACCGTCGAATCGCCGGAGGCCCGCTACGAATCGCGCGCGATGAACCACGAGTGGGGGTGACGTCAGCGCAGCTCGGCCAGGTTGCACACCGACCGGCGCACGTCCCCCTTGATGACCCTGGCGACCACCCCGCGGACGGGCGTGTTCAGCAGTCCGCCGGACAGCTCGGCGATGACCCGGAATGTCGACCCGTCGACACCGCCGGGGTCGTCCCGGCCGCCCGGTTCGACCTGCATCGTCAGCGTGATGCAGACACCACCGCGGCCGTTGCCGAGCAGTTCGATCTCCTTGGGCTCGTCGTACCTGGTGACGCGCCAGTGGATGACGTTGCGGAATCCCTTGACCTTGATCAGCGACGAGACCTGGGTGTCGACGTCGATGACTGCGGGGACCTCGCTCTTCCAACCGCCGAAAATGGTCAACCATTCGTCGAAGCGCCGGAGATCCGAGGCGAGCTCCCACGCGCGTTCGGGAGTGAGTTCGGAAGAAACTGCCACGTCGACTGAAGCCATGCACTACTCATTACCCCACACGATGACCCAGTTAAACGGCTAGCCGACCGGGCCGCCGAATTCCGGCGCGTGGCGAGCCCGTCGGCTGCGACACTGAAGAGATCACGATCACTGTGCCGGCGGATCTCCGTTCCGGCGACAGCACCGTGCGCGGACGTCGCGGATTCTCATGCGATCGGCCCGACGCAGCGAGGGATTCCATTGTGTTTTTGTAAATTCGTTGCGGAATCGCTTGCGAAGGTCCGTCCGATCCGCGAAGGTTTATCGACAGCCCCTGCGGCTGCACCTGAGGAGGACCTGCGCTGACCGGCACACACACCACCGCTGTAGACCACACGGCGGGATCGGAGGCCACCCACGCCAAGGGCGGTCCCGTCATCGAGATCGACCACGTCACCAAACGCTTCGACGACTACGTCGCGGTTGCCGACGCGGACTTCTCGATCGCGTCCGGGGAGTTCTTCTCCATGCTCGGACCGTCGGGGTGCGGCAAGACCACGACGCTGCGGATGATCGCTGGCTTCGAGACGCCGACCGAGGGCGCCATCCGGCTCGAGGGCGCGGATGTGTCCCGAACCCCGCCGAACAAGCGCAACGTCAACACGGTGTTTCAGCACTACGCGCTCTTCCCGCACATGACCGTGTGGGACAACGTCGCCTATGGGCCGCGGAGTCGCAAGAAGTCCGCGAAATTGAACTCGGCAGAGGTCCGCAAGCGCGTCGACGAACTCCTCGAGATCGTGCGCCTGAGCGATTTCGCGGAGCGTAAGCCCGCCCAGCTCTCCGGCGGCCAGCAGCAGCGAGTCGCCCTGGCTCGTGCTCTGGTCAACTACCCCAGTGCGCTGCTGCTTGACGAACCGCTCGGCGCGCTGGACCTCAAGTTGCGCCACGCCATGCAGTTCGAGCTCAAGCGCATCCAGCGCGAAGTCGGGATCACGTTCGTCTACGTGACCCACGACCAAGAGGAAGCGCTCACGATGAGCGACCGGATCGCGGTGATGAACGCCGGCAACGTCGACCAGATCGGCACCCCGACCGAGATCTACGACCGGCCCTCCACGGTGTTCGTCGCGAGCTTCATCGGCCAGGCCAACCTCTGGTCGGGGCGCCAGACAGGGCGCGCCAACCGTGAGTTCGTGGAGGTCGAGGTCCTCGGCTCGACGCTGAAGGCCCGTCCGGGTGACACCACCATCGAGCCCGGCGGCCACGCCGCGTTGATGGTCCGCCCGGAGCGGGTGCGGGTGTCGATCGACGCGCCGACCGGCGATGTGGCCGGCGTCCGGGCCACGGTACGCGACCTGACCTTCCAGGGGCCGGTGGTGCGGCTGTTGCTGGCAGCACCGGACGACTCGGAGATCATCGCCCACGTCGGACCGGAACAGG
Organism: Mycobacterium sp.; assembly: GCF_049683355.1. Classification (GTDB taxonomy): domain Bacteria; phylum Actinomycetota; class Actinomycetes; order Mycobacteriales; family Mycobacteriaceae; genus Mycobacterium. The sequence goes on from NZ_JBAUJB010000045.1 coordinate 18,935, forward strand.
ATTTGCCGCTGCTGCGTCCGGGCGACGAGGTCTACGTGTGCTGGGCTCCGGACGCCTCACTGGTGCTGCCCGGCGCCGACATCCCGACCACCGAGGATCTCGAGGAGATGCTCGACGACTCCTGACGCTCCCCCCGCCGGCCGGTCCGGCGTGACCCCGTCCCCCATCGGAGCCGACGAAAGGCACAGTTGCCATGTCCCGTGATCTTCCCTTCCCTGCCGATCCCGCGCTGCTCGCGCGGCTGACCTCGAGCCGGACCTCTCGACGGCGTTTCATCGGCGGTGGGGCCGCGGCCGCGACCGCGCTGACCCTGGGCTCGTCGTTTCTGACCGCCTGCGGATCGGACAGCGGCACCTCCAGCGCCCCCACCGACGACGGTGGTCCCGCCAGCGGCACGCTGCGCATCTCGAACTGGCCGCTGTACATGGCAGACGGGTTCATCGCCGACTTCCAGACGGCGTCGGGGATCACCGTCGACTACAAGGAAGACTTCAACGACAACGAGCAGTGGTTCGCCAAGAACCGGGAGCCGTTGTCGCGAAAGCAGGACATCGGCGCGGACCTGGCGATCCCGACCACGTTCCTGGCGGTGCGACTGCACCAACTCGGCTGGCTCAACGACATCAGCGACGAAGGCGTGCCCAACAAGAAGAACATCCGCCCCGACCTGCTGGAGGCCAGCGTCGACCCGGGTCGTCAGTTCAGCGCGCCGTACATGTCCGGCCTCGTCGGGCTCGCCTACAACCGCGCCGCCACCGGCCGCGACATCTCGACGATCGACGACCTGTGGGATCCCGCGTTCCGGGGTCGGGTCAGCCTGTTCTCCGACGCGCAGGACGGCCTCGGGATGATCATGCTCTCGCAGGGGAACACCCCGGAGAACCCGACCACCGAGAGCGTGCAGCAGGCCATCGACCTGGTGCGCGAACAGAACGACCAGGGCCAGATCCGCAGGTTCACCGGCAACGACTACGCCGACGATCTGGCGGCCGGCAACATCGCTGTCGGACAGGCCTATTCGGGCGATGTGGTACAGCTGCAGGCCGACAACCCCGATCTGCAGTTCATCGTCCCCGAAACGGGCGCGACCACCTTCGTCGACACGATGGTCATCCCCTACACCACCCAGAACCAGAAGGCCGCCGAGGCGTGGATCAACTACGTCTATGACCGGGTCAACTACGCCAAACTGGTCTCCTACGTCCAGTACGTGCCGGTGCTCTCGGGCATGACCGAGGAACTGGAGAAGATCGATCCCGAGGCCGCCCGCAACCCGCTGATCAACCCCCCCGAGGACGTGCTGGCGAAGTCGAAGGGCTGGGCGGCGTTGACCGACGAGCAGACGCAGGAGTACAACACCGCGTACGCCGCCGTCACCGGCGGCTGACACATGGCCGGTGTCGCCACCAGCAGTCGGCAGCGGAGCAAGATCGCCCCGTATCTGATGGTCCTGCCGGCGCTCGCGTACCTCGGCATCTTCTTCGTGGTGCCGTTCGTCTCGCTGGCGCGCACATCGTTGTCGGAGACCGGCGGGTCGGTGTTCATGCCGACGCTGACGTTCGCCTGGGACATCGGCAACTTCGGTGACGCGTTCACCGAGTACCGCGAGCAGATCTTCCGGTCCTTCGGCTACGCGTTCGCGGCCACCCTGCTGTGCCTGGTGCTGGCGTTCCCGCTGGCATACGTCATCGCGTTCAAGGCGGGTCGCTTCAAGAACCTGATCCTCGGCCTTGTCATCCTGCCGTTCTTCGTGACGTTCCTGATCCGCACGCTCGCCTGGAAGACGATCCTGGCCGACGACGGCTGGCTCGTCACCGCGCTGGGCACCATCGGCCTGCTTCCTGACGAAGGGCGCCTGCTGTCCACGAGCTGGGCGGTCATCGGTGGGCTGACCTACAACTGGATCATCTTCATGATCCTGCCGTTGTACGTCAGCCTCGAGAAGATCGATCCACGGCTGCTCGAGGCGTCCAAGGACCTCTACTCGTCGACGCCACGGAGTTTCCGCAAGGTGATCCTGCCGCTGTCGATGCCGGGCGTGCTCGCCGGCAGCATGCTGGTGTTCATCCCGTCGGTGGGCGATTTCATCAACGCCGACTATCTCGGGAGTACCCAGACGACGATGATCGGCAATGTCATCCAGAAACAGTTCCTCGTCGTCAAGGACTACCCTGCCGCTGCAGCGCTCAGCCTCGGGTTGATGGTCACGATCCTCGTCGGGGTGCTGCTCTACGCCAGGGCGCTGGGCACGGAGGACCTGGTATGACGACTCAGGCAGGCGCCGCGGTCGCCACCGCCGCACAGCAGGAACCCCGCCCGAAGAGGCTGAAGTCACGGCGCAATTGGGGTGACGTGCTGCTGCGCATCGTTGCCGGGTTGGTGCTGTTGTATCTGTTCCTGCCGATCTTCGTGATCATCTTGTTCTCGTTCAACAAGCCCGTCGGCAGATTCAACTACAGCTGGGAAGGCTTCACGCTGGACAACTGGGCGGACCCGTTCAAGTACCCGCCCCTGACCGACGCACTGAAACTGAGCCTCAACGTCGCCGCGGTGTCCACCGCGGTGGCCCTGGTGCTGGGCACGCTGGTGGCGGTGGCGCTGGTGCGCCAGCGCTGGCGCGGACAGCGAGCGGTCGACACGTTCCTGATCCTGCCGCTGACGGCCCCCGAGGTGGTGATGGGTGCGGCGCTGCTGACCCTGTTCCTCGACCTCAGCTGGCCGGCCGGCTACACCACGATCCTGATCGCGCACATCGCCTTCGAGGTCAGTTTCATCGCGATGACGGTGCGTGCCCGGGTCCGCGGCTTCGACTGGACCCTGGAGGACGCCTCGCTGGATCTGGGCGCGGGTCCGGCGCGGACGTTCTTCAAGGTGACGCTGCCGCTGATCGTGCCCGGCATCGTCGCGGCGGCGATGCTGTCGTTCGCGTTGTCACTGGACGACTTCATCATCACCTATTTCGTCAGCGGGTCGACCGTCACCTACCCCCTCTACGTCAACGCGGCGGTCAAAGCGGCGGTGCCGCCGCAGATCAACGTGCTGGCCACCGCCATCCTGGTGGTCAGCCTGCTGCTGTTGGCGGTGGGCACGTTGTACCGACGCAAGAGGTTCGCCGGCTGACCCGTTCCGGCGGATTGGGGTCAGGACGCGCCCACGCGCGGTGCTAGCGAGCGGCGGTGCTGCGCCGTCCGGTGACACCGAGGTAGATCGCGATCAACACGATCGCGATGATGATGCCGACCAAGAACGGGATGATCTCGAAACCGCCGTTTTCGTTGGGGTACCCGAATTGATAGGTCACCCAGGAGCCCAGGAAGGACCCGAGGGCGCCGAGCGCCACGGTCATGATGACCCCGATGTTCTGCTTTCCGGGCATGATCAGTCGGGCGAGACCTCCCACAATCAGCCCGACGACGATGGCTCCGAGGATCGTCCAAAGCATCTCGTACTCCTCACGGGTCGTGCCAGCGGACTTTCCGCTGTCTGAGTCGCTCTACCCGTTATCGCCGGCCCCAATCCCCGGACCGCTCAGTCCTGGCGCGGGTCGGACACCGACGGCCAGTCCCGCGACACCGACGACGTCCACCGGGGCTCGCGCCGCTGCAGGAACGCAGCCACCCCCTCGAGCGAATCGGCGGTTCCCATCACCCACCGGTGCATCTCGGTCTCCAGCGCCGCCACCTCGCGGGGGCCGTAACCCTTTCATCGTGTCCCAGAGCAACCGCTTGGTCAGCGCCACCGACATCGGCGCGACGTTGACGGCGATGTCGCGGGCGATCGACATCGTGTGGTCGAGCACTTCGGCCGCGGGCAGCGTGCGGGTGGCGATGCCCATCGCGGCGGCTTCCGCTCCGTCGAAGGTCGGCCCGGTCAGCAGCAGGTCGGCGGCGACCGTACCGCCGACCAGATGTGGCAGCGTCCAGTGCGCCATACAATCCGGAACCACACCGCGACGCACCTGTGCGACAGCATATTTGGCGTCGGTCGCCATGATCCGGAGGTCGGCCTGAAGCGCGATCGTCAGCCCGATCCCGATGGCGTGGCCGTTGATGGCGGCAAGCACCGGTTTCCGCAGTTCGAACGCGGCGGGGTCGATGGGTGACGCCGTGAAACCGCCGACCGCGGATTCGGCGTGGAACGGGTTGGTCGCCGCGGCGAAGTCGGCGCCCGCGCAGAACGCATCCCCCGCGCCGGTCAGCACGATCGCGCGGACGTCGTCGGCAGCGTCGCACTGCCGGTAGGCCTGGCTGAGCTGGGCGCCCATCGCCGTGGTGTAGGCGTTGCGCCGCTCCGGCCTGTTCAGGGTCAACAGCGCCACGCCACCGGCGACGGCGACGGCGACGGTCAGGTCACTCATTACGCGAACCTAGCGCCTCAACCGCGGGCGGAGGAGCAGGTCGAAGCCGGACTGAAGGTGCCGGGTTTGCCGCACCATGACCGCGGGAACACAGCCGTCATGTTGATCCGACGTGTTGCTCGCCCCATGCTCTCAGCAGTGTTCATCTCGCGTGGCGTCGAGGCCCTTCGAAGCCCCAGGCCCGCAGCGGATGCAACCCGCCAGACTCTCGAGGAACTCAGTAAACTACCGGATCCGGTCGGCACGAACGTGCCGTCGGATGCCGAGACGGTGGCTCGGGTCAGCGCGGCGGTGCAGATCGGTGGAGGACTCCTCCTTGCGACGGGCAAACTGCCCCGGGTGGCATCGGCCGCCCTGGCGCTCAGCGTGGTTCCCGGTTCCCTTGGCGGACACGCGTTCTGGAACGAATCCGATCCCCAACGAAAAGCCGATGAGCGTCGAGCGTTCGTCACCGACGTCAGCCTGATCGGCGGACTCATCATCGCGGCTCTCGACACTGAGGGCAGGCCGTCGCTCGGATGGCGCGGACGCCGTGCGGCGCGCAAGATGTCCGACGCCGTGTCCTCAGCGCTTCCCGCCGGCCACGGATCCGGAAGCGCTCTGGCCGACAGTCAGCTCGCCGAGAAGGTCGGCCACGGCCTCCACATGGGTGCTGAGCGTGGCAGCAAACTGGCTCACGTGGCTCGCGAGCGCGGCGGCGAGCTGGCCAACGAATGGGCCGAGGTGGCCCGCGACCGCGGTGGCGAGCTGGCGGTGGCCGCGAGGACACGCGGCGGCGAGCTCGCAGAAGTGGCCCGCGACCGCGCACCCGAGTTGGCCGAGGTGGCCCGCGGCCGCAGCGGCGAGTGGGCCGAACTGGCACGTCACCGCGCTGAGGTGGCCCGCGAACGCGCCGCCGAGCTTGCCGAAACCGCCGAGGCCGAGGCGAAGAAGAAGAGCCGGAAGCGCTGACCGGCCGTCTGACTTCGGCGCATATCGCCTCCCCCGGAGTGGGCTGGTCGATACGGTGAGGACGCATCCCTGCATCCACACAGAGAGCGGACTCCCATGACCAGCGACTACCCGCCCCAACCAGGACAATTTCCCGGCTCCTATCCCCACGGCGGTGCACAGCAGCCCGGTGGACTCGGCCTGCGTTTCGCCGCTCGGGTGATCGACGGAGTGATGGTCGCGATCGTCGGCGGCATCGTCGTGTATGTGCTCGGAATGGCGTCCAACATCTGGGTCACCGGCCTGTTCACCGGGGCGTTGACGTTCGTCTACTACCTCGCGTTCGAGGTGACGCAAGGGTGGACGCCGGGCAAGAAACTGCTGGGTCTGCGAGTGCACGGACCAGGAGGGGCGACCAAGCCGACCGCCGCTCAGTCCGCGATCCGGAACTCGTGGACGTTGCTGCCGATCGTGCCCTTCATCGGTGGCCTGCTGGGTGTCGTGGCCATCGTCGTCATTGCGATCACCATCAACGGCAGTCCCACCAAGCAGGGCAAACACGACGAGTTTGCGGGCGGCACCCAGGTCGTCAAAGACTGAGGCGGCCCGACGCGGTTAAGTCATACCATTGCATCTGCATCACGAAAACGTCTGCCTTATCTCGTCCAGCAAACTGTATGACAAGATGTATGCGTGCAACCGGAACCTCACGGCGGGGCGCTGCACAACAGCCTGTTGACCGCGCTGGGCACGGCCATCGTGTCCGGCGAGTACCCGGCGGGCCAGGTGATCACGCTCGACGGTGTCAGTGCTGAGCACGGCATGTCACGCAGCGTCGCCCGCGAGGCGATCCGCGTGCTGGAATCGATGGGCATGGTCGAGTCCCGCCGCCGCGTCGGTATCACCATCCAGCCCGCGCACCGATGGAACGTCTTCGACCCGACGCTGATTCGTTGGCGATTGGAGTCCGGGGACCGCGCAGCTGTGCTGTTGTCGCTCTCCGAGCTTCGCAAGGGATTCGAGCCGGCCGCGGCGGTGCTGGCGGCTCGGCGGGCCGATCCGCACCAGTGCCGGATCATGGCAGCGGCGGTCTCGGACATGGTCGTCAACGGCCGCTCGGGGAACCTTGAGGCATATCTGCTGGCCGACAAGATCTTTCACCGGACCCTGCTCGAAGCCAGCGGCAACGAGATGTTCAGGGCGCTCAACGGCGTGGTCGCCGAGTTGCTCAGCGGTCGCACCCATCACGGGATGATGCCCACCACGCCCAACCCGAAGGCGATCGAACTACACGACGAGGTCGCGCGCGCCATCAGGTTGGGGAACGAGGCGGCGGCCGAACAGGCGATGCGCGCGATCATCGAAGAGGCCGCCGAGGCGTTCGCCGACGACGCCCCGGCGGTTCTTCAGCCCCGCTCCCAGTAGCTGTACTCGATCGTGCTCCCGGCCACGGCTGTGACGATCACTGTGAAATCCGCACGGGCCGGACCTGCGACCACTGCGCAGTCCACGCTGGTCCCGTGCCGGCCCTGGAGATCACCCGCGCACACCGCCGAATCGGGCCGCCTGGCGCGGTCAGCGGCCAGTTCGTCCAACAACAGCCCCTCGACCTCAGCCCTGCTCAACACCGGGATCAGGTCAAAATCCATCCTCAGGCCCGCGACACGACGCCGGTCACGGTGACCAGCGGCGCGAAGCTGTTGGTCGGGCTGATCACGACGTCACACCGCGCGGTCTGGCCCACTTCCCCGATCAGGTCGTCCCGGCACGTGACCGACTGCAGCCGCTCCCCCGCGCTGGCGAGGCGAGCGGCGATGTCGGACTGCAAATCCGTGCCGGCCACCCTGGGAACGACCTCGGGGGCGGAGAAGGCGCACGCGACGATGACACCACACGTTGCTGCCACCGCAGCTGTCGCGCCGATCACCTTCCTCATGTGCTGTCCTGTCACCACTGGGAAGTTTGCAGGGGACCCTAGCAGACCGCTTCGCACCCACATGATTGACTGCGAGTGTGGACAGAAAACCGCTCCTCGCGCGCCGGCTGTTCGACCGCATCGAACCGGTGCACGCCGTGACTTACTTTGCCCCAGAAGCCAGATCGGCCCTTGACGAACTGGGCTATCGGGGTTTCTGGATGGGATACTTCGCAGCTCGCTCAGCCCCGTTCGGGCCGGTTCCCGCCACGGTCGTCACCGCCGCGTTCTACAACTTCACCCCGGAACGGGTCGCCAAGGCCCTGCCGGCTGCCTGGGACGTCGCGCCGCCCGCCGACGCGCTGCGCGCCCGCGAGCAGTCGGC
>NZ_JBAUJB010000046.1:0-2492 GCF_049683355.1 Mycobacterium sp.
CGGACGTTGCCCTGCTCGTCACCGAGAAAGCGTTGTACCGCCACCTGGTAGCGGCGGTCACCACCTTCGGCGTGGGCGGGCGACAGACGGGTCCGCAACACGATCGGCCACGTCGGCCACGGTGACCGCGAGTCGTCGCGCAGCTCCGGCGGTTCGGGGTTGTAGTCCAGCTGGGTGACCGACGCGGCACCCTGCCGGTGTGCGGTGCCGAGGCAGTCCGCGCCGGTGTCACCGCCGCCGATGATGACGACGTGCTTGCCCGCCGCGGAGATCTCGCTGGGACCGTCACCCTCGCACTCCTTGTTGGCGGGCACCAGATGCTCCATCGCCAGATGCACACCGGCCAGATCGCGTCCCTCGACGTCGTTGTCGCGGGCGCGCAGCGCTCCGACCGCCAGCACCACGGCGTCGTGCTGGGCGCGCAGCTGCTCTATCGGAAGGTCCACACCCACCTCACAGTCGGTGACGAAACGTGTTCCCTCGGCGCGCATCTGGACCAGGCGCTGGTTGAGCGTGGCCTTCTCGAGCTTGTACTCGGGGATGCCGTAGCGCATCAGCCCGCCGATCCGGTCGTCACGCTCGTAGACCGTCACGTCATGGCCGGCCCGGGTGAGTTGCTGAGCGGCGGCAAGGCCGGCGGGACCGGAACCGACAACCGCGACGCGCTTGCCGGTGGCGATGGCCGCGGGCTGCGGTGCGATGATGCCGTCCATCCAGGCCTGGTCGGCGATCGTCTGCTCGATCCGTTTGATCGTCACACTGCCGCCGGTCTGCTCTTCGGAGATCGACAGCACACACGCGGCCTCGCACGGGGCCGGACACAACCGGCCGGTGAATTCCGGGAAGTTGTTGGTGGCGTGCAGCCGGTCACTGGCCGCGTCCCAGCGGCCGCGCCGGACCAGGTCGTTCCATTCGGGGATCAGGTTGCCCAGCGGGCACCCTGCAGTTCCGGAGTGGCAGAACGGGATACCGCAGTCCATGCAGCGGCGGGCCTGCTGGGACACCTCACCGGCCCGCTGGTGGGGATCCTGCTGTTCGTAGACCTCGCGCCAGTCGCCGACCCGCTCGTCGACGGGACGTTTGGTCGCCTCGACCCGGTGCACCTCGAGAAATCCATGCGGATCAGCCACGGCTCGCCTCCATGATCGCAGCGTCGACGTCGCGGCCCTCGGCTTTCGCCATCCGGGTCGCCTGCAGCACGCGCTGATAGTCGCGCGGCATGACTTTGGTGAATTGTGCACTGCGCCTCGGCCAGTCCGACAGCACCGATGTCGCCACCGTGCTGCCGGTATAGCGCGCGTGCTGCGCGATCACCGCGCGCAACCACACCAGGTCCTCGGGGTCGAGGCGCTGCAACTCCACCATGTCGGTGTTCACCCGCTTGGGGTTGATGCCCAGGACGAACGCGATCCCACCGGACATACCCGCAGCCATGTTCCGGCCGACTCTGCCGAGCACGACGACGCGGCCACCTGTCATGTACTCGCAGGCGTGGTCACCGACACCTTCGACGACGGCGAGCGCTCCGGAGTTGCGGGCGGCGAACCGTTCGCCGACCTGTCCGCGCAGGTACACCTCCCCCGAGGTGGCACCGTAGAGCAGGGTGTTGCCGGCGATGACGTTGTCCTCCGGCAGGAAAAGCACATCGTCCTGGGGTTTGACGATCACCTTCCCTCCGGAAAGTCCCTTGCCCACATAGTCGTTGGCATCACCGATGAGCTCGAGGGTGATCCCGGGCGGCAGGAACGCACCCAAGGACTGACCGGCCGAGCCGGTAAGGGTCACGTGGATGGTGTCGTCCGGGAGGCCCTGGGCCCCGTAGCGGCGGGTAACCTCACTGCCGAGAAGCGTTCCCACCGTGCGGTTGACATTGCGGACCGGCAGATCCAGCCGCATCGGGTGCGCATCCGCGAGCGCCCCTTCGGCGAGCTGGATCAGCGTGCGGTCCAGAGCGTGGTCGAGGCCGTGATCCTGGCCCCGCACCCTTCGGCGCTGAGTCAACCGGGCGCCGTGGGTGTCCGAGGGGACCGCGAAGATCGGGGTCAGATCCAGGCCCTTGCTCTTCCAGTGCGCCACACCCATGTCGGTGTCGAGGACCTCGGCGTGCCCGACTGCCTCGTCGATGCTCCGGAATCCGAGCTCGGCCAAATACTTTCGGATATCCTCGGCGATGAATCGGAAGAAGTTCTCCACGAATTCGGGCTTGCCGTTGAAGCGTGCCCTCAGCTCCGGGTTCTGCGTGGCGACACCCACCGGGCAGGTGTCGAGGTGGCACACCCGCATCATGATGCACCCGGCCACCACCAGTGGCGCGGTGGCGAAGCCGAACTCCTCGGCGCCCAGCAGCGCCGCCACGATCACGTCACGTGCGGTGCGCATGCCGCCGTCGCACTGCACGGTGATCCGGTCGCGCAGACCGTTGAGGACCAGGGTCTGCTGGGTGTCGGCCAGCCCGATCTCCCACGGCGCCCCAGCGTGTTTGAGGCTGGTCA
>NZ_JBAUJB010000047.1:0-4486 GCF_049683355.1 Mycobacterium sp.
GGTCGTCGCCTTGGGCGTCCCAGACGTATTCGCGGATGGGCTGGCCCTGGCGGACCGAGACGACCTCGGCGTTGTCCAGTGCGGTCGATCCCTGGCGGTTGACGACGACGCGGTTGCCGTCGGCCTCGAGTGAGGCGATGGTGTCGGCGGCGCTGCCGGAGCCGGAAGGGGCGGCGGCGGCGGGGCCGGCCAGTCCGATGAAGGCGGCGGTGAATCCGGCGGCGATGGCGGTGACGGCGGTGGCGGCGGTGAGGTTCTTCATTGTCCTGCTCCCCTATGTGTTCTACGTCTTGCTGATCTTGTTGGTTCTGATGGCTTAAACCAGCAGTTCAGGGGATTAATTCCGGTGGCAGTAATTGAACGGCCGCTGGCAGAAACACCTCGGTGGAAGAGCTGGAGACCGCGGTCGCTGACGAGAAAGGGGCACCTCCTGGTGGAGGTGCCCCTTTGTGCTGTGTCGGGTTACCTGACATCGACGAAGACCACGTTGCCGGTGGTCTGCAGGACCCGGTCGTCGCCCTGGGTGTCCCAGACGTACTCGCGGATCGGCTGGCCCTGACGGACCGAGACGACCTCGGCGTTGTCCAGGGCGGTCGATCCCTGGCGGTTGACGATCACGCGGTTGCCGTCAGCCTCGAGCGCGGCGATGGTGTCGGCGGCGCTGGTACCGGAGGGGGCCGCTTTCGGCGGCCACGGTCCGGCGGCGGCGGGACCGGCCAGCCCGAGGAAGGCCGCGGTGAATCCGGCGGCGATGGTGATGGTGGTGGCGGCGGTGAAGTTCTTCATGGCCTCTGCTCCCTAAGTGTTCGACGTTTTCTGCTGTCTTCTTGTTGGTTCTGATGGCGTAAACCGGCAGGTCAGGGGTTTAATTCCGGTGGCAGCAATTGAACGGCCGCTGGCAGAAACACCTCGATGAAACTTGTCGGTGTGTCGAACTAGTGTTCGAAGCATGTTCGATGGAGGGCTGCCCGAGACCGCGGACCTGGCCGCGCTGAGCGACGCCGAGCTGATCGACGCCGCCCGCGGGTGGGCGCGCACCGAAAACGCCGCCTGTGCGCGCAAGTTGTCGGTGATGGCCGAGATCTTCACCCGCCGCACCGACCTGCCCGCCGGGGACCGCGAATCGTGGTGGCTCGACCCCGAAGCCGCGGTGCTCGCCGAACTGGCCGCCGCCCAGAACATCACCCGCTCACTGGCCTCGCATCAGGCCCACCGCGGGGTCGCGCTACGCGAGCGGCTGCCCAAGGTCGCGGCGCTGTTCGACGCCGGGCTGATCAACGAAATGCTGGTCCGGGCGATCGTGTGGCGCACCTACCTGATCGAAGACCCCGCCGCGATGGCCGCCGTGGACACTGAACTCGCGCAGCGGATCGGTGCGTGGGGGGCGATGTCGATCAAGAAGACCGAACAGGCCATCGACGCGTTGATCGAACGCCACGACCCCGGCGCGCTGCGCCGCGCCCGCGAATCAGTCAGCCGCCGTGATGTGCAATTCGGCTCCCCGGGCGACCTGCCCGGCTACACCAGCCTGTGGGCCCGGCTGTTCAGCGCTGACGCCGCCCTCGACGAAAAACGGGTCCAGGAGATGGCCTACAGCGTCTGCGACCGCGACCCCCGCAACGCCGAGCAACGCCGCGCCGACGCGCTCAGCGCACTGATCCAACAGACCACAATGACCTGCCAGTGCGCAGACCCTGACTGCGAGGCCACCCGCGGCACACCCCCCAACAAAAACACCCTCGTCTACGTCATCACCGACCACGACACCCTCACCGCCGCCAGCCAGAACGGCCCCGGAAACGGCGACGATCCCGACGGCGGCGGCCGTGATCCCGGAGACGGTGGCGACGGCGGCGATACCGGCGGGGAGGACGGTGGCGCTTCTGCTCCCGACGACAAGCCCGATGGCGATCCCGAACCCTGCGCTCCGGCGGCGCCGGCGTTCGTGTTCGGCGCCGGGATCCTGCCCGCGGTCCTGCTCGACCCACTGCTGGCCCGCGCCCGGTTGCGCACCGTCACCCACCCCGGCGACGCCGCACCCGAACCGCGCTACACCCCCTCGCGCGCACTGGCCGACTTCATCCGCTGCCGCGACCTGACCTGCCGCTTCCCCGGCTGCGACGCCCCCGCCACCGACGCCGACATCGACCACACCGTGCCCTACCCCGTCGGACCCACCCACGCCTCCAACTGCAAATGCCTATGCCGCTTCCACCACCTCCTGAAAACCTTCTGGACCGGCGAGAACGGCTGGCACGACCGACAACTGCCCGACGGCACCATCATCTGGACCAGCCCCACCGGCCACACCTACACCACCCACCCCGCAGGGGCGGCCCTGTTCCCCGCGCTGAGCCCACCCACCGCGGCCTTGTGGGACGGCGACCCACCCCACAACATCAACATCAACACCAACACCGACCAACGCGGCGCCATGATGCCCCGACGCCGACACACCCGCGCCCAGAACCGCGCCCACACCATCACCACCGAACGCCGCCTCAACGACGACCTCGTCACCGAACACAACAAACCACCACCCTTCTAAAACGGGTGAGGCTCAGACTGCCGAGCGCCCGGTGATGGGCGGCAGATCGGCCAGCGTCACGATGCCCGGCGCTGCGGCGACGACCGCAGGTACCGCGTTGGTCACCGGCATCGCCGTGTAGATCATGCCCAACCCCATGAAGCCCGGTTCGGTCCAGTCTCTGGGCGGCAGGCAGTGCACCACGGTGCGCATGTTCGGCAGGCCGAACACCTGGACGACGTGGCCGTGCTCGAGCGGCTTGGGTGGGGTGACCTGATCGCCCATGATCCAGTTGAACCCGACGCTGACCACATTGCGGTCGCCGACCCAGCCGCGGTGGTAGCCGTGCACGCCGGCCACGGTGCCCTTCGGGATCTGCATGAAGCCGAGGTCGCTGTCGCCGGTGGCCGCGGTGAACGTCACGTCGAACGTGATCCGGTCGAGCGTGGCTCCGATTCCGTCGGCCATCATCGCGGCGGACTCGGCGAACACCTCACTCTCCCGACGCACACTCTGGGCCAGGCCCGGCATGTTGGGGTCCTGGGAGAAGCCCATCGCAGTCTGGGTGCCCGCGGACTCATAGGTAGAGCAGTCCACCGACTCGGTGATCCGGATCTCGTCGACGCGCTCACAGGCGCCCGAGAGCACCATCCCGACCAGGTTGCTCATCCCCGGATGCGCACCGCTGCCGAAGATCGTGGAACCGCCCTTCTCGCAAGCCTTTCGAATGCGCTCCAGATCCTCCGGCGACTGCTTGCCCCCGGTGATCCAGGCGGCACTGGAGCACACGTTGATGCCGGACTCCAGCAGCCGGACCAGCTCGTCGATGCTGGGCCACAACGGGTTGTAGCAACAGGCATCGGGCTTGAGCGCCACCAGTTCCTCGATGTCGTCGGTGGCTGTCACCCCGGTGGGTTCAGGCCACCCGGACAGCTCCGCCGCGTCGACTCCGACCTTGTCGGCACCATGGGCGAACACGCCGACCAGCTCCATGTCGTCACGGCCGATGATGGCGTGTAGGGACCGTCGCCCGATGTTGCCGGTGGTCCACTTGATGACACGTAGCGGTCGGTCGGGCCGCGCTCTGCTCATGGCATCTCCTCGTCGAGAATGGTTCAACAGATCAAGCTATTGCCTCTACGGTTGGTCTCATGACTGACCCGGCGCCGGTAGCCGTCGTGACCGGTGCCAGCCGGGGCGCCGGACGCGGCATTGCGACCGCACTGGCGGCCAAAGGTTGGCGCGTGTACGGGACGGGGCGCAGCATGCTCGACGCGCCCGACGGCGTCGTCGCGGTCCCGCTCGACCACCGAGACGATGCCGCCGTCGAGCGGCTGTTCGAGCGGGTGAGCCAGGAGTGCGGCCGGCTGGATCTGTTGGTGAACAACGCCGCGGTCATCTCCGACGATCTGATCGGCGCGGCACCGTTCTGGGAGAAGCCCCGCGAACTGGCCGACGTGCTGGACGTCGGCCTGCGGTCGTCCTACATCGCGGCCTGGCACGCCGCGCCGCTCCTGCTGGCCGCGGACCGCGGGCTGATCGTCTTCACCTCCTCGCCGGGGTCGGTCTGCTATATGCACGGCCCGGCCTACGGGGCGCAGAAGGCCGGCGTCGACAAGATGGCCGCCGACATGGCGGTGGATTTCCGCGGCACCGCCGTCACAACTGTGTCGATCTGCATGGGAATCCTGTTGACGGACAAGCTACGTTCGGCCTTCCACGGCAATCCGGCCGCGCTGGCGGAGTTCGCCGAGCAGGCCGAGACCCCAGAGTTCACCGGCCACCTCATCGATGCGCTGTACCACGATCCGACTCTGGGTGAGCTCAGCGGCCAGACGGTGATCGGCGCCGAACTGGCGCAGCGGTACGGAATCACCGACGAGGGGGGCCGCAAACCGCCCTCGCATCGGGAGATGTTGGGCGACCCCCGGCCACCGAGCGCTGTGATCGTGCGCTAGC
>NZ_JBAUJB010000048.1:0-3110 GCF_049683355.1 Mycobacterium sp.
AATGGACTGGCCGGTCGGATTCACGGTGGTCTTGCGAGCGGCGGGCTTGGTACCTAACACCTGCGATCCCCTTCGTTCTGGCCGCGCCCCGACAACGCAGACGACTTCCTAAACCGGCGTCGATCGCAAGTGCGATCTGCGCCACACCGCGACGAGCAGGTGTGACCTGCATCGCACTGTCTGCTCAACTTAGGTGGTCAGGGGCGTTCTGCGCAATACGTTCGTGACCACTTTTTTGGGACGACCGTGCCGTCAGGCCGGTACAGTGCCGGACCTCGGCTTTCGACACCGGCGGCGCTGCATTCGTCTCGGTCGCTCGATGGATTCCGGGCCCGGATTCGTCGCTACTCTGTAACCCATGCCGGAGGACCACCCGACTCGACCGCCAGTTGCGGTCACGATCATCAAGCTCGCCTGGTGTTGCCTACTGGCCAGCGTGGTAGCCGCCGCACTGATGTTCCCGGCCGTCGGCGGGTTCGGGCTGATGTCCAATCGCGCCTCCGACGTCGTGGCCAACGGATCGGCCCAGCTCGTCGAGGGTGAGGTGCCTCAGGTGTCGACGATGGTCGACGCCAAGGGCAATGTCATCGCGTGGCTGTACACCCAGCGACGTTTCGAGGTGTCCAGCGATGAGATCGCCAACGCGATGAAGCTGGCGATCGTGTCGATCGAGGACAAGCGGTTCGCCGATCACAACGGCGTGGACTGGCAGGGCACCTTGACGGGGCTTTCCGGATATCTGTCGGGCAATCTCGACACCCGCGGCGGTTCGACGATCGAGCAGCAGTACGTGAAGAACTACCAGCTGTTGGTGGTCGCCCAGACCGACGCCGAGAAGCGAGCGGCGGTCGAGACCACCCCGGCACGCAAGCTGCGCGAGATCCGGATGGCGCTGACGCTGGACAAGACGTTCACCAAGCCGGAGATCCTGACCCGCTATCTGAACCTGGTGTCCTTCGGCAACGGCGCGTTCGGGGTGCAGGACGCCGCCCAGACCTACTTCGGCATCAACGCCTCGGAACTGAACTGGCAGCAGGCCGCACTGCTGGCCGGCATGGTCCAGTCCACCAGCACCCTGAATCCCTACACCAACCCCGACGGCGCGCTGGCGCGCCGCAACGTGGTGCTCGACACGATGATCGAGAACCTGCCCGAATACGCCGATGAGCTGCGGGAAGCCAGCCAGCAGCCGCTGGGGATACTGCCGCAGCCCCAGGAACTGCCCCGGGGCTGCATCGCGGCCGGAGACCGGGCGTTCTTCTGCGACTACGCGCTGGAGTACCTGGCGCGCGCCGGCATCAGCAAGGATCAGGTCGCCAAGGGCGGTTATCTGATCAGGACGACCCTGGACCCCGACGTGCAGGCCTCGGTGAAGTCCGCGATCAACGAGTTCGCCAGCCCCGACCTCGACGGTGTCGCCAGCGTGATGAGCGTGGTCCGGCCGGGCAAGGAGTCCCACCCGGTGCTCGCGATGGCGAGCAACCGCACCTACGGCCTGAACCTCGACGCCGGCGAGACGATGCAGCCACAGCCGTTCTCGCTGGCCGGTAATGGCGCGGGTTCGGTGTTCAAGATCTTCACCACGGCCGCCGCCATGGAGATGGGCATGGGCATCAACGCCCAGTTGGACGCCCCGTCCCGGTTCGAGGCCAAGGGTCTGGGCAGCGGTGGAGCGCGCGGCTGCCCGCCGGCCACGTGGTGCGTGCAGAACGCCGGCAACTACCGGGGGTCGATGAACGTCACCGACGCGCTCGCGACGTCGCCGAATACCGCCTTCGCCAAGCTGATCGCGCAGGTCGGGGTGCAGCGCGCCGTCGACATGGCGGTGCGGCTGGGGTTGCGGTCCTACGCGCTGCCGGGCACCGCCCGGGACTACGACCCGGACAGCAACGAAAGCCTCGCCGACTTCGTCAAGCGCCAGAATCTGGGTTCGTTCACGCTGGGGCCGATCGAGGTGGATGCGTTGGAGTTGTCCAACGTGGCGGCGACGCTCGCCTCCGGTGGCACGTGGTGCCCGCCGAACCCGATCGAGCAGGTCGTCGACCGCAACGGCGAAGAGGTCTCGGTGACCACCGAGACCTGCGAGCAAGCAGTTCCCGAAGGCCTCGCCAACACTCTGGCGGTCGCGATGAGCAAGGACGACACCGGTGCGGGCACCGCGGCCGGCGCCGCGGGATCGGCCGGCTGGACCCTGCCGGTGTCCGGCAAGACCGGCACCACCGAAGCCAACAGGTCATCGGCATTCCTCGGGTTCACCAACCAGCTCGCCGCGGCCAGCTACATCTACGACGACTCCACCAATCCCAGCGAGTTGTGCTCGTTCCCGTTGCGGCAGTGCGGCAGCGGCAATCTGTTCGGCGGAAACGAGCCGGCCCGCACGTGGTTCACCGCGATGTTGCCGATCGCGACCAACTTCGGCGAGGTCACGCTGCCCCCGACCGACCCCCGCTACGTCGACGGCGCTCCCGGCTCGCGGGTGCCCAGCGTCGCCGGGATGAACCAGAGCACCGCACGGCAGCGGCTGCGTGACGCCGGGTTCCAGGTCGCCGATCAATCGACGCCGGTCAACAGCACCTCGCCGTACGGCTCGGTCGTCGGGACATCCCCGAACGGGCAGACGGTTCCGGGGTCGATCGTGACGATCCAGACCTCCAACGGCGTCGCGCCGGCACCACCGCCGCCACCGCCGGGCGCACCGCCACCGGGTGGTCCACCACCTCCAGTGGGGCAGACGGTCATCGAGATACCGGGCTTGCCGCCCATCACGGTGCCGGTACTGGGTCCCCCGCCGCCTCCGCCGCCTCCACCGGGGTAGCACCGACAATGCTGACGGCCGGGCGACGGTGGGTGACGTCCGGCCGGTGGCAGTAGGCTGCGGGTATGGCTGCTGTGCCCTCTGGTTCACCCGGGTCCATCCTCAAGACCACCGCCGCCGCCTCCATCGGCACCCTCGCGGCGGGTATCGGTTACGCCTCGTTGATCGAGCGCAACGCATTCGTCGTGCGTGAGGCGACGATGCCGGTGCTCTCACCGGGATCGTCGCCGTTGAAGGTCCTGCACATCAGTGACATCCACATGCGGCCGAGTCAGCGGCGCAAGCAGGCGTGGCT
>NZ_JBAUJB010000049.1:0-17373 GCF_049683355.1 Mycobacterium sp.
GCGAGCTCCCAAGTGCGCAAGCAGCGGACGCCACGATCCACCAACCGTTCCACGCCGCTGCCAGGTCGTCAGCAGATCGCCCAAGTCCACATCGTGGCGTTGATGAAACTCGTAGAACGCTGATATCAGGACGATCCGGCCGCGGCGCGGGCGGCAGATCTGGTCAAGCGCCAGTCCCGGGTGCCTGCTCCCAACGTGCTGCTGGTGGCTGACTTCACCTACGTTCGCCTGTCGAGCGGGGCGTTTGTCTACACCGCGTTCGCCATCGACGCCTACGCGGGCCGGGTCGTGGGATGGACCTGCTCGGCCAGCAAGGAGGACCGCTTCGTCCGACAAGCGATCCGTCATGCCGCGCAACTTCGTACAAATGAGGGTAATCCATTGCTAGGCAATGCTATTCATCGTAGCGATGCGGGCTCGCAATATACCTCGGTGCGGTTCGGGGAAACCCTGGCCCTCTCCGGGCTGCTGTCCTCGATCGGGACGATCGGGGATTTCGATAACGCCTTGGCCGAAACGACGATAGGGCTGTACAAGACCGAAGCAATCCGCGACGCCTCACCGTTCCGGCGAGGCGCACTACACCGGCTGGCCGACGTCAAACTGCTCACCGCCGAGTGGGTGCACTGGTACAACACCGACCGGCTCATGCACCGACTGGGCCGCATCCCACCCGTCGAATACGAGGCCATCCACTACGCTACAAAGATAGCCCAAACCGGGGCTGCACACCAGTAACCAGGTGTGCATCAAACCCGGGGCGATTCATTCGGCTGACTTGGCACCACTGTGTGATGCTGGCAGGCGTTCGGGCGGGTGCCGGGGTGGTGGCAGGATTGCTGGTTGGGAGCCCCCAGCCGATAGATCGTGCGAGGAAGATAATCTCTTCGTCGACCAGACTACTCAGTCCGCTGATTGCGATGCTGTGGCGTATGACTGCTCAGCCCACGAGCGGAACTTCATTATCGCCGCCTCACCACGGGCCAGGGCAGGTCGATCGCGGTAGATCTTGTTTTCCCAGATCGGGATATCCTGTTCTATCTGCTTGCAGAAGTCCCTGACGAAACCTTTACCCATTGCCGTCATGTCACCCGAGTCGCGGTCTCGTGCGACGAAAAACGTATACCGCGCGTCGACATACTCTTCGTCGATCGGTGTCACAGTGAGCAAGGTGCATGACCTACCAAGTCCGCGGTGACGCACAACATCGATACCCATGCCGAACAGTTCAGAGTCAACCGCGCCGGCCACGGGGCCGCGTGGGGTCTGAAAGTTCACCGCGGCGACGGCCTTGAAAACGTGGCCTTCGGAGTCGACGTCTAGAGCGCCGAACGCAGATACGCCGTGCACTGTGGCGAAATGTGCTATGTCAACTACGTTTTCGAACACCTCTTGGGGATGCGAGCGGAACTGCCAACGAGCATCTGGCGGGGAGTGAAACACAAATGCGGCATCCTCGGCTTCCGGGATCCGGGGTAGCTCCCATTGCGGTTCAGTCCCATCAGGGCTGTACCAGACGAAAATGATCCCGGCCCGCTCGGCGATAGGCCAGGCTTCAAGGCGCGCAACACGATTCGGTTGCTTGGCATATGGTATCTCGACGTTGGCGCCGCTACCGTCGAACTTCCAGCCATGGAAGGGGCACTCTAGACAGTCATCAACGACTTTGCCTCCCACACCTATGTCCGCGCCAAGGTGTGGGCAGTAGGCGTCCAGGACATGAACATCACCCGACTTGCCGCGGTAACACACCAACTTCCGACCGAAGTACCGTAGTGGGACAAGACCACCAAGCCCGACCTCACGGCTGTATGCGACCTGGAACCACCCTTTAGGATATGAAGCGAACGGGAAGCGGGGCTCCGTACTGGTCATGCAAGCCATCCTTGTGCTTCGAAGTTTCCTATCAAGCTATCATAGTCAAATACGTGCGGCTTCTTGGTGAGGCTCTCGGGCGAACCCTGCGTGTCAGGGCAACGGCACTTACTTGACGTACTACAAGACGTGCGCACCGCTGGTGGGCCCGCAAAGCGGTCTTACTTGGGGTGAGCCGTGCAGCGAGATGAACAAGCTCGCCTACATCGAGGATCCGTCGATCAAAACTCTAAGCACCAAGCAAGGTTCTGAGCTGGCATTTCCACCCTGTCCGTCCACGCACTGGATGGGCAAGGCGTTCATGGACGCGCTACGCGACATCCTGCCAAGCTACGAAACTCGTTCTGGGGCTCGGCTTGACCGTCCGACTCGTTGGTGTGGCTACTTCCTGAATCGGTGGTGGCCATAGACCCATCAGGTGTCGCAGTCATTTCCGGCCACACACCCGATGCGTATGCGGTACGTCGGCGCCCGGTTGGGTCAAGGCCTGCGGCATGCCGCAACTCGGCGAGGAACCGGCCGGGGTCATTATCCCGGATCAAGTAATGGGATACCGCAATCCGTACCACAGCCGACGCGGCGACATCGCTCTTCTCACCGGTCAGAATCACTCGGATACGTTCGCACATCAGCGGCAGGACTCTATGCATCTGCGCGATCGTCCACTCAGGCTCGGTATCGATGATTCGCGCTAGCGAGTATGTGTCCTGGAACGAGACGATGAACCGTAACGCGGCGTCTAGGCGGGCCGGACCCTGAAGTCCAGCCATCGCGGCGGCGACACCAACATCGAAGTTGTCCTGTTCGTAGAGCGCGAATGAATCGAGTAGGCCCTCCTTGGAGCCGAAGTAGCGGTACAGCGTGGGGCGGGAGACGCCGGCCTCCGCGGCAACGTCAGACAGATGAAGCCGGTGCGGTCCGCTTCGACTCAACACGGCGAAGGTCGCCTCCAGGATACGTCTCCTCGGCGAGGTGTCGGGATCGCCCGACATATCAGCACTGCCTCCAGTTCGTTACAGCAATCGGGTGAAATGTCATACCTGAGCCTACCGTGGGCCCTCGAACCGTTCTGAACTGAGTCGCCCCGGCAGGTCCTGAGACTCCCGTCTAGGGTCACGGCTCCGCGACTGCGTCTCGATGAAATGGCTGACATTGACTCCATCTTTCCCAAGAACCGGAGTCCCGCGACATGCCGGGGGCAAGCCCAGCGCCCTCCTGACACTGCCTGTCGCCAACGATCTTCTCGTTTACTTGTAACGGTATCGGAGCTTCTGCGACAAAGCCGATGCCGTCTTCCCTTCGTCCGCCACCTGAACGAGGCTCGCGGATCACCGTCGCAGCCATGATCCGAGACGGATCCCGACCTGATCCCCAGCGCTGTCGAGGAGGAACAGCTGCGGTACTCGACGCCCATCCAAAACCTGTACCGCTACACCCGCACCGACTACAGAGTCGGCGAGGTGACTATCCCGAGCGGGTCGCGGTTATTGTTGGCATTCGGCGCGGCCAATCGCGCCCCCGAGGTCTTCGAGGATCCCGATACCTACCGCGCTGACCGAAATCCGCGCAACCACATCGCATTCGGCTACGGCGTTCACATGTGCATCGGAGCAACCCTCAGTCGCATGGAGGGCCAGGCGGTGCTCCGCGAACTCACTTCCCAAGCCTCGGCCATCGCAGCGGCCGGTTCGGCCACCTGGTCAACCAACAGCTCACTTCGGGGCGCCACCTACCTGCCGATTCGGCTGACACCCGCGCGGTGATGAACGAGGACTGTCCGAGAAACCGATGCGCGAACCAACGCGTAATCGGTGACGGTGGATCTCAGCTGGGTGCGCCACGCCAGAGCGTGGGCTTGGCCGCAGTCGACCGCGGTACTCCTCGCAGCGTAGTAACACCGATAATCTCGGACGGATGGGTGTGGTGACCGACGGCGATCCAGATGTCTCGGGCCTCGTGGTCCGAGTCCGATTCATGTTTCGACGCTGCCACGGGGCTCTACTGCGGGAAGGCTGATCGGGTGGAGTCGTCGGTCGCCGCGTACGACACTGAAGCACCCCTTTCGCCGAAGCTCATCGGCGTCAGGTCAGGGACGCTCAAGCACCTATCGCGCAAGGTGACAGGCGAGCGCATGGCAAGACCCACCCGCAACACTTGCCGGATGTCGTATACCTCCCGGTTGTCTCGGCCGACAAGTCCCAACCTGCGCCTCTAAACGTTAGCGACAAATAACATCTTCAGCTATTTGCAGCGGTGACCGTGGCTACTCGTCGCGACAACACTTCCCAAACCCGCGCTCCGCCTCCGGTGTCGTGCCTCAGCGCTGGACGACACCGCCCTCGACGCCGGTGAATCGCTTGCGCAGCTCGGTCTTGAGGAGCTTGCCGGTGGCGTTGCGGGGGAGCTCGGCAATGAGGTGCACTTCGCGCGGACACTTGAAATGCGCCAGCCGCTCGCGGCACCAGGCGATCAGTTCGTCGGCGCCGGGTTCCTGTTCGGCGGCGGGGTCGGCCATCACCACGGCGACGACGCGTTCACCCCACTTCTCGTCGGGACCGCCGACTACCGCCGCGTCGAGCACACCGGGGTGGCGGAACAGCACCTGCTCGACCTCGATCGGGTAGACATTCTCCCCGCCCGAGATGATCATGTCCTTCTTGCGGTCGACCAGCGTGATGTAGCCGTCGGCGTCGATCCGGCCGAGGTCGCCGGTGTGGAACCAGCCGCCCCTGAATGCCTCGGCGGTGGTCGCCGGCTTCATCCAGTACCCGACGAACACGTTGGGTCCGCGCACCAGGAGTTCGCCGACGGTGTCGACCGGGACGTCCCGGTCGTCGGCGTCCACGATGCGGGCATCGACGTGCATGGCGACCCGGCCGATTGATCCGGCCCGCGTCGTGATGTTGGCGGCATCCAAGACCGAGACCATGGGTGCAGTCTCGGTCATCCCGAATCCCTCGGTGAAGGGGACGCCGCGTTGCTGCATGAAGTCGATGACGGTCAGCGGCATCGGCGCGCCGCCGCCCATGGCCAGACGCAGCGCGGAGAGGTCGTAGGAGTCGAAGTCGGGCACCTGAGTCAGCGCTGACCACATCGCCGGCACCATGAACTGGACGGTGGCACGGCTTTCGGCCATCGCCTTGAGCGTGCCCACCGGGTCGAACGACGGCAGGATCACGCTGGTCCCGCCGACGTAGAGCAACGGCAACGTATGTACCCCGAGCCCGCCGATGTGGAACATAGGGGCGACTGCGACAGTCACGTCACTGCCGGTCAGGCCTTGTTCGGCGCCCAGCACGTTGATGGCGTTCCACAGTAGGTTGTCGTGGGTGAGGATGGCGCCCTTCGGGCGGCCGGTGGTGCCCGAGGTGTACATGATGAACGCGGCGTCGCGGCCCTCGACGTCGCTGTCGAGTGGCGCGGGCGCACCGTCGGAGAGCAGGTCTGGGTAGGCGATCTCGCCGTCGGCCGGGGCGCCCCCGGCGCGGACCGTGTGGCGGACCCGGACCCCCGGCTCGGCCAGCGCGCTGACCGCCGCCGCTGCTAGCGGCTCGTGGAACACGAACACGTCGGCGCCGGCGTCGGCGAGGATGTAGCCGATCTCCGGGCCTGCGAGTCGGACGTTGATCGGGATGGTGATGGCGCCGATCTTCGCGCAGCCGAGGAGGACCTCCATGAACTCGACCGAGTTCACCAGCAGTGTGGCCACCCGGTCCCCCTTGCGGACGCCGAGCCGCAACAGGTTCGAAGCGACCTGGTTGGTGCGCCGATCGAAGTCGGAGTACGTGAAGCTGGTGTCACCGCAGACGAACGCCGTGCGCTGCCCGTTGAGGAAGGCCCGTTTGGTGACCCACTGACCGATACCGCGATCCATGTTGATTTGCCTCCTCGGCAGTTTTGGTTGACAAATGCTCGGTAAGGCAGGACCCGGCCCCGGCGGGCGACCGATCACCACCGTCCGTCTTGTAGACCGAAGCGGACACGAACGGATGAAGGATGCTCAGTATGAGCGGGGCAGGTTGAGGCTGTGCTGTGCCACGTAGTTGAGGATCATCTCGCGGCTGATCGGCGCGGTGCGCATCAGCCGTGCCGGGCCCCAGAGAGTGGCCAGCCCGTACTCGGTGGCCATCCCGTTGCCGCCGTGGGTTTGGATCGCCTGGTCGAGGGCCAGGATGCCGGCCTCGGCCGCAGCGTATTTGGCCATGTTCGATGCCTCGCCCGAGGCGGGGTCTCCGGCGTCGTGCAGTGAGGCCGCCCGTTGGGTCATCAGCCGGGCCAGCTCCAGCTGGATCTTGGCGTGCGCGAGTGGGTGGGACAGGCCCTGGTGGGCTCCGATCGGCACGTCCCAGACCTTGCGCTCGCGCGCGTAGGCCGACGCCTTGTCCAGCGCGTAGCGGCCGATGCCGTTGCCCAGGGCGGCGCCCATGATGCGTTCGGGGTTGAGGCCCATGAACACCTGACGCAGACCGTCGTTTTCCGCGCCGATCAGGTTCTCGGCCGGCACTCGCACGTCGTCGAAGAACAGCGTGAACTGCTTCTCCGGTGTCACCGCCTGCACCGGGATGAGGGTCTTGGTCAACCCGGGCGCGTCGGTCGGGACCACCAGCAGGCTCAGCCGTCCGCGGCCGCGGTCGTCCGTCGCGGTGCGGGTGACGACCAGGATGGCCTCCGCCTCGTCGACGCCGGAAATGTAGTACTTGGTGCCGTTGAGCACCCAATCCCCGCCGACGCGCTTGGCCGAGGTGGAGATGTTGTGCGAGTTCGAGCCCGCATCCGGCTCGGTGATCGCGAACGACATGATGATCTCGCCGCTGGCGATGCCCGGCAGCCAGCGCGCCTTGAGCTCGTCGCTGCCGAAAGCCTGGATGATCGTGCCGCAGATGGTGGGGGAGACCACCGTCATCAGCAGCGGGCAGCCGGCCGCGGCCAGTTCCTCACCGACGATCTGCATGTCGTAGATGCCGCCGCCGCCGCCGCCGTACTGCTCGGTGATGTTGACCCCGAGGAACCCCTGCTTGCCCACGGCCTGCCAGAGTTCCGAACTCTTCTCCCCGCCGAGCGACTTGGCCACGTAGTAGTCGTGCCCGAAGTCCTTGGCGATCTCGGACACGGCCTTGCGAAGAGCTCGCCGTTCCTCGGTCTCGTGCAGTTCCATACCGCTCTCCTACTTCGAAGTCACCCGCCACCGGGGCCGGTGACAGGTCGGGTGGTGCTCAATCCTCGTCTGCACTGTCGGCCGCTCCGACCACCGCGAGGGCATCGCCGGTGGACACCTGCTGACCCACCTCGACCGAGAGTTCGGCGACGATCCCGTCGATCGGGCTGGCGATGGTGTGTTCCATCTTCATCGCCTCCACCACGACCAAGGCCTGCCCGGCCGTCACGATGTCGCCCGCGGCGACGGGCAGCCGGATCACCGAACCCGGCATGGGCGCCGTCAGTGAGCCCGCCGGCTTGAGCGTGCTGGGGTCCAGGAACCGCGGTACCTGGGTGAACGCAGTGGACCCGGCCGGGCTGTCGACATAGGCGATGTCGCCGTCGAGGACGACGTCGTAGCCGCGCCGTATCCCGCGGGTCTCCAGGGCCACCCGGTCGGGCCGCTGCACGAGTAGGTTGACGTCCTCGACCGGCTTGCCGTCGACTTCCACCTCGACGCCGTCGCGGAGCAGCGCATAGCCGACCCGCCGCTCGCGGCCGTCAGCAGTCGCCCATCCGGTGGACTGCAGTTGGGACAGGTTGTTGCGCCACCCGGCAGGCAGTGTCGGCTGGACGGGGGCCGCGGCGCGCCGCGCCGCGACCTGGGCGAGTGTGGCCGCGATGGCGTGCATGCGCTCGCCGTCGCCGTCGATGAGGGGCCCGCCGAGGTCGGCCATGTCGTGGCGGTCGAGGAACCCGGTGTCGGTGCCGCGTCCGGCGAACTCGTCGTGGCGCAGAACGCGAACCAGCAGATCCCGGTTGGTGGTGAGTCCGTGGATCCGGGCGCCGGCGAGCGCGGCGGACAGCGTGCCGAGCGCCTCGGCCCGGGTGGGCGCCCAGGCGATCACCTTGGCGAGCATGGCGTCGTAGTGGTGGCTGACCACCGAGCCGTCGCGCACGCCGGAGTCCACCCGGACCCCGACGTGGTCGGGGATCTGCATCGTGCGCAGCGTCCCGGTCTGCGGCAGGTATCCCTTCGTGGGGTCCTCGGCGTAGAGCCGGGCCTCGACCGCGTGGCCGGTGATCCGCGGCTCGCTCACCTCGGCGGGCAGTGGCCGGCCCATCGCCACCAGCAACTGCAGGCGCACGAGGTCGAGCCCGGTGACGAGTTCGGTGACCGGGTGCTCGACCTGCAGCCGGGTGTTCATCTCCAGGAAGGCGAACGTCCCGTCGTTATCGCCGCCGTTCGCGTCGAGCACGAACTCGACGGTTCCGGCACCGACGTAACCCACGGCCTGTGCCGCCGCGACCGCCGCCGCGCCCATCCGCGCGCGCAGGTCGTCGTCGACGACGGGGGAGGGCGCCTCCTCGATGACCTTCTGGTGGCGGCGCTGCACCGAGCACTCCCGCTCGAACAGCGAGACAACGGTGCCGTGCATGTCGGCCATCACCTGGATCTCAACGTGGCGGGGGCGCTGCACGTACCGCTCGAGGAACACCGTGCCGTCCGAGAACGCCGACATCGCCTCGCGCGACGCCGAGGCCACGGCCTCGTCGAGGTCGTCGGCCGACTCGACAACCCGCATGCCGCGCCCGCCGCCACCCGCGCTCGCCTTGACCAGCAGGGGGTAGCCGATTTCGGCGCCGAGCTTGCGCAGCTTCTCGGGGTCCAGGCCGGTGGCGTCGCCGCCCGGGAGGATCGGGACCCCCGCGTCGGCCATCATCGCCTTGGCCGTCAGCTTGGAGCCCATCGCGTCGATGGCATCCGGCGGCGGGCCGACGAACACGAGCCCAGCGTCGGCGCAGGCCCGCGCGAAGCCGGCGTTCTCCGACATGAAGCCGTAGCCGGGGTGCACGGCGTCGGCGCCGGTGAGCAGGGCGGCGGCGATCACCCGGTCACCGTCGAGGTAGGTCTCCGCCGGCGAGGAACCCGGCAGCCGGACGGCCTCGTCGGCGTCGTCGACGTGCCAGGCGTCGGCGTCGGCGTCGGAGTACACGGCGACGGTGGCGATGCCGAGTTCGCGACAGGTGCGAAACACGCGCCGGGCGATCTCTCCCCGGTTGGCCACCAGCAGCTTCTTGATCACGGGCATCGCCATCACATCCGGAACACGCCGTAGCCACGCTGGCCACGGATCTCGTTGTTGTGGACCACGGACAGGCAGAACCCGAGAACGGTACGGGTGTCGCGTGGGTCGATGATCCCGTCGTCGTAGAGCCTGCCGCTGTTGGCCAGCGCCAACGACTCACGCTCGATCTGGTTCTCGACGGCAGCGCGCATCTGGGCGTCGGCCTCCTCGTCGAATGGAAGGCCCCGGTCGGCGGCCGACTCCCGGGCCACGATCGACAGCACGCCCGCGAGCTGGGCCGGGCCCATGACGGCCGAACGGGAGTTGGGCCAGGTGAACAGGAACCGGGGAGAGTAGGACCGCCCGCACATCCCGTAGTTGCCCGCACCGTAGGACGCGCCCATCACAATCGTCAGGTGCGGGACGGTGCTGTTGGAGACGGCGTTGATCATTTTCGCGCCGTCCTTGATGATGCCACCTTGCTCGTACTCCGCGCCGACCATGTAGCCGGTGGTGTTCTGCAGAAACACCAGCGGCGTGTCGATCTGGTTCGCCAGCTGGATGAACTGGGCGGCCTTCTCCGCCTCCTCGCTGAACAGGATTCCGCGCGCATTGGCCAGGATCCCTACCGGGTATCCGTGGATCGAGGCCCAACCGGTGACCAGCGAGGTGCCGTATAGCGGCTTGAACTCGTCGAAGGCCGATCCGTCCACGATGCGGGCGATGACATCACGTGGGTCGAAGGGAACCTTGGGGTCCACCGAAGCGATCCCGAGGAGCTGGTCGGGGTCTCGCAGCGGGGGGGTCGGTGACTGTGTCGGGCCCGGCCCGAGCTTGCGCCAGTTCAGTCTGGCCATGATGCGCCGCCCGATCCTGATGGCGTCCTGCTCGTCCTCGGCCATGTAGTCGGCCAGCCCGGAGGTGCGGGCGTGCATGTCGGCGCCGCCGAGCGACTCGTCGTCGGACACTTCGCCGGTCGCCATCTTCACCAGCGGCGGACCGCCGAGAAAGACCTTGGACCGGTTGCGGACCATCACCACGTAATCACACATGCCGGGGATGTACGCGCCGCCTGCCGTCGAGTTACCGAATACCAGCGCGAGGGTCGGCAGCCCCAGCGCGCTGTGCTGGGTGAGGTCGTGGAACAGTTGGCCCCCGGGCACGAAGATCTCGGCCTGCGTGGGCAGGTCCGCCCCGCCCGACTCGACGACGTTGATGATTGGCAGCCGGTTCTCGCGGGCAACCGCCATGCCCCGGAACACCTTGCGGAAGGTGTAGGGGTTCGAGGCTCCGCCGCGCACCGTCGGGTCGTGCGCGATGATCATCGACTCGACGCCTTCGACGATGCCGATGCCGACCACAACGCTGCCGCCCACCGGAAACTTCGTGCCCCACGCCGCGAACGGACACAATTCCAGGAAGGCCGTGTCGGGGTCGAGCAGCAGCTCGACACGCTCGCGGGCCAGCATCTTTCCGCGGCTACGGTGCCGGGCGACGTACTTCTCGCCGCCGCCCGCGTTGGCCAGCGCCAGCTGTTCGGCGATCGTGTAGAGCTGCGCGATAAGTCCCTCGCGATTCTCGAGGTATACCGGTGCGCGAGTGTCGACCCGGTCGGGCAGGACGTCAACCAACTTTTCCTCCAGGTGACATCGACGTCGATCGCTGACACGTTACGTTAGCCGCTACTAACATCCGATGACAACGGGGTCGGCGCGGCAGGTCATGCCTTCCCGCCCGTACGGTCACCGCAGGGGCGCCCAGGAGACTCAGCCGGAACAGCGCGAGGTGGGGCCATTTCCGTCATCTTCCGCCGAAAGTCGGGGGGCGTCGCTCGGTGAAGGCGCCGAAACCCTCCCGGCCGTCCGGAGTGGCGAAGAGGTCCACCACCGCGTCGCGCTCGTGTTCGATACCGTCGGACGTCGACAAGTTGGCCGTCTGCAGCAGCAGGGACTTGGTGGTCGACGCGACTTGTGCTGCGCCGGTGGCCAATTGCTCTCCGATGGCACCTGCCGTCTCGAGCAGCGTGCCGACGCCGCTAAGCCGGTTCACCAGCCCCAGGCTGTGGGCCCGCTCGCCGTCGATGACGGTGCCCAGCATCAGCATCTCGGTGGCCACCCCGACGGGGATGAGCCGCGGCAACCGCTGCGTACCACCTCCGCCAGGGAGCACGCCGAGTTTGGCCTCGGGCAGACCGAGCCGGGCCTGACGTCGAGGGCGTCGGTGAAGCCATGGATGAAGTCCGCGAAATCGTCACGGCTACCGAAGGCTCGGATCTCTTCGATGTCGGCGCCCGCGCAGAACGCCCGGCCTGCCCCGTGTATGACCACCGCGCGCACCGACCCCTGCGACTCCAGGGTGCGGATGGCGTCGGCGAGATCGGTGTAGGTCTGGGTGCCGATGACGTTGAGTCGGTCGGCGCCATCGAGTTCGACCCAGGCCACCGCGTCCACGACGCGGGTGGCGATCCTGGTGGTCACGGGTCACTCAGCCGTGGTCGCGCCCAGGTTGGTGAAGTCGGGTGCACGCTTCTCGCGGTGCGCGGCGAGGCCTTCCCGGACCTCCGGACCGCCGAAGCCGATGAACTCCAACCCGAGGGACGTCTCGAATGACGGCCCGAACACCCGGAACCACTGGTTGAGGCTGTGTTTGGTCCAGCGGATCGCCGTTGGTGCGCCGGCGGCGAGGCTGGTCGCGATCCGGGTCGCCTCGGTGAGGACGTCGTCGTCGTCGACGCACTTGGACACCAGGCCGATGCGTTCGGCTTCCTCGCCGAGCAACGTCTCGCAGGTGAGCAGGTAGTACTTGGCCTTTGCCATACCCGCCATCAGCGGCCAGCAGATGGCGGCGTGGTCACCGGCGGCGACCCCGAGACGGGTGTGGCCGTCGATGATCTTGGCGGTGCGCCCGACGACGGAGATGTCGGCCAGGATCGCGACGACCAGACCGGCGCCCACCGCGGGCCCGCGCACCGCGGAGACCACCGGCTTGCTGAAGCTCACCATATTCATCACCAGGTCGCGTGCCTCGCGCATGATTCGGACGCGGCTGGGGTAGCTGTTGATCATGTCGTCGAGCAGGTCGAAGTTGCCGCCCGACGAGAAGGCCTTGCCCTCGCCGCGGACCAGCACGGCACGGACGTTGTCGTCCTTGTCGATGGCGGGCCACATGTCGGCGAGGTCGCGGTGCATCTGGGGATTGACGGAGTTCAATCCGGGGGCGTCCAGCACGATGTGCAGAACTCCGTCAGCGGCTGGTTCGAAGCGCAGGCTGGGAAAGTCGTCGTAGCTCATCATCGAGTGTTCCTTTGCATCGTCAAGAAGGGTTACTCCGCGTCGGGCGGGGAGCAGCGGCCACCGACGAGGACTCCGAGGCTTCTCTCATCGCGCCCTCGAAATGGTAACGAACCTTGGACCGGCCGTGGTCGGATCACGGTGCGGCGGTGGAGACGGTCTCAATTGTCGGCCTCGATGAAGTCCGCGCCGCGGATCAGCCGAACCGGGGTGAACACCAGCACCTCTTCGTCGCGCTGGTTGCGGACGCTGACCGTCGCGGTGACGACGCCCCGACCCGGCTTGCTCGACGGGCGCGACTCCGTGACGGTGCAGATGGCGAGGAGGGTGTCACCGACGTACACCGGTCGCTTGACCCACAGTTCCATGTGCATGAAGGCCAGGCCGGTGCCGTTGAGGAAGTTGGACTGCACGATCAACCCTTCCGCAATGCAGTAGATCAGAGCGCCGGGGACCAACCGACCTTGGTACCCGCCGGCGGCGGCGTGCGACGCATCGTAGAACAACGGCTCGTTGAACCCGCCGAGGTTGACGAACGTCGTGAGGTCGGATTCCGTGACGGTGCGCTTGGCGGTCTTGAAGCGAAAACCTGCCGGCATTTCTTCCCAAGTCCTGCCGCGAACCAGTGGTTCGACCTCGGCGCTGGACAGGTGGGCTGAGTTCATGAGAGGCCTTTCGTCGAGGCGCTGACACTACAAAGGATCGGGATGATCTAAACCAACTGTCTCCTGCCGGCGACGCCGGTAAGGTTAATACCCGATAACTAACGGGCGCCGGCGCCATGGGTGTGTGATTGCAGGCCCGCACGCCAGCAATGAGGAGGACGCTGTGTATCTCACTCAAGGCTTACACAGGGCGTTGCAGCACCATCCCGACCGCCTTGCCACCATCGACGGGGACCGGACACGGACCTATGAACGGTCCGCGCAGCGAATCGCAAAGTTGGCGCACGCGTTACGACAGCTCGGGGTGAACCGGGGAGACCGGGTCGGCATGCTTGCGCTCAACTCCGACCGATATCACGAATACCTGCTGGCGGTGCCTTGGGCGGACGCGGTACTCAACCCGATCAACATCCGGTGGAGCCCCGCGGAGATCGGCTACGCCCTACGTGACTCCCAAACCGACGTCCTCTTCGTCGATGACGCCTTCAGTCCGGCTGTACCGGCGCTTCGGGCGTCGTATCCCGGCCTGCACACCGTCGTTCACTGCGGAAACGGCCCTACGCCGGAGGGGATGTGTTCCTATGAGGAACTCGTCGCCAGCGGTGAAGTCATCGATGACGTGCGGCGCTCTGGCGATCAATTGGCCGGTGTGTTCTATACCGGCGGCACCACGGGTCTACCCAAGGGCGTGATGCTCAGCCACGCCAACCTGATGACGTCGGTGCTGGGAATGCTCAGCGTAGGGAGCTTTCTCAGTCCGGAGGGCCGGCTGCTTCACGTCGCGCCGCTGTTCCATCTCGCGGACTTGGCCGCCTGGGCGGGGCAGACCACCCTTGGCGGAACCCACGTGATGCTCTCGACGTTCGATCCGACTGCGATCCTGGAAACCATCGAACGCCAGCAGGTCACCGACGCGCTGCTGATCCCGACCATGCTGCAGATGGTCATCGACCACCCGACCGTTGGAGAATACGACCTTTCCAGCCTCCAAAACGTGATGTACGGCGCGTCGCCGATCCCTGAGGCGGTGCTGTCGCGGGCGATGAAGACCATGGGCGCGGCGCGGTTCATGCAAGGTTATGGAATGACAGAACTGTCCCCGCTGGCGACGGTCCTGCGCCCCGAGGACCACGATCATCCGGAATTGCTACGTTCGGCAGGCCGCGCCGCGCCCTGTGCCGAAGTCAAGATCTTCGACGCCGACGATCTAGAGGTGCCGCTGGGACATACCGGCGAGATCGTCGCGCGCGGCGGCAATGTGATGCTCGGTTACTGGAATAAGCCTGACGAGACCGCGAACGCGCTGCGGAATGGGTGGATGCATACCGGCGATGCCGGTTACATGGACGAGCGAGGTTATGTGTTCCTCGTCGACCGCATCAAGGACATGATCATTTCGGGTGGCGAGAACGTCTACTCGACTGAGGTCGAGAACGCTCTTTCCCGGCACCCCGCGGTGTCGGCGTGCGCGGTCATCGGCGTCCCGGACGAGACCTGGGGCGAACGCGTTCACGCGGTCGTCGTCTTGGCCGAGAGCTCTTCGGTGACAGCCGAGGAGTTGCGGGATTTCTGCAAGACCCAGATCGCGGGATACAAAACGCCCCGTACCGTCTCGTTCGTAGGTGCGCTTCCACTCTCAGGGGCTGGAAAGGTACTGAAACGCGAACTCCGCGAACGGTTCGGCGGAGATCGCTCCAGCACTGGCGGAGGTCGATAGGTGCTTGTGCGCGAGCCCGGCCGAGTTCGGCCCCACTGGCCCCGGGCCATGTCTCCGGAAACGGACCCGTCGGCGCACTCAGCGTCGCGTCGCCACGGTGATCGGCCGGGCGTAGCGCAAGTGGCAATACGGATTGGGTGGTCAAGATGACCGAACAACGGCCGGTGAAAGTCGCAATCATCGGTGCGGGCATGTCTGGGTTGTGCATGGCGGTCAAGCTCCAGGACGCCGGCATCGACTCATACACCATTTTCGAGAAAGCCGAGGAAGTCGGGGGAACGTGGCGCGACAACACCTATCCGGGGCTGACGTGCGACATCCCGTCGCGGTACTACTCCTACTCGTTTCGGCCCAACCCGAACTGGTCCCACTTGCTGCCGCCGGGCCCTGAGATTGAGGCCTACTTTCAGCAGGTCGCCGACGAACGGGGTATTCAGGGGCACATCAAGTTCGGCACCGAGGTCATCTCTGCGCGGTACGACGACGGGCGCTGGCTGCTCACCACCACCCACGGCGAAGAGACATTCGACGTGCTCGTCACCGCGACCGGCGTGCTGCGGGTGCCACGCTGTCCGGACATTCCCGGGGAAGCCGATTTTGCCGGGCCGGTGTTTCACTCCTCCAGATGGGACCACTCGGTTTCATTGGCCGACAAGCGGATCGGGCTCATCGGGACGGGCTCAACAGGCATACAGATCATTGCCGCACTCGGCGGCAAGGTCGATCGGTTGACGACCTTCCAGCGCACTGCGCAGTGGGTCTTTCCGCTGCCCAATCCGCGTTATTCACCGGTGATCCGCGCAGCTCTGACGCGTTGGCCGGTCCTCAACCGCCTGAGCTATCGGTTCTGGGGCTTGGTGGTCCGGCACCTGTTCGGTCGCGCGCCGATCCGTCCTGGAGTTCACCGCCGCCTGGTCCAGACGTTATGTCGATGGAACCTGCGCCTTTCGGTGCGCGACCCACAATTGCGCGCGAGACTCACCCCGAATTACCAGCCGATGTGCAAACGACAAATCATGGCGTGGGGCTTCTACCGCGCTGTCCAGCAACCCGGTGTAGAGGTGGTGTCCGAGGCAATCGACCACATCGAGCCTCTCGGCGTCGTCACCGCCGACGGTGTGTTGCACGAACTTGACGTGCTCGTCTATGCCACGGGGTTCGACGCCCGGGCCTACGTGCGTCCGCTGACCGTGGTTGGCGAGCATGCGGTAACCCTGGACGAGGCGTGGGCAGATGGCCCCACGGCGTACCGGTCGGTCGCGGTTCCTGGATTCCCGAACTTGTTCATGCTGATGGGCCCGCATTCGCCGATCGGGAACCAGTCGCTGGTACCGATAGCCGAGGACCAGGCCGATTATGTGATGTGGTGGATCAACCGGATCCGTGAGGGCAGCATCGTCTCTGCCGCGCCCACAGAGCTGGCCACCAAGGAGTACAACGACAGCATGAAGTCGGCAATGCCGCAGACGATCTGGGTGACCGGTTGCAACAGTTGGTACCTCGGCAAAGACGGGCTTCCGGAATTGTTCCCATGGACACCCGAGCGCCACAGCGAACTATTGCGTACCCCTGAGCTGGCAGATTTCGACATCCGATGAGGTCCGCGTTCGCACGTGGAGATCGCCAAGGACCGCATGACATTTCGGCGGACGACTCGCCGCTTCGCAGTGGGCGGCCGGCGAATCGCGTAGGGCGCCGTGCCGATCGCAGGAGAACCGACATGGCGAGCGCCTCATGCATTCGCCGGTGACCGTGAAAGACGCCGGGTTCGGCGTGATGCTGCCCAGTTTCGATCCCTTCCGGCTTGGCGCTCCGCCGCTATTGGCCGCCGCCCGCCTCGCTGAAGACCTCGGGTTCGACTCAGGTTGGGTCGGCGATCATCTGAGCTTCCACCCGCCGGTGCTGGAACCGTGCGGGGCACTCGCGGCCGTCGCTGCCGTCACTCGACGGCTGGTGCTGGGCACCGGTGTGCTGCTCCTACCGATGCGCAATCCGGTATGGACAGCCAAGCAGCTCGGGACGGTCGCGGCGCTCGCGCCCGAACGCCTGATCGTGGGCGTCGGCGCAGGTGGTGAGAACCCAGCGGAGTTCGAGGCCGCCGGGTATCCCGTCGCGCAGCGTGGTCGCAGGCTCGACGAGGCCATGGTGGTCCTCGATGCGCTACTGCGCGGAGAAACTGTGGACCACCCGGGTCCATTGCTTCCGGTGCGTTCCCCCAAGCTGGAGCCGGTGCCATCCTCTCGCCCACCGCTGGTGGTCGGCGGCCGATCCACACACGCGGTGCGGCGCGCTGCTCGGCTCGCCCAAGGCTGGCTCGCGGTGTGGCTGAGTCCCCGTCGAGTGCGTGCGGCGGTGGAAGATCTGCGGGCGCATGCCGAGGAGTTCCGCAGGCCGGTGTGCACGACGGTGATGTTGTCGTTCGTGCACGTCACCGATGACGTGGAAGCGGGTCGTGCCGAGCTTCAACGATTCGTCGCAGGTCAGTACGGCATGCCCGTCGAAGCAATCGAGAAGTGGTGTGTGATCGGAAGCGAAACCCGAGTGGCAGACATGCTCGCGGAGTTCCGTGACGCCGGCGCCGCGTCATTCGTGATGCTGCCGACCTCTGCGAACGTCCTGGC
>NZ_JBAUJB010000050.1:0-6072 GCF_049683355.1 Mycobacterium sp.
GCACCACCGGCGGCGGTGCCAGAGGCGGCACCACGGGCGGGACCGGCGGCGGTGCCAGAGGAGGCACGATCGGCGGAACGACCGGGGGTGGCGCCAACGGCGGCACAATCGGGGGCGGTGCCAGCGGTCCCGGCAAAGCCATTGGAATACCGGACATTTCAGAGAGCGGCGCGCAGGCCACCGCCCCGGCCGCGGGGACTTCACCCGCCGATGTCTGGAGGCACTCGTACCCACCGGCTTGCGCCACGCCAGGGCTCAACGCCAAGGCGACGCCGCACAGGCCGGCACCGACGGCAGTCACTCTGATGCTGAGTCGATCAAAGACCACCATCATCTACCAACTCCTTCATTCACTCTCCAAGGATCTTTCGTTCCCCTCGGAACGACGTCGTCAATTTATCCCCACGCGCGCCAGGGGCGGAACACGCCGCACCACGCCGTTTCCGAATGGTGATGTTGGGCATGGGTTGACATCTGTTCGTGTCGGAAACCCATTGCAAAAGAGATGATTTCGGTACTGATGCGTGTCCGTTTCTCAGCCGGACCGCTACCTGCTCCGCGTGGAACGACCTGGGCGGTCTGGATCCTACGGACCTGCGAAGTCACCGACAGCGGTCATCGTGCGGCCGTCGGAGGCAGTGGCAAACCCGCCTGCGGTGAACCCGCAGTTCAGGATGATCGCCCGGTGTCCAGGACTTTGCATCCAGAAGTTGAGCGCACCGTCCGCAGTAGCAGCGGACCCGGTGGCCCAGTACACGATCTCACCGGTGGAGCCCAGAGCGCCGTAGCCCGCGTCCGCCATGCGCGCCCGGGGTGACGAACCGTCCGAGCCGGTATGGCTGTACGCCTTGTTCTGCAACATGTCGTTGGCGTGCCGCTGAGCCGCCGCGGTCAGCCGCGCATCCTCGCCGATCGCCCCGCATGCCTGACGAAGCTGATTGACGCCGACGTATATCCCGGCGGCCCGGCCGTCGGCCTGCGCGGTGAAATCTCCCGCGGAGGCGTCGAGCGCCGTGGTCAGGACAGCGCACATTGCCAGACTGCCGACGACCTTGGCTTTCACCATCATGTTGCCTCTTGCCGTGCCTGCAGTTACCAATGGTGTAGTCGTGACGCTACGGGAAACTGTTACACGAAAGACATCAAATCGTGTCGGCTGGTCTGTCCCGGGCCGGAACCTTCGACCACGCCCTGCGCGGCTTGCGCACGCTGTTCATAGCCTTGACGCTTCGTGTTGTCGAACTCGAGGAACACGTTGTCCAGGCCGAGCTTGCTGTTCATCCAGCGACGTCCGCGCGGCCCCAGCATCTGGGCGGCCTGCGCGGTGAACGCAGGAACGGCGGCACCGAGACGTGGGTCTTCGGCTTGTCGAGGGTCTTGACGATGGCGGCCGCGATGTCCTCGGGCTCGACGGGTTTGGTGCCCGGCGTCTCTCTGGTACCGGAAATCAGCTCGGTGTTCATGAACGGCGGCATCACCACCGACACGTGCACACCGTGTGGCGCCATCTCATCAGCCAGCGCCGCGGACAGCCCGACCACGCCGAACTTGGCGCCGACGTAGACGACCTGGCCCGGAACCGGGATCACCCCTGACAGCGAGGCGATGTTGATGATGTGGCCGCGCCCGCGGGAGACCATGCCGGGCAGCACCAACTGGCACCCGGCGATGACGCCGTAGAGGTTGACCTCGATCGAAGAGCGGATCTACCCTTCGGACTGCTCCAGGAAGGGGCCGATCGGCATCACGCCGGCGTTGTTGATCAGCACGTCGATGTGGCCGCCGCCGTCGGTGCGGGCTTTGTCCAGGAACGTCGCGAACGACTCCCGGTCCGTCACGTCGAGCGGGTAGCCCGAGACCGACCCGAGCTTGGTCAGCTGGGCGACCGCGGACTCCTGAGTGCCACGTCACGGTCACCGATGACGACACGAGCACCCCGCTTGAGCAGCGCTGTCGCGGTCGCATATCCGATGCCCCGGGCGGCGCCGGTGATGGCGATGGTCTTGCCGCGGATGTTGTCCATGCGGCCAAACTTTACACATGTCAAGTTTTCCGCGGAAGTCCCCTCACTCGACTAAGTCGGCGGTAGCTGGGCCGAACAGGCACAGGTGGTCGAGTACCGGCGTCGGGTCGCTCGACCAGTTCATCGCGGCAAGCTGAGCGCGACTACGACGTCCTGTCCGCCATCGGAGCGCTTCGAACAGCGTGGTCTGCAGTCGCATCTCGGTTCCGTCGACGGGGCCGCTGCGGTACTCACCGTCTTCGACGACGATCCGTAGCGGCAATGGCGGATGCAACAGCGTGAGCAGGCGGTCGGCGGTCCAGCGCACCGACTCGGCAGCCCGGGCACCCGTCTCCCGATCGCGCTGCGGATGTCGTGTTCGTGGCATGCGATATCACCGAGGGGCGGTTCCAGCCCCGCGGTCTCGGCCAGCTCTCGGAGTCGAGATGTGGCGTCGGACCAGGTTCCGAGGATCTCGGCCTCGTCGCAGCTTCGGAAACGGGCGACGTGCTCGGCCGTCTCCTCGTCGGTCGGCGCGCCGGACAGTCGCCCGGCCGCCCAATCCTGGGCGACCGCGGTCATGTGCGAGACCACGTCGCGCACCGACCAACCGGGGCACGCCGGAACCTGGCGCTGCCAGATGGCGGGCGGCGCGTCGGCCAGCAGGCCGGCGATCCGCATCCGGGTGTCCTGGTAGAGATCGGCGACATCTCGGACGTCACGAGGCGGCACAGTGACCACACTCCCGGGTCTCGCCGTAGGTGTCGTGCCAGCTCCACCACTCGTAGGGTGCGGACTGCGGGTAACCCGACGGCGAGTCCTCCCAGCTCTCCTGTCGTCCCAGCGCGGTCATGTCGAGGAAGTCCCACGTGTTGACGAATGTCTCGTCGCCGCGGTTGTTGATGAAGTACGTGCGGAACACCCGGTCCTCGCCGTCGGCCTGCCAGCGGATGAATGCGTTGGTGCCGTGCCACTGGTCGACGCCGAAGTCGACGTCGAAAGCGCTGTCTTCATCGGGAAGCATTGTGTACCAGGGGATGTCCCAGCCCATCCGGGCCTTGATCCGCGCCAGGTCCTGCTGGGCTCCGCGGGAGGCGTAAACGAGGGTGGTGTCCCGGGCGTTGAGGTGGGCGAGGTTGCCGATGTGGTCGGCCGTCAAAGAGCAACCGACACAACCGTGTTCGGGCCACCCATCCACGGCGGGGTCCATGAAAGCGCGGTACACGATCAGTTGGCGACGTCCGTCGAAAAGGTCGAGCAGGCTCACATGCCCGCCGGGACCGTCGAAGCGATAGTCCTTGTCGACCGGCGTCCAGGGCATCCGGCGGCGCTTGGCGGCCAGCGCATCGCGAGCCCGCGTGAAGGCCTTCTCGCTGGTCAGCATGTCCGCGAGCGCGGATTCCCACTTCTCCCGGGAAATGATTTCGGGTGTCTCCATGGATTCTCCCTCGGCCCTAACATTAAACGTATTGGTTGAATGTTTCGAACTCCAGCAGACCACGGCGAGCGGTTATAGTCAACAGAATGGTTGAAGATCAACTGTTGGACCGTGCGTATGCCGCACTTGCCGATCCCACCCGCCGGT
This sequence comes from Mycobacterium sp., assembly GCF_049683355.1. GTDB lineage: Bacteria > Actinomycetota > Actinomycetes > Mycobacteriales > Mycobacteriaceae > Mycobacterium. The sequence continues at coordinate 3,588 of NZ_JBAUJB010000050.1, forward strand.
GGCTGCTGGAGACTCTCCGCGAGGGTGATGCGCGCATCACCGATCTGGCCGCGCCGCTGCCGATGACGTTTGCGGGGGTGTCGCGTCACGTCGGTGTGCTCGAGTCCGCCGGCCTCGTCCGGCGCGAAGTGCGCGGCCGCGAGCACTGGTTGTCTGCGCGGCCGGATGGTCTCAAATCCGCGCAGCAATGGATCGACGAGCAGACGGACTTCTGGTCCGCCCGCGCGGACGCACTGTCGGAGCGGCTGCGCAAGAAGGGGCGTGGCCGGTGACCAGCCCGCCCGTGGTCCGGGTGCAGCGTGTGATGCCCGCAAGGCCCGAGGAGGAGAGGTCTTCGACGAATGGCTGGACCCCGAGGCGTTGGCAGACTGCATGTGTCCGCGGCCGGTGAGGTGTGTCGCGATCACCGTCGAACCGCATGTCGGGGGCCGCGTCCGGTTCGACGTCGACGACTCGGGTTCGCTGGTGCTGATCATCACCGGCCAGTTCCTCGACATCGATCGGCCGCGCCTGTTGCGCGTCACCTGGAGTCACTCGGGGTGGACGGATCCGACGGTGAGCATCGTCAACGTCGCGTTCGAACCCTTCGGCGAGGATCAGACGCTGATGTCGATCGAGCACTCGCTGCTGCCCCCGGAGGCGATCGAGGATCACGACCTCGGGTGGACGGCCACCGCCGATCAGCTGATGGCTCTGCTGCCGCGCGGCTGAGCTGTCACTGCCCGGCGGTAGAATAGAACACATGTTCGATGGTTCGTTGGCGGGGCCGGATCAGCTCGCCGGTCTCGGTGATGGCGCGCTGGCCCAGGCCGCGGCAGGCTGGGCGCGCGCTTCGGCGGCGGCCGAGGCCCGCAAGCTGGCCGTGATCGCCGAGATCGAACGCCGCGCCCGGGTCGCCCAGCAGCATCCGAACTGGGTCGTCGATGATCTCGATGCCGCCGCGGCCGGGCTGTCGTGTGCCCTGACGATCAGCCACGGCCGGGCGTTGGGCCAGATCGGGCTGGCGGTCACGCTGCGCGACCGGCTACCCAAAGTCGGGGCCCGGTTCCTGGCCGGGCAGATCAGCGCGGCGATGATCGCCACCATCTCCTGGCGCACCTACCTGGTGTGCGACCCGGGAGCGCTGGCCCGCATCGACACCGAGATCGCCGAGCACGCCCCGGCCTGGGGCCGGCTGTCGCAGTACAAGCTGGAAAAGGCCATCGACTTCTGGGTCGAACGCCACGACCCTGATGCGGTGCGCCGGGTCCGCAACGGGGTCCGCGGCCGCGACTTCGTCATCGGCGACCGCGACGACGCCACCGGCACCACCAGCGTGCACGGACGGCTCACCAGCACCGACGCCGCGCTACTCGAACAGCGCCTGAGCGCCATGATCGCCACCGTCTGTGACGACGATCCCCGCACCCTGGCCCAACGCCGCGCCGATGCCCTCGGCGCGATCGCCGCCCACGCCACCACGCTGGCCTGCCGCTGCGACAACCCCGGATGCGCCGCCACAACCGACGACGGCCGCGCCAGCAACTTCGTCGTCCACGTCTTCACCGACACAGACACCCTCAACGACACCCTGGACCCGAAACTGCACGGGCCCGGCGGCGACCCCCCACCCACACCCACGCCGAAGCCGGCCGAATCGCCAGCGGCCAAGCCCGCCGAATCGCCCGCGCCCGAGCCTGCCGAGCCGACTGCGCCACCCGAGCCGACAGTCGCGAAGCCCGCCGCCGAGTCGAAGCCCCAGTCGACACCGCCCACGTCGGCTCGACCAGCGCCGCGACGCCGCACCGCCGCGCTGATCCCCGGCGCCAAAGCCGCGATCGTGCCCCCGGCACTGCTGGCCGACCTGATCCACCACGGCGCCAAAATCCGGTTCGTCACCACCCCCGACCCCTGCGGCGAAGACCGCTACCGGCCCTCGACCGCACTGGCCGACTTCATCCGCACCCGAGACCTGACCTGCCGCTTCCCCGGCTGCGACCGCCCCGCCACCCACGCCGACATCGACCACACCCAACCCTGGCCCACCGGACCCACCCACCCCACCAACTGCAAGTGCTACTGCCGGCTACACCACCTGATCAAAACCTTCTGGACCGGCTGGCACGACACCCAACACCCCGACGGCACCCTGACCATCACCACCCCGTCAGGCCTGACCTACACCACCAAACCCTTCACCGCACTGCTGTTCCCCCACTGGAACACCACCACCCCACCACCTTCCGACCAACCAGCCCCCGACCGACCAGCACCACCCCCACCGACCCGACCCGGCCGGCACCTCAAGATGCCCACCCGCCGCCGCACCCGCACCCAAACCCGCGCCGCCCGCATCACCGCCGAACGAAAACTCAACGCCACCGAACGCGCGCTGGAAAGCGCACCGACCGCACCGACCCCACCACCGGGCCACCACTACCCCGACTACCAATTCCACCCCACCGACCACACCCCCGACTACGGCGACGACCCACCACCCTTCTGA
>NZ_JBAUJB010000051.1:0-39778 GCF_049683355.1 Mycobacterium sp.
CCGGTGAACCCACCGCCGCCGCGGTGCGCACGATGTGGACGACGGTGCGGGAGAAGGTCCGGGAGCGCAGCCGAACCACCGAGGTCATGCTGGCCGGTGCGATCGTGCGGGCCGTCGACGGCGACACCCTGGTGCTCAGCCACGAATCGGCGCCGCTGGCCAAGCGCCTCACCGAGCAACGCAACGCCGACGTCATCCGGGAAGCGCTGCAGGATGCGCTCGGCGTGAACTGGAAGATCCGGTGCGAGGTCGGAGCTTCGTCCCCGCCGCCCGCGGCGGCGCCGGCCGCTTCTGGGAATGCTGGGAACTCTGGGAATTCCGGGGATTTGACGGCCACCCCGATCGATCGTGAGTCCCCCCGTGACGACGAGGAGAGCATGCTCGCCGAGGCAGGCAACGCCGACCCCGCCGCGCCGCGCCGCGACCCCGAGGAAGCAGCCCTGGAGCTGCTGCAGAGCGAACTGGGGGCGCGCCGCATCGAAGGGTGAGGTGGGCCTGGGTTGCGCCGCGCCTGTCAGCCGGCCTTCGTGTCCCGCAGCACCAGCATCGGCAGCACCACGGTCGCGACTGCGGTGACCAGCCACACCACCACCGTCGCCGCGATCCACGATCCGACGCCGCGAATGCTCAGCCCGTTGGACAGCAGTGACGCCAGGAGCAACGCCACGAACGTCGACACCAGGCCGATGCCGCCCAGGAAGGCCGAAGCGTAGCGGGTGGCCATCTTGAGGAAGAACGGCGCCAGGATCGCCTGGGCCACAGTGAAGATCACTACCGCGGTGACAAAACCCCACAGCGGCACCGAAACCCCGGGCACCAGGAAGTCGGCCGCGAGCAATCCCAGCGCGGAGGATCCCAGGAACACGGCTATGCGCAACAGCAGGCGCTTCACCGGAGTGAGCCTAGTCGCTATACGTTCCACCAGGGCCGCAATGGCAGCCCGCCATCACCGCCTCGCCGGTCGAGTTTGGCCGCCAGCACCTGGTGCAGCTGAATCGCGTTCTGTTCGAAGCCGACCCGGGACCCGGCCATGTACAGACCCCACACCTTGGCAGTGGGCAGACCCACCTCCGCAACCACCTCGTCCCAGTGTTCGACGAGGTTTCGACACCAGTCGCGCAGTGTCATCGCGTAGTGGTGCCGCAGGTTCTCCTCGTGCAACACCTCCAGGTCGACGTTCTGGATCTCGGTGATGATCCGCCCGGAACCGGTCAGCTCGCCGTCGGGGAAGACGTAGCGGTCGATGAATCCTCCGGCGGTCGTGGTGTGCCGGTTGTCGTGGCGGGTGATGCAGTGGTTGAGAAGTAACCCGCCGGTGCGCAGCTTCGACTTCAGGAAGCGGAAATACGCGGGGTAGTTGGCCACGCCGATGTGCTCGGTGAGCCCGATCGAGGACACCGCGTCGAACTGGGACTCCCGCACGTCGCGGTAGTCGCTGTGGCGGACCTCCGCAAGGTCGCCCAGACCGTCCTCGGCAATCGCCTTCTGTGCCCAGGTGGCCTGTTCCCGCGACAGCGTCACGCCGATCACGTTGACCCCCTGGCGCGCCGCATAGCGCACCATGCCGCCCCAGCCGCAGCCCACGTCGAGCAGTCGGTCACCGGGCTGCAGGTGCAGCTTCTCGAACACGAGCCGGTACTTGTTCTCCTGCGCCTCCTCCAGCGAGGCGTCGGGATGCGGGTAGCACGCGCAGGTGTAGGTCATCGACGGGCCCAGCACCAGTTCGTAGAACTTGTTCGACACGTCGTAGTGGTGATGGATCGCGTCCGCGTCGCGGGTCTTGCTGTGCCGCAACCCCTCCGCGAACCGCCGCCAGCGAGGCAGCGCCTCCTGGGGTGGCGGGGCGATCGGCCGCAGGTGCTCGATCCCGATGGACCGGATGACGTTGGCCAACACCCTGGCCGACGGACGCTTGAACTGCATCTTCTCGGCCAGCGCGCTGAGCAGGTCATAGGGGTCGCCCGGATGTACCCCGTGAGGCTCCAGGTCGCCCGAGACGTACGCCCGGGCCAGTCCCAGGTCTCCGGGAGCGGTGGCCAGGTAGGTGGTGCCGCGTGGGGTCCGCAGGTCGAGCCCGAGGACCGCGTCCTCGGGTCCGGCGCTGCTGCCGTCGTACGCCGTGAACTTCAGCGGCACCCGGCCGGCGGAGAAGATCTCCAGGATCTCTGCCAGCGTGAGCCTGCCCTCGGAGTTGTCAGCCGCGTCTGTGGCGCGTTCCCGACATGTGGTCATTGTCTTTGCACCGCCTTCGCATACAGGTCGAGGAAACGTGAGTCAGGGTCGTAGGCCTTCTTCACCGTCTTGTAGAGCTCGCCGCCGTAGAGTTCGTCGAACTCCTCGGGCGAGTAGTACGCGTCGGAGTACAGCGACTTGTGCCCGTGCAGTTCGCTCACCCTGCGCTCGATCATCTTGTTGGTGTACCCGTATTCGAGGCCTACGGGCACCGAAGACCAGAAGCCGATGTTGACGTAGGTCTGATGGGGGTGCAGCGGGTACAGCGGCCAGTTGCCCTCATCGCGGAGCCGCAACGGGCACAACCAGATCGGCTCGATGGGGACGTTGTCCAGGAACCAGGCCAGGAACTCGGCGGTCTTCCCGATCGGCACTTCGACGTCCTGGACGACCCGTTCGCGTGGCGGACGGCCGTTGCGCTTCTCGATCCGGTCGGCGATGTCGAATCGCTGGTCGTAACCGATGAGCTTCCAGTAGAAGCTGCTGCGCCGGAGTCTGCGCGGCCACCATCGGCGGATCCGCGGGTTCTGCGCGCCGAACGCTCGCGAACACCAGAACCAGTCGGTGTCCCATCGCCACAGGTAGTCGTGGATGGTGAGCCGGTCGTGCTTCTCACCACCCTCGTGTTGGATCGACTGGTAGTAGATGTCGTTTCCGGTGTAGTCGCTGACCGGTCCCGGGGTCGCCGATTGGACACCCAGGCACAGATAGCTCTCGTCGGCGCTGAACACTACACCGTCGAGGTAGTCCACCCGGTCGCCGTTGAAGCCGCCGGTGTCGATGATCCCGTCCATCACCTCGACCAGCTCGGTCAGTGAACCGAACCTGAGATGGCGCAGCGCGACGAAGGGCTTCACCGGCTCCAGCTCGATCTTCAGTCGAACCGAGTAGCCAAGAGTGCCATAGGAATTCGGGAACGACCGGAACAGTTCGGGGTGCTCGTCGGGCGACGCCCGCACGATCTCGCCGGTGCCGGTGAGGATGTCCATGTCCAACACCGACTCGTGGGGCAGTCCGTTGCGGAACGACGTGGACTCGATGCCCAGCCCGGTGACCGCACCGCCGAGCGTGATGGTCTTGAGCTGAGGCACCACCAGCGGGGACAAGCCGTACGGCAGGGTGGCCGCCACCAGGTCTTCGTAGGTGCACATACCGGCCACATCGGCGGTGCGTGCGTCCGGGTCGACGGCGATGACCTGCGTCAATCCGGAGGTGTCCAGCCCGGGGGCGGTGTTCTTCGCCCGGGCGCGGAACAGATTGGAGGTCGGCTTGGCCAGCCGGACCGTGGCGTCGGCGGGGATAGCCCGGTAACTGGATAGGAGCCGCTGCACGCCGTCACTGTGAGTGGCCCGTGCGTCGGTCGAGGCAACAGACACACATATACGCTAGTCCCCGGTGGCAGCCGATGCGACCCACCGAACCGCTAGTCACCCCCTGTTGACGAGGAGTTTGCACTGATGGGACAGGTCAGCGCGACCAGCACGGCACTGATCGACGCCGACCCGGCGACCGTGTTGGGCGCCGTTGCGGATTACCAGGCCATGCGCCCGAGGATCCTCTCCGAGCACTACAGCGGCTACAAGGTGCTCGAGGGCGGCCAGGGCGCCGGCACCGTCGCCGCCTGGAAACTGCAGGCCACGAAGTCGCGCTCGCGTGACGTGAAAGCCACCGTCGATGTCGCCGGCCACACCGTCATCGAGAAGGACGCGAACTCGTCGATGGTGACCAACTGGACCGTCGCCCCGGCGGGGCCGGGGTCGTCGGTCACCGTCAAGACGTCCTGGCAGGGCGCCGGGGGGATCGGGGGCTTCTTCGAGAAGACGTTCGCCCCGATCGGGCTGCGCAAGATCCAGGCGCAGTTGCTCGGCAACCTCAAGCGCGAGGTGGAGGGCACCGTGGGCATCGAGGGTGCCGAGGCTTAACGCTGCGAGCCCAGGAACGCGACGATGCCGCGGACGACGGCGTCGGCGTACTTCTGCCGCCCCTGCTCGGTGGTCATCAACGCCGAGTCGACCGGGTTCTTCATGTTCCCGAGCTCGACCAGGATCGACGGGTACTGCGCGAGGTTGAGCCCGGCGATGTCGGAGCGCGGATTGAGCCCGGACGCCCCAATGTAGGTCGCGGGCGGAATGCCGGAACCGGCCAGCTGATCACGCATCACCCGGGCGAACTGCACCGACGGGCCGGCCTGCGCCGCGTTGAGCGGCGGCGCGGAGTACAGGATGTGGAAGCCGCGCCCGGTGGGCGGACCGCCGTCTCCGTGGATCGACACCACGGCGTTCGGTCGGACCGAGTTGGCCAGCGCCGCGCGCTCGTCGACGCACGGGCCGGGGCCGATGTCGTCGCCCCGCGACATCGCGGTGCGCACTCCGAGCGCGGTCAGCGCCTGGCGGACCCGCAACGTGGTGTCCCAGTTGAAGGTGTGCTCGGGGTATCCGTCGTTGGTGGAAGTGCCGCTGGCCTGGCAGTCCTTGGTGCCGCCCCGCCCGGTGGGGACCTGTCTGCTGATCGAGGCGTCGTTGGCGCCGTTGTGGCCGGGGTCCAGGAAGACGATCTTGCCGGCGATGGTGGCAGGAGCGGCTTGGGCGGGACCGGCGAACATCGATGCGGCGACGAGCGTGACGGCGACGATCGCCGAGGCTGTTCGCACGCCGACACGGTGGCGGGCTGGCAGGTGCACGGCGACACGGTAGCCCGCTTGCGGACTACGCTTAAAGACCAAAGCAACGGATCTTGACGAGCGAAACCAAGTCGAGACCGATATGACATCTGTCCGCATACCAATAAGCAAGAGGATCAGCCATGCAGCCTGGGGACCAACCCGATATGTCAGCACTGCTCGCGCAGGCGCAGCAGGTCCAGCAGCAGCTGATGGAAGCCCAGGAGGCTCTCGCCAACGCCGAGGTGCACGGCCAGGCCGGCGGCGGGCTGGTTCAGGTCACCATGCGGGGCAGCGGCGAGGTGACGGGGGTGTCGATCGACCCGAAGGTGGTGGATCCCGCCGATGTCGAGACGCTGCAGGACCTGATCGTCGGCGCCATCTCCGACGCCGCCAAGCAGGTCACCATCCTGGCGCACGACCGGTTGGGCCCGTTGGCGGGCGGGATGGGCGGCCTCGGGTTGCCGGGGCTCTGACTTGTTCGAGGGCCCGGTCCAGGATCTGATCGACGAGCTGGGCAAACTGCCCGGTATCGGGCCGAAGAGTGCGCAGCGCATCGCGTTCCATCTGCTGTCGGTGGAGCCACCCGACATCGACCGGCTCACCGCGGTGCTGGGCAAGGTGCGCGACGGCGTGAAGTTCTGCGCGGTGTGCGGCAATGTCAGCGACGAGGACCGCTGCCGCATCTGCAGCGACTCGCGGCGCGACGCCTCGCTGGTGTGTGTCGTCGAAGAACCCAAGGATGTGCAAGCGGTCGAGCGCACCAGGGAGTTCCGCGGGCGCTACCACGTTCTCGGCGGTGCCCTCGATCCGCTGTCGGGCATCGGTCCGGACCAGCTGCGCATCCGCGAGCTGCTCAACCGGATCGGTGAGCGGGTCGACGGCGTCGACGTCTCCGAGGTGATCATCGCCACCGATCCCAACACCGAAGGTGAGGCCACGGCCACCTATCTGGTGCGGATGCTGCGCGACATCCCCGGCCTCACCGTGACGCGTATCGCCTCGGGCCTGCCGATGGGCGGTGACCTGGAGTTCGCCGACGAGTTGACGCTGGGCCGCGCGCTGGTGGGCCGCCGCGCGATGGCCTGATTCGCCGGCTCGCGGCGCGAGACATCCACGTTTTGCACGCGTCTACACGCACTTCCTGTGCAAAACGTGGAGATGTCGGTGGGTGTCGGCACCATGAGCGTCATGGGAGAAGTCATTCTCGGCGGTGAGGCGGTCAGGGCCGGTGTGGTGACCCGGCACGAACTCCGGCGCGACTTCACGACGCTGTTCCGCGGCGTCTTCATCCGCAAGGGCGCCGAGATCACACTGCGGGATCGGGCGATCGGTGCGTGGCTGGCCACCGGGCGCAAAGGGGTCATCGCCGGGGTGGCGGCCTCCGCGCTGCACGGTGCGCCCTGGGTGGATCCGGCTCATCCGATCGAGGTAGCCGGGGTGAAGGGCAGGCCGCAGGACGGCCTCATCATCAGGACGGAGCAGGTCGCCGACGACGAGGTCACGCAGATCGGTGGGTTGCCGGTCACCTCTCGACTGCGCACGGCGTTCGATCTCGGCCGCCATCTGGACCGCGGTGCAGCACTCGCACGCCTGGACGCGCTGATGTGGAACCAGCGCTTCGACGTCGAGGACGTGGCGCGGCTGGCCGATCGCCACCCGCGCGCTCGCGGGGTGAGGCAGCTGCAGGAACTGTTGCCGCTGGTCGACGGCGGCGCTGCTTCGCCGCGGGAGAGCAGAACTCGACTCCGGTTGCATGACAACGGTTTTCCGAGGCCGGAGACCCAGATACCCGTCGTCATGGGTTCCCGGCCCGTCGCGTTTCTGGACATGGGGTGGCAAAGGTACGGCGTCGCTGTGGAATACGACGGCGATCACCACCGCAAGGACAGGCGCCAGTACGTCAAGGACATCGCACGTCTGAGGATGCTCGAGGAGTCGGGCTGGATCGTGATCCACGTGATCGCCGAGGACAGACCCGAGGAGTGGCTGGCCAGGGTGGAGGCGGCGCTGCGCAGCCGGGGCTGCGTGTTCACACCCGCCGCGGCGCCGCGAGGCGCTCCCGGCGCAGCAGCGTGACCTCGGGCAGCTCCAGCTGCGTCAGCGGACCTACCACTTCGGTGAGCAGATGGTCGGCGAGTTCCGGGTTGCGGGCCAGGCAGCAGCCGTGCAGGTAGGTGGCGATGACGCTGCCCTGGACCGCGCCGTCGAAGCCGTCCCCGGCCCGGTTGCCCGCTCCCTTGGTCACCGCCGCCAACGGTCGCGCGTCGGTGCCCAGCACTGTTCCGCCGCGGTGGTTTTCGAATCCGGTCAACGGCTGGGTCAACCCGCCGATCAACGGATTCGCCGCGACCTCACCGATGGTGCGTACCGGCTGCGGCGACGTCGTCAGGTCCAGCACGCCCACCCCGTCGACGCGCTCCCCGGCCGACGTCTCGTACCAGTGGCCCAGGACCTGGATGGCCGCACAGATCGCCAGCACCGGCGCGCCCCGCGAAATCGCCTGTTGCAGACCGGGATATCGGATCAGGTGCTTGGTGGCCAGCCGCTGCGCGTAGTCCTCGGCGCCACCGAGGGTGTAGAGGTCCAGTTCGGCGGGCACCGGATCGTCGAGCGTGATGGGCACGATCTCGGCGTGGATTCCGCGCAGCCGCAACCGCTGTCGAAGCACCACCGAATTCCCGCCGTCGCCGTAAGTGCCCATCACATCGGGCAGCACCAGCCCGATCCGCACCGTCGACTCGCTCATCTCACCCGCTCCAGCACCCGGTTCAGTTGCAGAAAGGCGGTGTAGTTGGCGATGACCTCGACGTGACCGGGCGGGCACGAGCCGATCGCGCGCACGGTGTCGTGCACCAGCGTGTGCTCGACGCCGGCGTAGCCGAGGCGTACCGCGAGGTCTGTGCCGCGCTCACCTGCGGCCACGACCTGCACCGTCTCGAAGTGTTCGAAGCGGACATCCCACAGCCAGGACAGGTCCTCACCGTCGGGCACCTGCCCGTTGACCGCGATCACCACCCCCGCGGCATCCCGGTCCACCATCGACAGCGCCTCCTGCCAGCCGGCCGGGTTCTTCGCCAGCAGCACCCGCGCGGTGTGGTCGCCGAGTTGCACGGTCCGGTACCGGCCCGCCACTTCGTCGACCAGCGACACCGCCGCCACCGCGGCCACGGGATCGGCGCCCAGGGTCACCGCCGCAGCCACCGCCTGCGTCGCGTTGCCACGGTTGACGGCCCCGGGCAGTGCCAGGGCCATCGGCAGCGACAGGTCGTCGGGCCCGTGGATGTGGGTGTCGTCGAACCACCAGTCCGGGCCCGGGCGCTTGAAATCCATGCCTGTCGAGTACCAGTGGGTCTGTTCCCGGACGATGATCTCGCCCGAGCGCGGGCAACTCACCGAGTCACCCGCCCAGCCGCCGCCTGCGGCCACCCACACCACGTTGGCGCTGTCGTAGGCGGCCGACGTCATCAGCACGTCGTCGCAGTTGGCCACGACCACCGCCGAGGGGCGGCGGGCGAGCCCGCCGCGCAAGGTGCGCTCGATGTGGTTGATCTCACCGACCCGATCGAGCTGGTCGCGCGACAGGTTCAGCAAGACCACCACTGCCGGCTCGGCGGCGTCGCATACGTGCGGGACGTGCATCTCGTCGACCTCGAGGGCGGCCAGGGTCGCGTCTGGCGCAGCGGCCAGCGCCGCCACCAGCCCGGCGTCCATGTTGGCGCCTTCGGCATTGGTCGCCACCGGGCCGAGCGTGGCCAGCGCGGCCGCTGTCATCCGGGTGGTCGTCGACTTGCCGTTGGTACCCGTCACGACGACGGTGCGACGGTTGCGGGCCAGCTGGCCGAGGATCGAGCGGTCCAGCGTCATCGCGACCAGACCACCGATCATCGCGCCGGCTCCGCGGCCGGTGACCCGCGACGCCCACCGCGCGCCCGCCCCTGCGGCGAGCGCGATCCGTCCACGTCCGGTGACCATCCCGGCAGTCTAAAAGAGACCGAACCGCTGCCACCGACACGCGGCGTGTGGGGCGGGGCTTGTCGGTGGTGCGTGCCATTCTCGTGAGGTGAGCGCATCCGCCGGAAATCTCTGGGGCAGGCCTGCTGAGGCGCCCGGTGCCGGATGGGCCGTCGTCGACGTCGAGACGTCGGGGTTCCATCCCGGGCAGTCGCGGATCGTGAGCGTCGCGGCGTTGGCTCTCAGCGATGACGGCAACGTCGAGAAGAGCCTCTACAGCCTGCTGGACTCCGGGGTCGACCCTGGTCCCACGCACGTCCACGGGCTGACCGCGGAGATGCTCGACGGCCAGCCCACGTTCGGCGACATCGTCGACGATCTCCTCGCGCTGCTGCGGGGGCGCACTCTGGTGGCACACAACGTCGGCTTCGACTACGGGTTCCTCGCCGCCGAGGCCGAGCTGGTGGAAGCCGCGCTGCCGGTCGAGACCGTGATGTGCACCGTGGAGCTGGCCCGTCGCCTCGACCTGGGCACCGAGAATCTGAGGCTGGAAACGCTCGCCGGCCACTGGGGCATCACGCAGATGAAGCCCCACGACGCGCTCGACGACGCGATGGTGCTCGCCCAGATCCTCAAGCCCGTGCTGGCCCGGGCCCGGGAACGCAACGCATGGCTGCCGGTGCGCTCGGTGACCCGCCGCACCTGGCCGAACGGCCGGGTCACGCACGACCAGTTGCGCCCGCTGAAGGTGCTGGCGGCTCGGATGCCGTGCCCGTACGCCAACCCCGGACGGTTCGTGGCCGGGCGGCCTCTGGTGCAGGGAATGCGGGTGGCGCTGGCGGCCGAGGTGAGCCACACCCACGAGGAACTCATCGAGCGCATCCTGCACGCCGGGCTTGCCTACACCGACGCGGTGGACCCGCACACGTCGCTGGTGGTCTGTGACCACCTCTCCACCGAACAGGGCAAGGGCTACCAGGCCAACGAGCTCGGCGTGCCGGTGGTCTCCGGCGCCGACTTCATGGCGTCCCTGGCGTCGGTGGTCGGCGGCGCCGCCATCGACGAGTTCGTCGACTCCACGGTGGTCGAGGACCAGCTCACACTGTTCTGACGAGTCGGTCGAGCGAATTTTTGTGTCTCCAGCCGGTTCTACCGGCTTCTACACTTCGGGCGTGGACAAAGTGCGGGTCAACTCCGAAGGACTTCACGAACTCGCGGCGCGCTGTGCCGCAGCCGCTGGCGAGCTCTCCACGTCTGTTCTCACACCTCTGCCGGGCCCGTCCCATCAATCCACCTCAGCGGCCGTCGCGTCCACCTACCACGCGATGACCGATGCATCTGGTGTTCTGGCAGCGCAGGTGTCTGCGACTGGAGCCAAATTCGGTGCTGCGGCTAGCGACTACATTCGGCAAGACCACAGTTCCGGAGAGAGCATTGCAGCGTTCGGCGCGGCGATCGAGGCTTGAACATGCCGGGCGCCGCAGAATCCGGGATCCCTTCCCTGTCGCAGATCATTGGTTGGGTTACACAGCACTTGGAGTCGGCAGCCGAGGACTGGAACACCACAGCCAAGCGGTGGGAAGATCAGTTCGCCGCCGTGCAGCGAGCTACCCTCGCGCCGGGCGGCGCCGCATGGGAAGGCGGCGCTGCTGAGGCTGCCCAGGAACGAGTCTTCGCCGATCTGGTCAAAGTCCGCGCTCTGGTGAGCACATTGCAGGACGCAGCGGCGGAGGCGCGTCGGGGCGCCGATCGATTGGCCCGTGCCAAGCGCGACGCTCTCGAAGCGGTTAGTGGCGCAGAGGAGCTGGGATTCGTCGTGGGAGAAGATCTGTCGGTGACCAGTCGGCACCGCAGCGTCGGCTGGATGACCCAGATGCAGCTGCTGGCATTAGCCAAACACCACGAGGCGGCAATCACCGTCCGCGCAGCCGCACTCAGCACTCTTGACAACGAAGTTGCCGCGAAGATCGGCGCACGCAGCGCTCCATTGAGTGAGTTCGCCTTCACCGAAACCGCGCTACCGGCGACCTCAGATACCGAGGAACCACAAAGCATTCAAGTCCTCGGCGAGGACAGTGTTCCTGCTGGGCCGGTCATCCTGTGCGAGCCCGGACCGCGGGGCGGACCTTGGGAATTCGATTGTCACGTGTTCTATCCGGGTGGTGGCGCCGATATGTATCCCAGCGATGTGGATGATTCGGGAGGCTACCCATGACGACTGTGGCACATGACGGCGAAACCTGCGACGGGGGATCCGATGAGTTCGAGTGAAGATCCGATTGCACAGCGACGGTTCGCATTCCGGCTCGTACCTCGATACGAACGGGTCGGGGATGAGTGGCGCGCCCAGTATCCGGGTGCGGACTGGGGGGTGAGTGCGCCGAGCGAAGACGAGGCACGACAGCGGTTCGATCGAGAACTCGCCCGTCGTCGCGATGCGGGAGAGAACCCCATGGCATTCGCGGAGGCTGTCTATCGGAGACACCTGCAAGAACCGGTCGATGGTGTGTACGCCATGGAAAGCGAGCTCTACCGCTACGTGGCCCAGGACGTGGGGTACGACTGGGACATCCTGCAGGGTGTGTTCGAGGAGGCCGAACGTCGTCGGGCAGCGGGTGAGACGTATTCCAAAGCCGACTACCTCGCGGCCAGGCGCGCATGTGAGGGCTGAGTATTCACGGTGCGCGGTGGGAACGTCCGGCCGCGTGCGCGACCATCAGTCAACCACGCGCGGCGCGGTTCACTGCCGAGACGACGGCCCGCAGTGACGCGGTGGTGATGGAGGTTGCGATGCCGACGCCCCACACGGTTTTTCCGTCGATCGAGGCCTCGACGTAGGCCGCGGCCTTCGCCTCCTCGCCCGCCGACATCGCGTGCTCGGAGTAGTCCAGCACGTTGACGTCGTAGCCGACCGCCCCCAACGCATCACAGAACGCTGCCAGCGGACCGTTGCCGGCGCCCACGATCTCGCGCTCGGTGCCGTCGATCTTGACGATCGCGGTGATGGTGTCGGTGCCGCCGTCGACCTCCGCGGCGTCGACCTTCTGGCGCATCCGCTCCAGCGGAGTGATCGGCGCCAGGTACTCGTCGTAGAACGCGTCCCACATCTCCTTGGGCGACACCTCGCCGCCCTCGCCGTCCGTGATCTGCTGAATGGCCTGAGAGAACTCGATCTGCAACCGCCGCGGCAGGGCCAGGCCGTGGTCGGCCTTCATGATGTAGGCGACGCCGCCTTTGCCGGACTGCGAGTTCACCCGGATGACGGCTTCGTAGGTGCGGCCGACGTCTTTGGGGTCGATGGGCAGGTAGGGGACCTGCCACAAGATGTCGTCGACATCGGAGTCCTGCTCGTCGGCTGAGACCTTCATCGCGTCCAGGCCCTTGTTGATGGCGTCCTGGTGGCTTCCGGAGAACGCGGTGTAGACCAGGTCACCGCCGTAGGGATGGCGCTCGGCTACCGGCAGCTGGTTGCAGTACTCGACGGTGCGACGGATCTCGTCGATGTTGGAGAAGTCGATCTGCGGGTCGATGCCGCGGGAGAAGAGGTTCAGGCCCAGGGTGACCAGGCAGACGTTGCCGGTGCGCTCGCCGTTGCCGAACAGACAGCCCTCGATCCGGTCGGCGCCGGCCGCGTACCCCAATTCCGCTGCGGCGACCGCGGTTCCGCGGTCGTTGTGCGGGTGCAGGCTCAGGATGGTCGATTCCCGCGGGGACAGGTGCCGGTGCATCCACTCGATCGAGTCGGCGTAGACGTTGGGGGTGGCCATCTCCACGGTGGCGGGCAGGTTGACGATCAGCGGTACGTCCGGGGTCGGCTTGACGATGTCAGCGACGGCGTTGCAGACCTCGACGGCGTACTCCAGCTCGGTACCGGTGTAGGACTCCGGGGAGTACTCGAAGCGCCACTTGGTGTCCGGGTACTTCGAGGCTTCCTCGACGCACAGCCGGGCGCCGTCGGTGGCGATCTTGTTGACGGCGTCGCGGTCGGCGCGGAACACCACGCGGCGCTGCAGGATCGACGTCGAGTTGTAGAAGTGCACGATGGCCCGCGGTGCACCCTCACACGCCTGGAAGGTGCGCTCGATCAGCTCCGGGCGGCACTGGGTCAGCACCTGGATCGTGACGTCGTCGGGGATCGCGCCCTCGGTGATGATCTCGCGGACGAAGTCGAAGTCGGTCTGGCTGGCGGACGGGAAGCCGACCTCGATCTCCTTGTAGCCCATCCGCACCAGCAGGTCGAACATCCGCCGCTTGCGGGCCGGGCTCATCGGGTCGATCAGCGCCTGGTTGCCGTCGCGCAGGTCCACCGCACACCACATCGGCGCGGTGCTGATCACCTTGTCGGGCCAGGTGCGGTCCGGCAGCCGGATGGCCTCCACTTCCTCATCGAAGCTGCGGTAGCGGCTGACCGGCATCGACGATCCGCGCTGGGTGTTCCAGGCGGGCTGGCCGGGGTGGGGCGCACCGGCGGGGGTGCTGATGGTGCGAACCGAGGAATAGGCGTCAGCGGAGTTGAAGCTGGCGGACGAGAAAGTGGTCATGATCTGTGCTCCGGAGGGTGTCGAGGGATTTCAGACCGGCGCGTCGCCAAACACCCGCGACGGGAAGCCAGTCTGGATCAGACCCCGTCGCGGCGTCCGAGAAGGAGCACCCGCTGCACGCGAGTCACTCTACTCCGGTGAGCGTGGATGCCAAAACCCGTCAGACCTGGGAGTCGGGGAACGCAATGACCGACAGGAACCGGATCGGCAGCGACACCAGGTCGATCGGACCGTGGGCGCCCTCACCATCGATCTGCAACGAGTCACCCGGGTGCAGCCGGTACACCGAGCGGCTGTGGCTGTAGTCCATGACGCCCTCGAGCATGTAGATGAACTCGGTGCCGGGGTGCTGGAACAGCGGGTAGGTCCGGCTCTTCTCCGACAGCGTGACGTGCAGGCACTCCAGGCGTTTGTGCTCGCCGCGCAGCGAGCCCAGCAGCTGGTACTCGTGGCCCTCCTTGGTGCCGTTGCGCACGATGGCGGCCCCGGTGCCGGCCTTGACGAAGGCGGCGGGCCGCTCCATGTCGGCACCGCGGAACAGGCTGGTCACGGGCACGTCGAAGCCTTTGGCCAGCAGCGCCAGCGTGGACAGGCTGCAGGAGGTCTGGGCGTTCTCGATCTTGCTCATCATCGCCTTGGAGATCCCGATGCGGGCGGCGGTCTCGGCGACCGTGAATCCCTGCTGCAGGCGCAGCTGGCGTACGTTGTGCCCGATCGCGGCCTCGATCTCGAGTTCTTCGACCGGTTCGGCCGGATCCCGGTCGCGGGCGGTGCCGGATTTGTTGCGGAGCAGCGGAACGTGATCGTCGGCGTGAGAGTCAGGCGGGGCCACAAGTGTCCTGTCTAGCGCATCTGTCCCGCCCCGACGTAGGGGAAGGGAGTCTTGAGCGGCTCGCCCTCGGCGAAACGCGCGAACCGGAAGTCCGAATCCGGGATGCGCGGGTCGCTGCTGTGACCGTCGACCACGATGTCGGCGACGAGCCTGCCGACGGCTGGGGCGATCTTGAAGCCGTGACCGCTGAACCCGGCGGCGATCACCAGCCCGTCCAGCGGCGCCTTGGAGATGATCGGGTTCCAGTCCGGTGTGACGTCGTAGCACCCGGCGTAGCTGCTGGAGATGGCTGCGTCGGCGAAGCCGGGAAACCGGGTGCCGACCTTCTCGACGGTGACGTCGACGAACTCGTCGGTGGCGCGGTTGAGGTAGCCGTCGGGATCGGCCGGCACGATCGCGTCGTATCCGGGCAGGTCGCTGTTGCCGAACAGGATGTCGCCGCCGACCTCGGCGCGGACGTACTGCAGTGACACCAGGTCGGAGAAGACCGGTACCGGACCCGTCGTCACGCCGGGGTTGATCATCACGATCTGCTCGCGGATCACCCGGATCGGAACGTCGATGCCGTACCGCTCGAGCAGCGGCCGCGTCCAGACCCCGGTGGCGACGACGACGGTGCTCGCGCAGACCGACGAACCGTCGGCCAGCTGCACGCCGGTGACCCGGTCACCGTCGACGAGCAGGCCGGTGACCGCGCAGCCCTGGCGGATCCGGATCCCCGCGGCGCGCGCCGACGCCGCGAACGCCTGTGCGGTCTGGTACCCGTCGCCGTAACCGCCGCGCGGCTCCCAGCCGAACGCGGCGAACGTAGTCAGGTCCGCGAACGGCCACAGCCGCGCCACCTCGGCGTGGTCGATCTCCTCGGTCTGGACCCCGACGGAGCGCTGCGCCGCCAGGCTCTTGCGCAGCGAGTCGACGTTGGGCTCACCGACCCCGACGACGTAGCCGGTCTGGCGGAACCCGATGTCGGTGGCGTGCTCTCCGAGGAAGTCCCGGGGCCGCTCGAACACCTCGAGCCCGTCGGCGGCCATCGCGGCCAGCGAGCTGACGCCGTAGTGACACCGCACGATGCCGCTGGACTTGCCGGTCATCCCGGCCCCGACCGTGTTGCGCTCGGCGACAACAACATCGGTGACGCCGCGGGCGCCGAGAGCCCACGCCGCCGCGGCGCCTTCGATGCCGCCGCCGACGATGACCACGTCCGCTGTGCTGTTCACGTGCCCGGTATCCAGTCGGTGCCGGCCAGCGGCACCCGGGCCATCGCGGCGGCCTCGATACTGACCGCGACGAGGTCGTCGGGCTCGAGGTGGCACACGTGCGACTTGCCGCATGCCCTGGCGATGGTCTGGGCCTCCATGGTCAGCACCCGCAGGTAGTTCGCCAGCCGGTGGCCCCCGGCGACCGGGTCGAACCGGGCCGCGAGTTCGGGATCCTGCGTGCTGATCCCCGCGGGGTCGTTGCCGTCCTGGTAGTCGTCGTAGAAACCCGCTGCGCTGCCGATCTTCTGGTACTCGGCGGCGTAGCGGGGGTGATTGTCACCGAGAGCGATCAGGGCCGCGGTGCCGATGGCGACGGCGTCGGCGCCCAGGGCGAGCGCCTTGGCGACATCGGCGCCGTTGCGGATGCCACCCGAGACGATGAGTTGCACTGCTTTCCTGTGCACCCCGAGTTCCTGCAGCGCCTGCACGGCCTGCGGGATCGCCGCGAGCGTCGGGATCCCGACGTGCTCGATGAAGACGTCCTGAGTCGCCGCCGTGCCGCCCTGCATCCCGTCGACCACCACCACGTCCGCGCCGGCGTGCACCGCGAGTTTGACGTCGTAGTAGGTGCGGGTGGCGCCGACCTTGACGTAGACCGGCTTGCACCAGTCGGTGATCTCGCGCAGTTCGTTGATCTTGATGGTCAGGTCGTCGGGCCCGGTCCAGTCCGGGTGCCGGCACGCCGACCGCTGGTCGATGCCCTGGGGAAGGGTGCGCATGCCCGCAACCCGTTCGGAGATCTTCTGGCCCAGCAACATCCCGCCGCCGCCGGGCTTGGCGCCCTGGCCGAGGACGATCTCGATGGCGTCGGCCTTGCGCAGGTCGTCGGGGTTCATTCCGTACCGCGACGGCAGGTACTGGTAGACCAGGCACTTGCTCTGTCCCCGTTCCTCGGGGGTCATCCCGCCGTCGCCCGTCGTGGTGGAGGTCCCGACCTCGCTGGCGCCGCGGCCGAGCGCCTCCTTGGCGGGCCCGGACAGCGCGCCGAAGCTCATCCCGGCGATGGTGACCGGAATATCCAGGTGCAGAGGGTGTTTGGCGAACCGGCCACCGAGAACAACGTCGGTGGCACACCGTTCGCGGTAGCCCTCGAGCGGGTAGCGGGACATGGAGGCGCCGAGGAACAGCAGGTCGTCGAAATGTGGAAGGGGCCTCTTGGCGCCCCAGCCGCGGATGTCGTAGATACCGGTCTCGGCCGCCCGCTGGATGGCCGCGATCGTGGCCCGGTCGAACGTCGCGGACTCGCGCAGGCCGAGGCGGGCGCGGTCGTCGCTGGTGTAGGTCATCGGATCCGTCCTAGTACGCGGCGGCGTTGTCGACCTGGAAGTGATACAACGACCGGGCCGACCCGTAGCGGGTGTAGGCGGCTGTGTCGTCGTCGTCGAAACCCGCTGCCTTCAAGAGCTGTTCGAGTTCGCGGTGGTGCTCGGGGCGCATCGGCTTGGGCACGCAGTCGGCACCGAGGGAGGCGACGTCACCGCGGACGTAGAGCCGTGCCTCGTAGATCGAGTCACCCAGTGCCTCGCCCGCGTCGCCGCGGATCACCAGGCGTCCGGCCTGCGCCATGAATGCGCTCATGTGGCCGACATCGCCACCGACGACGATGTCGACGCCTTTCATCGAGATCCCACACCGCGCAGCGGCACTGCCCTCGATGACGAGCAAACCGCCGTGCGCGGTCGCGCCTGCCGACTGCGACGCGTTGCCCTTCACCCACACCGAGCCGCTCATCATGTTCTCGGCGACTCCGGTGCCGGCGTTGCCGTTGACGATCACCTCGGCATGCTTGTTCATCCCGGCGGCGTAGTAGCCGACGTGTCCGTCGATCGTCACCTTGATCGGCGCGTCCAGGCCGACGGCGACGTTGTGCGCCCCCGCCGGGTTCCCGATGACGAACTCCCCGGCCAGGTCGGGTGCGTGCAGTGCCGCGTTGACGTCGCGCAGTCCGGTGACGCCCAGGTCGAGGGCCCTGATGCCGATCACCTGCTCCATGCGTAGACGACCTCTGGTTCAGGCTCCCAGATCCGGGCGCCGTCGACGCCGGGAAGTGCTGCCAGGCCGCGGTATTCGCTTCCCATCGCCACCCAGTCGTCGGTTTCGGCGATGACCGCCGGCTTGCAGGCGATGGCATCGCGCACCACGGCGAAGGAGTCGCGGTTGGAGACCAGCAACGTGTAGAAGCCGTCGAAGGTGGCGCACAGTGTTTTCAGCGCCGTCTCGATGTCACGGCCCGCGGCGAGCTGCTCGGCGATGAACCGGGCGCCCACCTCGGTGTCGTTCGCGCTGTCGAAATGCACTCCTGTCGAGCGGAGTTCGCGGCGGATTGTGGCGTGGTTGGCGAAGGAGCCGTTGTGCACCAGGCATTGCCCGGGTCCGACCGCGTAGGGGTGGCAGCCCGACGGGGTCACGGCCGACTCGGTGGCCATCCGGGTGTGGCCGACCCCCTGCCAGCCCTGGGCCTTCTCCAGTCCCCACCCGTCGGTGAGCGTCCGCGGATGTCCCACACCCTTGAGAACTGCCATGTCCGAACCGAATCCGGCGATCAGCGCCTGCGGATAGACCGACCGGACCGCGGCGAGCAGCGCCTCGGAGTCGGTGTCGGCAGACAGCAGGTAGCTGCTCTGCACCGCGACACCGTCGACGTCGCTGCCGAGAGCCGCGCCGACCGAGGACCGCACCCTGGCGATGCCCTCGGTGCCACCGGTGCCGGTGTCGACCATCGAGACGCATCCCTCGCCGGGTGGCGACCAGGTGGGATCTCCGTAGACGGCGACCCCGGCGGAGTCGCTGCCGCGGTCACCCATCTCGCACAGCATCCCGGTGAGCAGCTCCCCGAGCTGGGGGTAGAGCTCGGGGGTGCGCAGGTGCAATCCCACGATCCCGCACATTCGTGTTGTTCCCTTCGTTTCCGGCTCAGAATGCCGTCAGGTAGTTGTCGATCTCCCACGGGCTGACGGCGCTGTGGTAGGCGAAGAACTCCTCGCGCTTGACGGTCGCGAAGTAGCCGGACACACCCTCGCCGGCGGCGTCGAGCACCCCGGTCACCACCGCGTCGCCTTCGAAGTCCTCCACGGCGTGCAGCAGCGTGGGCGGCAGCGCGCTGGTACTGACACCGCCACCGACCGGACCGGGGTCGGTGCTGCGCTTGATGCCGTCCATCCCGGCGCCGAGGGCGGCCGCGATGGCCAGGTACGGGTTGGCGGCACCGTCGCCGCCGCGCAGTTCGATGCGGTCGCCGTCGGGGACCCGGATGTAGTGCGTGCGGTCGTTGCCCCCGTAGGTGGGCAGTCGCGGCGCCCAGGAGGCCCCGGATGCGGTGGAGGTGGCGCCGGTCCGCTTGTAGGAGTTGACCGTCGGGGCGATGACCGCCTGCAGCGCGCAGGCGTGTTCGAGGATGCCGCCGATGAACCCGTAGGCGGTGTCGGACAGCCCGAGGCCACGGTCGTCCGGCTCGCCCGGCCCGACCGGGAAGACCGGGGAGCCCCCGCTGGTCAGCGACAGGTGCAGGTGCAGCCCGCTGCCGGTCTTGTCGGTGAACGGCTTCGGCATGAAGGTGGCGACCATCCCGCGCTCGGCGGCGATCATCGACAGCAGATAGCGCAGGGTGACGACGCGGTCGGCGGTGATCAATGCCTCGGCGAACTTGAAGTTCTGTTCGAACTGGCCGTTGCCGTCCTCGTGGTCGTTGGCGTAGTTGGACCAGCCGAGCTGGTTCATCGCCGTCGACACCGCGGTGAGGTGGTCGTACATCCGGGTGACCCCGCGGGCGTCGTAACACGGTTGGGCGGCGGTGTCGGCCGAGTCGGCGACCGACACGGCGCCGTCGTCGCCGCGGCGCAGCAGGAAGTACTCGACCTCCGCGCCGACCCACGGTTCGAACCCGGCGTCGGCGCACTGTTCAACCAGCGAGCGCAGGATGACCCGCGGCGCGTACGGCCACGGTTGGCCGTTGACGTGTGGGTCGCAGTGCACGATCGCCAGGCCGTCCTTGATGAACGGGATCGGGGTGAACGACGCCGGGTCGGGGATGGCCATCAGGTCGGGGTCCTTGGGCTCCTGGCCCATCGCGCCGACCGCGTAACCGGCGAAGCCGACGCCCTCGGTGGCCAGCATCTCGACCGCCTCGACCGGGACCAGCTTGGCGCAGGGTTTCCCGCGCAGATCCACGAACAGCGCCAGGATGAACTTCGTTCCGGACTTCTCGGCCAGGGTGGCCAGATCGGGCGTCGCGGGGTTCACGGGAATCACCTCTGTCTCTTATCGGGAATCAAAGTATCACGGAGTGAAACAGTGCGCAGCGCGGGCGGCCGCCGCCTGTCCGGTCTCTGTACAGACAGTCAGTTGTCGGTGTTACGTGCGCGGTCGCGAGTCGTTTCAGGGCGGTAACCACCGGGGCGGATACGGTGCAACGCGTGTGTACACGCGTGGTCTACCTCGGGACAGGCGATCGGGTCGTCACCGGCCGCTCCATGGACTGGAGTGTCGAGATCGGCACGAACCGGCGAGGCCGGCCCGGACTCGGCGCAGTGGACGTCGAAGTGCGGCAGCGTGGTGGCCAGCGGCTACGACATCTCCACGACCGACGGCGTCAACGAGGCGGGTCTGGTCACCAACCTGCTGTGGCTGGCGGAATCGCAGTACCCCGCCAACACCGGCGACCGGCCGGCGGTGTCGCTGGCGCTGTGGGCGCAGTACCTGCTCGACAACTTCGCCACGGTGGGCGAGGCCGTCGCGGCACTCGACGCCACCCCGCTGCGGGTGGTGACCGCGGAGGTGCCGGGCCAGGAGCGCCTGGCCACCGTGCACCTGGCGCTGTCGGATGCCGGCGGCGACAGCGCCATCATCGAGTACTGTCGAACCGTTCACGTTCCTGGCCGCGCCGTAGTCAGAGCCGCGAGGCGAGGATGGCGTTCCCGGCGCCGCTCAGTTCGCCCAGCACGGCGGGCCGTCCCGCCATCGCCATCAACAGTGCCTCGCCGGTCCCCGCGACCTCGGGTCCACGGCCGTGTGCCCAGTCCATGTCGTCGGCGCGCAACCGCAGTCCTCTGATCCGCCACGGCACCCCCAGCCTCGGGTTGGCCGGCATGAACCCGAGCACCCGACGCAGCCGAGCGGGCGGGATCCGGCGCGGCAGGGCGAGGGGGCGGCGGATGTCCTGGTGGTGGATGGTCGCGTCGACCAGCGCGATCATCCCGCCGAAGCCGGCCGTCAGACCGCGCGGTTGCAGGTGGTCTTCCAGGAAGGTGACGAGCTGCTGTGGTGTCAGCGCAGCGTATTCGTCGACACCGACCTGGTTGGCGTGAAGGATCCGCCCCTTCGCGAACCGCTTCAGTAGACCCATCCCGCCGAGCTCTTCGTAGCTGATCATGTGCGCGACCACGTGCCGGACACTCCAGCCGGCGCACAGGCTGGCCGCTTCCCACTGTTGTGGACTCAGGGTCTGCAGGAACTCGGCGAGCTCGCGGCGCTCGGCCCGGGCCATGTCCATCAGCTCGGCGCTCATCGGTCCGCCAGCAGTCCGTGGTAGCGCCGCAGGTACAGCGGCCATCCGCCGTCGCCGTCCACGCCGTCGGCCACCGACTGCCAGCCCGGCCCGTGCCGTTCCAGGTGGCGATGCTCGAGTTCGACGCGGGTGCGGGTCGCCGACTCGGCGATGAACCGCACCTCCACCTCGCTGGTCCTGCCCGGATCGGGTTCCACCTGCCAGGTCGGGCCGATGCCCCAGCTGAACACCACCCGCGATGGTGGCTCGAAGACCAGGATCCGAGACCATTCGCAGCGGGTGCCGTCGCTGCCGACGTCGTAGATACGCCCGCCCACCTCCGGCTCGAACACCGTCTCGACGATGGGAACGGCGAGCAGATTGTGTTCGCGTGGCTTGAAGTCCCCGAACCGCGCGGTGAACACGGTGAACGCCCGCTCGACGGGCGCGTTGACGACGATCTGGTGCCGAATGCTCTCGGTCACGGGACCTCCTCGGGGTGTTCTGCTGAGTCCTCGACCACCTGCTTGAAGCCGGCGAGCGCCTGTGTCCAGTAGCGGTCGAGGTCGGCGCGCAGCGCCGCGATGCCGCCGGGGTTCAGTTGGTAGACGCGCCGTGTCCCGGTCGCCCGGTCGGTGACCAGGCCCGCGTACTTGAGCACCTTGAGGTGCTGGGACACCGCGGGCCGGCTGACGGGCAGATCGCGGGCCAGCTCACCGACCGCGCAGGGGGCCTGTGCGAGCCGCTCGACGATGGCGCGCCGGGTGCCGTCGGCAAGCGCGTGCCACGGATCCCCCGGGTGTTGGTAAGTGTCCACTAACGGTAAGTTACCACTTACCAGTTGAGGACGACCTCGTTCAGCGGAAGACGTTCGCGCGGCCGCCGGTCGCGTTCGGCGATCTCCGGATCCACCCCGGAGTAGTCACCCAGCCTGCCGACCGCGATCACCACGAGCGGCGCGAGCCCGTCGGGCAGCCCGAACGCGTCGACCGCCTGCTCCGGGTAGAAGCCGGCCATCGGATGCACGATCAGCCCCCGCGCGACCGCCTCGATCGACAGGTTGGCCATCGCGGCCCCGGCGTCGACCGCGGAGTACCGGGCGGTCTTGGAATCCTCGCCTTCGTCTGCGCACAGCAGGATCAACGCTGCGGCGACCTTGGCGTAGCTGTTCCCGCGCCTGAGGAACCCCGCGACGGTGGCGAACACGTCGTCGCCGCGACGTCCGACGACGAACCGCACGGGCTGACGTCCGCCCCAGGTAGGAGCCCAGCGGGCCGCCTCGAGCAGCGCTTTCAGATCGCCGTCGGAGAGCTCGTCGTCGGGGTCGAACGCGCGCGGACTCCACCGCGCCGCGATGGGTGGATGGATCGGGACCGAGGTGTCGGCGGACCGGTCCGAAGGGGCGTCGGGCACGCTCGCGACGCTACCGGCGGGATAAACCGGATGCGCGCAACCTTTATCCTTTACGGGATCTCCTGGTTCCCCGATGTGTGTCGAAACGGTTTTCGCAACGTTGTTGAAAGGTTGAGTAGTGGCGCTCGTCGTACAGAAGTACGGCGGATCCTCGGTGTCCGACGCCGAGCGCATCCGCCGTGTGGCCGAGCGCATCGTCGAGACCAAGAAGGCGGGCAACGACGTCGTCGTGGTCGTCTCGGCGATGGGCGACAGCACCGACGAACTCCTCGACCTCGCCAAACAGGTGTGCCCGGCGCCGCCGGCCCGCGAGCTCGACATGCTGCTGACCGCCGGCGAGCGGATCTCCAACGCGCTCGTGGCGATGGCGATCGAGTCGCTCGGCGCGCAGGCCCGCTCGTTCACCGGCTCGCAGGCCGGGGTGATCACCACCGGGACCCACGGCAACGCCAAGATCATCGACGTCACCCCGGGACGGCTGCGGCAGGCACTCGACGACGGCCAGATCGTGCTGGTCGCCGGGTTCCAGGGTGTGAGCCAGGACACCAAGGACGTCACCACGCTGGGTCGTGGCGGGTCGGACACCACCGCGGTGGCCGTGGCGGCGGCGCTGAACGCCGACGTGTGCGAGATCTACACCGACGTCGACGGGATCTTCACCGCCGACCCGCGCATCGTCCCCGATGCCCGGCGCCTGGACACCGTCTCCTTCGAGGAGATGCTGGAAATGGCGGCCGCGGGCGCCAAGGTGCTGATGTTGCGCTGCGTGGAGTATGCCCGCCGATACAACCTGCCCATCCACGTGCGGTCGTCGTATACCGACAGGCCCGGCACGCTCGTCAAAGGATCGATGGAGGACATCCCCATGGAAGACGCCATCCTGACCGGAGTCGCGCACGACCGCGGCGAAGCCAAAGTGACCGTCGTCGGGCTGCCCGACGTGCCGGGCTACGCCGCCCAGGTGTTCCGCGCGGTCGCCGACACCGACGTGAACATCGACATGGTGCTGCAGAACATCTCGAAGGTCGAGGACGGCAAGACCGACATCACGTTCACCTGCTCGCGGGAGAGCGGACCCGGCGCCGTCGAAAAGCTGGTCTCGCTGCAGAACGAGATCGGGTTCACCCGGGTGCTCTACGACGACCACATCGGCAAGGTCTCGCTGATCGGCGCGGGCATGCGGTCGCACCCCGGCGTGACGGCGACCTTCTGTGAGGCGCTGGCCGAGGCGGGCATCAACATCGACCTGATCTCCACCTCGGAGATACGGATCTCGGTGCTGATCAAGGACACCGAGCTCGACCGGGCCGTCGCCGCGCTACACGAGGCGTTCGGTCTCGGCGGCGGCGAGGAAGCGGTCGTGTACGCGGGGACGGGGCGCTGAAATGGCGGGGCGAGCGAAGCGACGGGGTCTGAAATGGTGAGCATCGGAGTTGTCGGAGCCACCGGCCAGGTCGGCCAGGTGATGCGGAAACTGTTGGCAGAGCGCAACTTCCCGTCTACCGAGGTGAGGTTCTTCGCGTCGGCGCGCTCCGCTGGAAAGAAGCTGGAGTTCCGCGGCCAGGAGATCGAGGTCGAGGACTCCGAGACCGCCGACCCGGCGGGCCTGGACATCGCGCTGTTCTCCGCCGGCGCGACGATGTCGCGGGTGCAGGCACCGCGGTTCGCCGCCGCGGGTGCGGTGGTGGTCGACAACTCCTCGGCGTGGCGCAAGGATCCCGATGTCCCGCTGGTGGTCTCCGAGGTCAACTTTGCGCGTGATGCCCACAACCGCCCGAAGGGCATCATCGCCAACCCCAACTGCACCACCATGGCAGCGATGCCGGTCCTGATGCCGCTGCACTCCGAGGCCGGGCTGGTACGGCTGATCGTGTCCAGCTATCAGGCGGTGTCGGGCAGCGGCCTGGCCGGCGTGGAAGAACTGGCCGGCCAGGCGCGGGCGGTGATCGACGGCGCCGAACAACTCGTGCACGACGGCGGCGCGGTGGATTTCCCGGCTCCGAACAAGTACGTCGCGCCGATCGCGTTCAACGTCGTGCCGCTGGCCGGTGCACTGGTCGACGACGGGTCCGGCGAGACGGACGAGGATCAGAAGCTGCGCAACGAGAGTCGCAAGATCCTCGGCATCCCGGAGCTGGCCGTTTCCGGAACCTGTGTGCGGGTGCCGGTCTTCACCGGGCACTCGCTGTCGATCAACGCCGAGTTCTCCGAACCGTTGTCGGTGGCCCGGGCCACCGAGATCCTGGCCGCGGCGCCGGGGGTGACGCTGGTGGACGTGCCGACGCCGCTGGCCGCCGCCGGAGCGGACGACTCCCTCGTCGGCCGGATCCGACAGGATCCCGGCGTGGCGGACGGCCGCGGGCTGGCGCTGTTCGTCTCCGGTGACAACCTGCGCAAAGGCGCGGCGCTGAACACCATCCAAATCGCAGAGTTGCTCGCGGCCCAGCTGTAACTCCATTGCGCCGGAACGGTATTCCAGCAGGGCTTTTGGCGGCTTTTCTCGCGTGGAATACAGTTCCGGCGGCGAGTGCGACGCCCATTGAGCTGCCTCCGTTGCTGCCCGGGCAGGTCACCCGCATCGGTCCGGCGGCGGGTACGGGCACGCCGACGGGGGAGTACGGCATCGGCGCGACCGACCTGTGCGAGTTCATGCAGTTCCCGGAGCAGATCCTGCAGGTGTGCGGCGACAGCTTCCGCGGTCAGGGCGTGGGCTTCGGCGGCTGGTTCTCACCGGTCGCCCTGCACGTGAAAGACGATTCCCTCGACGACCCGGGCGGGGTGCGCTACGACGGGGTGACCGGAATCGAACGCCCGTTGCTGGCCGACCCGACACCGCCGGGGGCGTCGCAGTTGCCTGCGGGAGTCGTCGAGATCAATCGCGAGAACTACCTGCTGGTCACCACCACCGAAAACCTCCGACCGCAGAGTTCGAGGCTGGTGAGAGCTGTTGCGGGGAAGGGCGAGTGGGCCACCATCCCGGGATCGATTCGCGACGCCGAGCACGCGGACGGGCGCCAGTCCCAGATCAGCGGCTATTACGACCCGATCCCCACGCGCGACTCGGAGGGCGGCTGGGTCTACATCGTGGCCAACAATTTCGACCGCAGCGGTCCGGTGGTGCTCTACCGGGTCACGCCGCAGTCCTTCACTGACAGGGCCTCGTGGCAGGGATGGTCGGATGTCCGGGGCTGGGGGTTCGAGCCGACGCCGTTGTGGCGGGATGCGGTGGGGGAGATGAGCGTGCGCCAGATCGACGGCAGGACCGTGCTGTCGTATTTCAACGCCAGCACCGGGAACATGGAGATGCGGGTGGCCAACGCTCCGACGGGTCTGGGCACCGCACCCGTGACGACCGTGGTGTTCGCCGCGGAATGGCCCGACCCGGCCGAGGTTCTCCCGCCGCCGGAGGTCAACCGGCTGGCGCAGCCGTACGGCGGCTACATCTCCCCGGGGTCGACGCTGGATGCGGTGCGGGTTTTTGTCAGCCAGTGGAACACCACCCCACGCGGCGGCACCCCGTACCGGGTCATCCAGTTCGCGGTGAACCCGATCAAGCCCTAGTCAGAAGGGTTTTGCTGGCCTGGGGGGCGTAGAACTCCGCATCCCGTGTCGCGGCGGCACTGTGCACCGCCAGAATGCCGCTCGGTCCGAACTCATACCAGTCGCCGTCACTGTGCGAATGGATTTGTCCCTCGTAGTTCGTCTCAACAAATCGAAATGCCATGGCGCGGAGTCTGGCACGGCGGGCCGACAAGACTGCGAAAGAGGAGTTACCGCTCACTTCGATCAGGGCCGAGCAATTGCTCGAAGGAGGAATCCAGAAGCCGCTTGAGGTCGGTCACCATCCACCGGTCCGGCGCTCCCTTCTCGCCCGCGTCGTACTGAACCAGATAAGCGCGGCCGTCGTCCGACGCAGCGAATCTCGACTCGGGTGGCAGGCCGTCGAGGAAACACGGCATGCGCAACCTGTCCTCCCGTTGGTGGATGGCGATCATCGGGACGGCGAGCAGCGTGTCGGGGGCGTAGGGGATCGGCGCACAATCCCGGTCGACCAGCCGGACGTGTCCGTCGTAGCGGCCGTTCTGTCGTGCGAACTTGCGGATCGGCCAGGGCGAGACCTCGGCAGGTGCCCGCTGCAGTTTCTGCAGGTCCACTTTGCCCACGTTGAAAAGCCGATCGCCACCGACCCAGTCGAAGAAGCGGGCGTCCTCGACGAGCACCCCGGCCCCGGGCAGGGTCCAGCATTCGCCGAGCGCGGTCATCCTGGACCGGACGGGAGCGATGTCGATGAGCCAACTCAACGTCGATGTGTGGCCGATCGCCGCAAGATCCGATCGGACACCCTCTGCGCGCAGATGACTGACTGCGTCACGAAAGATCACACCGATCGCCGCCGACGTCGCCGGGATTGCGGCGCGCGCAGCCTCGAAGGCATCTGTCAGTGCCTGGTCGCCGGCGGCCATCCGGTGGCGGAACCGGCGGAGGCGCGCAAGCTCTTCGTCCTGGTCGCCCACTCTGCCTCCACGAGTCCGCGCGTCGGCCCAGTGTCTCACAGCGGCGTGTCGGCAACCGTTCACCTGCAGCCTCATAGCGGATTCACAGTCGGCACCTAACCGGCACCGGGCATCGCAGCGCACCATCGATGCCATGAGCAATCCAACGCCGCCCCCCGAGAACCCCGAACCCGCCACCGGACCGGTGCTATCCCCGCCGCAGGCGGACGCGCCACCACCTCCGGTACCGCCGCAACCGGTCCACGCACAGGAATCCAATCGGCTCAACAAAGCTGCCGCATGGGTCGGCGTCGTGGCCGGATCGGTGATCATCGTCGCGGTCATCTTCGGCACCGGCTTTTTTGTCGGCAAAGAGGTCGGCGAAGGGTCCCGCGGCCATGACCGGGGCCATCACATGATGGTGCGCCCGGCGATGCCGATGTTCCCGATGGGACCGAACGGCCAGTTCGAACGTGGCCCAGGCGCTGTCGGACCGTTCGGTCCCGGCGGCCCGATGACCCAGATGCCGCGGTCGCCGGGCGGCTCGGACGACGCTCCTGGCCCCGCCCGACCCTGAGCAGAACTCCTCGGATGGATCGCGGGGCTTTCGGGTACACCGGCCAGAGGACGGCGGCTCAGCCGGGACGCCGCCGCGTCCCCGAGGAGAAAAGGCATATGACTGACAAGTACACGACCAACGATGCCGGCGCGCCCATCCCCAGCGTCGAGCACTCGTTGACCGTCGGCCCGGACGGCCCGATCCTGCTCCAGGACCACTACCTGATTGAGCAGATGGCCAACTTCAACCGGGAACGTATTCCGGAGCGCCAGCCCCACGCCAAGGGCGGCGGCGCGTTCGGCCAGTTCGAGGTGACCCAGGATGTCAGCGCCTACACGAAGGCCGCGTTCCTGCAGCCGGGAGTCAAGACCGAGATGGTCGCCCGGTTCTCCACCGTTGCCGGCGAGCGCGGCAGCCCAGACACCTGGCGTGACCCGCGCGGCTTCTCGCTGAAGTTCTACACCAGCGACGGCAACTTCGACATGGTCGGGAACAACACGCCGGTGTTCTTCGTCCGCGACCCGATGAAGTTCCAGAACTTCATCCGCAGCCAGAAGCGGATGGCGGCGAACAACCTGCGCGACCACAACATGCAGTGGGACTTCTGGACGCTGTCGCCGGAATCGGCGCACCAGGTCACGTGGCTGATGGGTGACCGTGGCATCCCGAAGACGTGGCGCCACATGAACGGCTACTCCAGCCACACCTACAGCTGGCTCAACGACGCCGGCGAGATGTTCTGGGTCAAGTACCACTTCAAGACCGACCAGGGCATCGACTTCCTGACCCAGGAAGACGCGGACCGCCTGGCCGGCGAGGACGCCGATTACCACCAGCGCGACCTGTACGACTCGATCGAGGAGGGCAACTTCCCGACGTGGACGCTGCACGTGCAGATCATGCCGTTCGAGGACGCCAAGACCTACCGGTTCAACCCGTTCGATCTGACCAAGGTGTGGCCTCACGGCGACTACCCACTGCACGAGGTCGGCAAGATGACGCTGAACCGCAACGTGGTCGACTACCACGCCCAGATCGAGCAGGCCGCGTTCGAACCCAACAACATCGTCCCGGGCACCGGGTTGAGTCCGGACAAGATGCTGCTGGCCCGCGGGTTCTCCTACGCCGACGCCCACCGCGCCCGGCTCGGCGTGAACTACAAGCAGATCCCGGTCAACGAACCGCACACCGAGGTCCGCGCCTACAGCAAGGACGGTGCGATGCGGATCCGCAATGCGCCGGATCCGGTGTACACGCCGAACTCGATGGGCGGTCCCGAGGCCGACGCCAAGCGGGCCTCGGAAGTGCACTGGACTTCCGACGGCGACATGGTCCGCACTGCCTACGCGTTACGCGCCGAGGACGACGACTGGGGCCAGGCCGGCACCATGGTTCGCGAAGTCCTCGACGACGAAGCACGGGAACGGTTGGCGCACAACATCATCGGACACGTATCCGACGGGGTCAAGGAACCGGTGCTGTCGCGGGTGTTCGAGTACTGGCGCAACGTCGACCCCGATCTCGGCAAGAAGGTCGAGGAAGGTGTGCGCAACGGAGACTGACCGGGAGGCTGACGCAACCGAATCGCGTGGAAGGCCGACAATGACGAAGCTGTTCATCGCCGAGAGATCGGCGCGGGTGAGTTCCGCACTCGCGGGAGCGGCGATGATCGCCGGGGAGTCCATAAGGTTCTGTGCCGATCCGGCCTACGTGTGGAATGCCGAGCCCGATCCGAAGCGGCGCGTCGCACTGGTCAGCGGTGGCGGCGCGGGCCACGAACCGATGCACGCCGGCTTCGTCGGGACGGGCGGGCCTGGACGCCGCCTGCCCCGGCGAGATCTTCACGTCGCCGTTCAACGGCCAGATCTACGCAGCCTGCGCGAAAGTCGCTCTCGCCGAAGGTGTTCTGCAGATCGTGAAGAACTACACGGGTGATGTGCTGAACTTCTCGATCGCCGCAGAGCGACTGCGGTCCGAGGGCATCCCCGTCGAGCAGGTACTCGTCGATGAGGACTGGGGTTCACGGGAAGCCGGCGACGTGGGCAGGCGGGGCACCGCGGCGACGGTGGTGGTCGAAAAGGTTCTCGGCGCGGCCGCGGATGCGGGACTGGGTCTCGAGGAACTCGCCGCTCTGGGGCGTTCCCTGGTCGCGGGATCCCGGACCATCGCGGTGGCTGCAGAGGCGCACCGCAACCCGGACGCCGGCGACCGTGCGTTCGACGTACCGGAGGGTGAGCTGGAATACGGCGTGGGCATCCACGGCGAGCCTGCGAGCGAGCGGATTCCGGCCTCCGATCTACCCACGCTGGTGGACCGGATGCTCGACGAGCTCGTGGCAGACATGGCGGTGCCCGACGGCGTCGTGGTGCTGGTGAACGGACTCGGCGATATCGGGCACCTGGAGCTTCTGCACGTCGCCGACGCGGTCGGTCAGTCCCTGGCGGGTCGTGAGATCCAGATCCAGAGCATGGTCGCCGGTGCCTACTGCACCGCGCTGGACATGCGGGGACTCAGCCTCACGTTGGTGGCGGCCGGCCCCAGCTGGTTGGACTACTGGCTCGCCGACCACGACACTGCCGCACTCCCGACGCCGCGTGCGTTCTCGGTCGTCGCCGGTCAGTCCACCCCGGCTGCGAACCAGGAGACGAGCAGCCCACCGTCGCCGTGGTTGGCGGGCCTGGCCGAGCGCGTCGAGCAGCGCCGGTCTCGGTTCAACGCGCTCGACCAGGTAGCGGGTGACGGTGATTTCGGGGACAACCTCGCAGCGGGGGTGTCCAAGGCGGTTGCCCGCAGTGGACCCGACGGCGACCTCGGCTCGGACACCGGACATCTGGCGTCGGCGTACCTCGATGACGTCGGAGGGTCCAGCGGGCCGCTGCTGGGTCTGGTGTTCGGCGCACTGGCGGCACGTATCGACGGTGCTGCTGCCGCCGACCTGCCCGCGGCGTTGCTCGCCGGGTTTTCCGATGCCCTCACCGCTGTGCAACGTGCCGGCGGTGCGCAGCGCGGTGATCGCACACTCGTCGACACTCTCGCGGGCATCATGGACGACACCGCCTCGCGGGACCAGGAGGTGCTCGACGAAGCGGCGCCCAGGTCGGCGATAGCTGCCGCGGAGCGCACTCGGGACATGACCGCTCGTCGAGGCCGCGCCGCGTATGTGGGTGACCGGGTCCTCGGATCGCCCGATCCCGGCGCCGTGGCGATCGCCTGGCTGGCGGCCGAGCTCTGGGACGCGGCGTCGGGGTCACCGTCAGGGCTCGGCGCATCAGCAGATGCGTTGTTGCCGCAAACCGGCTCTGGCTAGCGCTGCCCCTGGCCCTGACCGGGGTACGGCAGCAGCGCCATCTCCCGGGCATTCTTGATCGCCGTGGTGACCTGGCGCTGCTGCTGCACGGTCAGCCCGGTCACGGAGCGGGACCGGATCTTGCCGCGTTCGGAGATGAACTGCCGCAGGGTCGGGGTGTCCTTGTAGTCGACCCTGTCGACATCGAGCTGCTTCAACAGGTTGCGCCGCTTCTTCGGGGCGGCGAGCTCCCGCTTCTTGCCCCTCACCAGCTGGACTTCCGCACGCCGGGCAGCTGCCCCTCGTGGACGAGCTCCCGGACCCGCACCCGGGACAGCCCGAACTTGCGCAGGTAGCCGCGGGGCCGGCCGTCGGCCGCGTCGCGGTTGCGCACCCGCACCGCGCTCGCGTCGCGTGGCTGGCGTGCCAGCTCGGCCTGCGCCGCAACGCGGGCCTCGGGCGTGGTCGACGGTGACTTGATGATCCGTTTGAGCTCGGCTCGCCGCTCGGCGTAGCGGGCCACGATGACGCGCCGCTGCTCGTTCTTGGCGATTTTGGATGACTTGGCCATCGTTCAGCGCTCCTCTCGGAAGTCGACGTGCTTGCGGACGACCGGGTCGTACTTGCGCAGCGTCAGCCGGTCAGGGTCGTTGCGGCGGTTCTTCCGGGTGATGTAGGTGTAGCCGGTGCCTGCTGTGGAACGCAGCTTGACCAGCGGGCGGATCTCATTGCGGGCCATCAGATCTTCTGCCCGTCACGGCGCAGCCGGGCAACCACCGACTCGATTCCGTCGCGGTCGATGATCTTGATGCCCTTGGTGCTCACCCGCAGCGTGACCCGGCGGCCCTCCGACGGCAGGAAGTAGGTCTTGCGCTGGATGTTGGGGTTCCAGCGACGGCGGGTGCGGCGGTGTGAATGCGACACCGAGTTGCCGAAACCGGGCGAGCGACCGGTGACCTGGCAATGGGCGGACACGGCTCTCCTTACGATCGTTACTGACAATGATTTTCGACAAGCCCGAATCAGGACTGTAGCGTCAACGCGTAGTAAATGAAAATCATTTCTGTATAGAGGAGAAGTGGATGCGCACCCCAGTCGTCGTCGTGACCGGCCAGAGCGATAGCGAGGACATCGCCGGCATGCTGCTCTCCGGTCCGGGCACGGCGTTGGTGGAACACCGGTTCGACGGGCACGTCGTGCATCGCAGAACCACCCTCGTGCAGCGGGGGGGTCAGGCTGACGGCCGACTCGGTGCTCGAACTCGCCCACGGCTGCGTGTCCTGCACCGTGCGCAACGATCTGCTGGAACACCTGCGACACCTGCACCGCAGGCCTGACGTCACCCGCATCGCCGTCCGGTTGGGCCCGTGGATGGAGCCGGAACCGGTCTGCTTTGCGATCACCCATTCGCCGACGGCCCGTGACGTCTCGGTGGCCGCTGCTCGCCGGGCAGCCACCGCTGGACGTCGCCGGACCGGTCCGGATCCTCGAGTTCGGGGCCCGCCGCCCGTTTCATCCGGATCGTCTGCACTCGGCTGGGGACCTGCTGTTGGACGGGGTGATCCGCAGCCGCGGCCGGTTGTGGCTGGCCAGTCAGCCCGACCGGGTGATGTGGCTGGAGTCGGCCGGCGGTGGACTGCGGGTCTCCCAGGCAGGGAAGTGGCTGGCGGCCATGACGTCTCGCGAAGTCGCCTACGTCGCCCCGGAACGCCGGGCGATCGCGGACCTGCTTTGGGAGTACCGGTACGGGGATCGCCACACGTCGATGACGGTGCTGGTCTGCGGGGCGGACCCGGAGGAGATCCGCGAGGCACTGCAGGGCGCGCTGCTCACCGACGACGAAATGGACCGTCCCGAGGAGTGGCGGAGCTTCCGGGATCCCTTCGGTGACTGGCATGCCGACCCGTGCGATGAGGGAGTCCGCACCGGGCAGTCGGACGTCGAGGATCTCGGCCGCGAGGGTTGACCTGGCCGTTGATGTCGGCTGGCATGATCGGACCCATGAGTATCGATGCCGTGTACACCGCCGAGTCCACTGCCACCGGAGGCGGCCGCGACGGCCACGTCAGGTCCACCGACGGCAAGATCGACCTCGACACCCGGCCCCCCAAGGAGATGGGGGGCAGCGGCGACGGCGTGAACCCCGAACTGCTGTTCTCGGCCGGTTACGCGGCGTGTTTTCTGGGTGCGCTGCGGCTGGTCGCCAAGAACGAGAAGGTCACGCTCGACGACGCGAGCGGCATCACGGCCCAGGTCGGTATAGGGACCGCTGTCGGAGACGGCGAATCGGGTAAAGACGACGACGGTGGCTTCGGGCTGACCGTCGAGCTGATCGGCTACCTGCCCGGCCTCGATCAGGGCGTCGCCGACGATCTGATGCAGAAGGCGCACGGGGTGTGCCCGTACTCCAAGGCCACCCGGGGCAACATCGACGTCAAGCTCGCCGCGAAGGTCTGACATGAGAATCCCCGCACTCGGTCTGGCAGCGGGTATGGGCCTGGCGGTGGCACTGGCCGCTCCGGCAGTAGCGCGACCGTCCGACCCCGGCGTGGTGAACTACGCCGTGCTCCCCAAGGGTTCGGTCAGCAACATCGTCGGGGCGCGGATGGGGTTCGAGCAGACGTTCACCGACCCGTTCCAGGCCTTCTACGTCGACAACCCGGTGTGCAACAACTGGGCCGACATCGGCCTGCCCGAGGTGTACAACGACCCCGACCTGGCCGCGTTCAACGGTGCGGTGGCCCAGGAGTCGCCCACCGACTCGACCCACCTCGTCAAGCAGGCGGTCGGGGTGTTCGCCACGCCGGAAGCCGCCGACCGGGCCTTCGCGCGCGTCGTCGACCGGACCGTGGGCTGCAGCGGCCAGACCACGGCGATGCACCTGGACAACTTCACCACCCAGGTGTGGACGTTCACCGGCGGGCCGGCGAGCGCGACCGACGCGAGCTGGGTGAAGCAGGAATCCGGCACCGATCGACGCTGCTTCGTGACGACGCGCAAACGCGAGAACGTCCTGCTGCAGGCCAAGGTCTGCCAGTCGGGTAACGGCGGGCCCGCCGTCAATGTCCTCGCCGGCGCCATGCAGAACACCCTCGGTCAGTAACGCGTGCGATCGCCCGACGCGTAATGCGGGTCGAATTAGGGCACACGTCATCCACGCGTCACCCGCCGAACGCGAGATTTTGTCGGTGCCCTCTGGAAAATGGAGGGGCAGCGATCATCCAGACCGGAGGGAGCGGCTGACATGGCCCGCACCATCGCTACCGACTGTGCCGCCGACTGTGGAGTCGGCGAACTCGCCAGCGCCACCGAAGCCGCCGAGCACCTCGTCGCCGACTGTCTGACGGATGGGCCGGTCGGCCGGGTCGGACTCGAGGTCGAGGCGCACTGCTATGACGTGGCGGATCCGTTGCGGCGGCCGGGGTGGGAGGAGTTGACGTCGGCGATCGCGGCGCTGCCCCCGCTGCCGGGAGGCAGCGTGGTCACGGTCGAACCGGGCGGTGCGGTCGAACTCTCCGGTCCGCCGTCGGCTGACCCGGTGGCCGCGATCTCGGCGATGGCCTCGGACCGTGCGGCGCTGCGCCCGTCCTTCGCCCAGGCCGGGTTGGGGCTGGTGCTGCTCGGTGCGGACCCGGTGCGGCCGGCGGCCCGGGTGAATCCCGGGGCGCGGTATCACGCGATGGAGCACTTCTTCCGCGCGAGCCAGACCGGCGCCGCGGGCGCCGCGATGATGACCTCGACGGCGTCGGTGCAGGTCAACCTCGAGGCCGGCCCGAGAGCGGCGTGGGCTGATCGGGTGCGGTTGGCGCATGCGCTGGGTCCGACGATGATCGCGATCGCCGCGAATTCCCCGGTGTTCGGTGGCCGCTTCACCGGCTGGCGGTCCACCCGGCAACGGGTGTGGAGCCAGCTGGATTCGGCCCGTTGCGGGCCGATCCTGGGCGAGAGCGGCGACGATCCGGCCTCGGACTGGGCCCGCTACGCGCTGCGCGCACCGGTGATGCTGGTGCACAATCCCGACCCGACACCCGTCACCCAGTGGGTGCCGTTCGCGGATTGGGCCGACGGGCGGGTGCTGCTCGACGACCGCCGACCGACCACGGCGGATCTGGACTACCACCTGACCACGCTGTTCCCGCCGGTGCGGCCGCGCGGATTCCTGGAGGTCCGGTACCTCGACAGCGTGCCCGACCAGATCTGGCCGGCGGTGGTGTTCACCCTGGCCACCCTGCTCGACGACCCCGCGGCATCGGACATCGCAACCGAGGCGACCGAATCCGTGGCCACCGCATGGGACCGGGCCGCTCAGGTCGGGTTGCGTGACCGGCGACTGCACAGCGCCGCCTACCGGTGTGTACAGGCCGCCGCCGAGCGCGCCCCGGCCGAACTCGAGGAATCCATGACTGCACTGGCGCGTTCGGTCGAACAGGGGCGCAGCCCGGGCGACGACTTCGCCGACCGGGCCGTCCGGTACGGGATCGCCGGCGCGGTCACCCAACTGGCACGAGGAGAGCTTTGACCCAGCGCGACCAGCTTGCGGACGATCTGACCAGGGCGAGGGCCCGCACGCTGCGGCTCGTCGACTTCGACGACGCCGAGGTGCGCCGCCAGTACGACCCACTGATGAGCCCGCTGGTCTGGGATCTGGCCCACATCGGCCAGCAGGAGGAGCTGTGGCTGCTGCGGGGTGGCGACCCGGACCGGCCGGGTCTGCTGTCCCCGAAGGTGGACCGGCTCTACGACGCATTCGCGCACTCCCGGGCCAGCCGGGTCGACCTCCCGCTGCTCCCGCCCGCCGAGGCGCGGCGGTACTGCGCGACGGTGCGCGGCCGGGCGCTCGACGCGCTGGACGCGTTGCCCGACGGACACCCCGACGCGTTCACGTTCGGGATGGTGGTCAGCCATGAGAACCAGCACGACGAGACGATGCTTCAGGCGCTGAACCTGCGCTCGGGCGCGCCGCTGCTGGACCGGGGCAGCGTGTTGCCCGCGGGGCGCACCGGGTTGGCCGGGACGTCGGTGCTGGTGCCCGCGGGAGAGTTCGTCCTCGGCGTGGACGCCGCGACGGAACCGTACTCATTGGACAACGAGCGTCCTGCGCACCTCGTCGACGTTCCGGCGTTCCGGATCGGACGGGTGCCGGTGACCAACGGCGAGTGGCGAGCGTTCATCGACGACGGTGGCTATCAGCAGCGGCGCTGGTGGTCGGAGGCGGGCTGGGCCCACCGCAGCCAGGCGGGCCTGACGGCACCGCTGTTCTGGGACGGGCACGGCACCCGAACCCGGTTCGGTCACCGCGAGGACATCCCCGCCGACGAACCCGTGCAGCACGTCACCTACTTCGAGGCCGAGGCCTACGCGGCCTGGGCGGGTGCCCGCCTGCCCACCGAGGTGGAGTGGGAGAAAGCCTGCGCCTGGGATCCGCACACCCGCTCCCGGCGGCGGTACCCCTGGGGCGCCGCGCAACCCACCACCGAGATGGCCAACCTCGGCGGTGACGCGCTGCGACCGGCGCCGGTCGGCGCGTACCCGGCGGGCGCCTCGGCCTACGGGGCCGAGCAGATGCTGGGCGACGTGTGGGAGTGGACGACGTCGCCGTTGCGGCCGTGGCCGGGCTTCACCCCGATGGTCTACGACACGTACTCCGAACCGTTCTTCGAGGGTGTGGCGACCGGTGACTACCGGGTGTTGCGCGGCGGGTCGTGGGCCGTCTCGCCGAACGTCCTGCGCCCCAGCTTCCGCAACTGGGACCACCCGATCCGCAGGCAGATCTTCTCCGGGGTGCGGCTGGCCTGGGACCACCATGTGTAGGCATCTGGCGTGGCTCGGTGCCCCGGTCTCGGTGGCCTCGCTGGTGCTCGACCCGCCGTCGGGTCTGCTGGTGCAGTCCTACGCGCCGCGCCGGCAGAAGCACGGGCTGATGAACGCCGACGGGTGGGGCGTCGGGTTCATCGACGACTCGGTGCCGCGTCGGTGGCGCAGTGCCACGCCCCTGTGGGGCGACGCGTCGTTCGCGTCGGTGGCGCCCGCTCTGGTCAGTCACTGCGTGGTGGCGGCGGTCCGCTCGGCGAGCGTGGGCATGTCGATCGAACCGTCGGCCTCGGCGCCGTTCACCGACGGGACGTGGCTGCTGTCGCACAACGGGATCGTCGACCGGGCGGCACTTCCTGCGTCCACGCGTGCGGAGTCGACCAACGACAGCGCACTGCTGGCGGCGTTGATCTTCGACCGGGGAATGGATCGGCTGGCCGAGACCGTGGTCGAGGTGGCGGCCGACGATCCGAACGCCCGACTGAACGTCCTGGCCGCCGACGGCGACCGCCTGATCGCCACCACCTG
The DNA here is from genome assembly GCF_049683355.1 of Mycobacterium sp. Taxonomy (GTDB): domain Bacteria; phylum Actinomycetota; class Actinomycetes; order Mycobacteriales; family Mycobacteriaceae; genus Mycobacterium. The sequence goes on from NZ_JBAUJB010000051.1 coordinate 37,050, forward strand.
GGGAGACACGTTGTCGGTGCTGCGCCGAGACGACGGCGTGGTGCTGGCCAGCGAGCCCTACGACGACGATCCCGCCTGGCAGGAGATCCCGGACCGGCACCTGGTGCAGGCCACCGCCACCCGTGTGCATCTCACCCCGCTGAAAGGACCGTGATGACTTCTCAACTCTCGATCTCGAACTACCTGGCCGCCGACGCCGCCGAGGAGGCGCTGCGTCGCGACGTCCGCCACGGTCTGACGCAGAATCCGAAGTCGTTGCCCCCCAAATGGTTCTACGACTCGGTTGGCAGTGACCTGTTCGACCAGATCACCCGGCTGCCGGAGTATTATCCGACCCGCGCGGAGGCGCAGATCCTCCAGACATACGCCGACGAGATCGTTGCCGCTTCCGGTGCCGACACATTGGTGGAGCTCGGCAGCGGCACCTCGGAGAAGACCAGGATGCTGCTCGACGCCCTGCGAGACCAGGGGGCGCTGCGTCGCTTCGTCCCGTTCGACGTGGATGTCAGCGTCCTGAAGACGGCAGGGTCGGCCATCGAGCGGGAGTATCCCGGTGTCGAGATCGAGGCCGTCTGTGGGGATTTCGAAGAGCATCTGGGCAAGATCCCGAGCACCGGCCGTCGGCTGGTGGCGTTCTTGGGATCCACCATCGGCAACCTGACCCCCGGCCCGCGGGCGGACTTCCTGTCCTCGGTGGCCGATCTGCTCCAACCGGGTGACTCGCTGCTGTTGGGCACCGATCTGGTCAAGGACACCGACCGGCTGGTCCGCGCCTACGACGACAGCGCCGGCGTGACCGCCCGATTCAACCAGAATGTGCTGACGGTGGTGAACCGGGAACTGGGGGCGGACTTCGACATCGACGCGTTCGAACATGTCGCACGGTGGAACGAAGCCGAGGAACGCATCGAGATGTGGCTGCGGTCCACCAGGGCTCAGCGGGTCCGGATCGCCGCGCTGGAGCTGGACGTCGACTTCGCCGAGGGTGAGGAGATGCTCACCGAGGTGTCGAGCAAGTTCCGACGATCCCGGGTGGACACCGAGCTGTCGGCTGCCGGGATGCGCCGAACCCATTGGTGGACCGATGATTCCGGTGATTTCGGCCTCTCACTCTCGGTGCTGGAATGACCCGAACGCAGGGGACGCTCGCGCAGAGCTGGCGCGCGGCGCGACCCCCCGTCGCCGGTGTGCACGTCGACAGCGCGGCCTGCTCCCGCCAGAGCGTCGCCGTGATCAACGCCTCGGCCGAGCATGCGCGCCACGAGGCGGAGGTGGGTGGTTATGTCGCAGCGGAAGCCGCGTCCCCGGTGCTGGAAGCGGGCCGCGCCGCGGTGCGGGCGCTTGCCGGGATGAGCGACGCCGACGTCGTCTTCACCACCGGATCCAACAACGCGCTCGACATCCTGCTCGGCGACTGGGCCGGTGAGCGGAGTCTGGCCTGTCTGCCCGGTGAGTTCGGTCCCAACCTGATGATCATGGCCCGCCATGGTTTCGAGATCCGCGAGTTGCCGGTCGACGGGTTCGGCCGTCTGGATCTCGACGCGCTCGGGGCGTTTCTGGCGTCGAACCCGCCGGCGCTGGTGCATTTCACCATGCTGGGCAGCCACAGCGGCGTGGTGCAGCCGGTGCACGACATGGTCGCCGCGTGCCGGGGGCACGGAATCCCGCTGATCGTCGACGCCGCACAGGGTTTCGGACATCTCGACTGCGCCGGAATCGGTGCCGACGCGTTCTACTCGTCGTCGCGGAAGTGGACTGCAGGTCCGCGCGGTGTCGGCATGCTGGCGACCAGACCGGGACTGCTGTCAGAGCCCACACCACAACGCATCGGCCACACCGAAGCGAATGTCGGCCTGCACGTCGGCCTTTCGGTCGCGCTGGGGGAGTACATGGCAGCAGGTGCGCAGCATGTACAGGCTCGACTGCGTGAGGTCGGCGTGGCCACCCGCACGGCGCTGGCAGGTGCCCGGGGGTGGACGGTTCTCGAGCGGGTTGAGGAACCCAGCGCCATAACCACCCTCCGGCCGCCCGACGGGACCGATCCGATGGCGGTGCGGGCCAAGTTGATCGCCGAGCACTCCGTCGTGACGACCTATCTGGGCCGTGAGCGAGCGCCGCGGGAGATGACACATCCGGCGCTTCGGGTCTCGCCGCACGTCGACGTCACCGACGCCGACCTCGAGACACTCGTCGAGGCGCTGGCCGCGGCTACGCGCTGACCGTCGTCGTGACCAGCCGGACCGGCATCTGTTTGACACCGGGCACCATCGTCGCCTTCATGCGCACCACCGCACCATCGAGGTCGATGTGCTCGAAACGCATCAGCAGCTCCTCGAACAACACCCGGGCCTCCAGGCGGGCCAGTTGTGCCCCCAGGCAGGAGTGCTCGCCGCACCCGAACGCCAAGTGCAGGTTCGGGTTCCGGGTGATGTCCAGCTGCTCGGAGGTCGGGCCGAACACCTCTTCATCGCGGTTGGCCGAGCCATAGAGCATGGTGACGTACTGTCCCTCGCGGATCAGCTGTCCGCGGATCTCGACGTCGCGGGTGGCGCATCGAGACATGTTGGCCACCGGCGAGGTGTAGCGCAGCAGCTCCTCGACAGCAGAGGTCATCAACTCGGGATGGGCACGCAGCAACTGGAACTGCTCGGGTTTCTCGATCAGTGCCAGAGTGCCCAGCGCGATCAGGTTGCGCGTCGTCTCGTTGCCCGCGACGAGCACCAGCAGGC
>NZ_JBAUJB010000052.1:0-16358 GCF_049683355.1 Mycobacterium sp.
CGGCCTGCAAAGCCGTGCACACGGGTTCGATTCCCGTCTCCACCTCCGAGTATGTACCGGCGCGATTAGCTCAGCGGGAGAGCGCTTCCCTGACACGGAAGAGGTCACTGGTTCAATCCCAGTATCGCGCACCAGCATTGCCCTCGATTCCGCTCGGTGCCACCACCGCAGCGGGCTGCCGATTCAGTAAGGCTCCGTCGTGAAACGCCTGTTCACAGCCCTGATAGCGGCCGTGGCGCTGGGTATGGCGACTGTTGTCGCGCCGGCCACCAGTACGGCCGACGAGGTCAACACCACAGCCGACGTGCTCCGGGTCGTCGACGGCGACACCATCGACATCCGCGATGACAACCGCGGCCGCCTCCGCGTGCGGATCCTCGGCATCGACACACCCGAGACCAGCAAGCCCGGCTACACCGTCGGGTGCTGGGGCCCGGAAGCGACCGAGTTCGCGAGATCGACTCTGCTCGGGCAGCGTGTCGCGCTGGAACTCGACCCGACCCAAGACCGGACCGACAGCTACGGCCGCACCCTGGCTTACCTGGTCCGAGGCGACGGATGGGACTATTCGGTCGAGGCAGCGCGCGCCGGCACCGCCCGGTCCTACGTCTACGGCGGCAACCCCGTCAGTCGATATGACGCGATCCAGGCCGCGGAAAGCGAAGCCAGAGCTGCCGGCCGTGGCCTGTGGGGTCCGCCCTGTTTTGGTGACACCACATCGACGCTGGCCGGCACCGCGCCTCCCGCCACCCGACCGGCCGGCACCCATTACGGCACCTGCGCTGACGCGCGCGCCGCGGGTGCCGCTCCCCTGCTGGTCGGCCAGCAGGGGTACCGCTCGGGTCTGGACGGGGACGGCGACGGCGTCGCCTGCGAATAGCGGCGCGGCTGTTTTGTCGGTGGCAGATGTCAAGGTGGATATCCATCCCACCGAAGGACACGCGCCATGCCTTTCACCCCACCTCTGAGCGCCGGCGACCTGCGCGACGGCTGGCGTTCGCTGGCCCAGCACCTCACCGCAGACCAAGTGGAGCACCTCTCGGCGATGGAACGTCACCCGGCCTACGCCTTCCGGCCGGGGTTTCTGCTCCTCGAAGCGCTCGAGCTCATCCAGCCCGGCTGGGCTGCGGAATACGCCGTAGCGCTCGCCGTCCGGTAGCTGCATCACCGGCGCAGGGTTAGTTAGCGGCCCAGCCCCGGGGCTATTCTCCTTCCGTGCCAGACGGACGGCTATTGGTGGACCGCTACGCCCTACGCGGAGTGCTGGGACGTGGCGGGATGGCCGAGGTTCACGACGGGTGGGACACCAGGCTCGACCGCCCGGTTGCGGTGAAGCTGCTGCATCCGGGTCTGGACGCCCAGCCCGACAACCGAGACCGGTTCCTCGCCGAGGCGCTGGCTGCAGCCTCCCTGAACCATCCGAACATCGTCGCGGTCCATGACAGCGGCGAGGACGAGGGCACCCCGTTCATCGTCATGGAACGGCTGCCCGGCGCGACGCTCGCCGACGAGATCGCGCACGGACCGCTGCCGCCGGCCAGGGTCCGGCTGATGCTCGACAACGTCCTCGGCGCGATGGCCGCGGCGCACGCCAAGCAGATACTGCACCGCGACATCAAACCCGGCAACATCCTTCGCGCCGCCGCCGGGGACGAATACAAGCTGGCCGATTTCGGCATCGCCAAAGCCGGTGGGGCGGCTTACACGATGACCGGCCAGATCATCGGGACCATGGCGTACTTGAGCCCCGAAAGACTCTCCGGCGCACCCGCTTCGGTCGCCGACGATCTGTATGCCGCCGGTGTCGTCGGCTACGAAGCGCTCACCGGTCGACATCCCTACGGGCTCGATGAGAACATCGGCGCACTGGCGAAAGCGATCCTCTACGACACTCCGCCGCCGCTTCGCGCGGCGCGCCCTGAAGTCGACCCCCAACTGGCAGCCCTCATCGAACGCAGCATGTCCCGTGAGCCCGGCCTGCGCTTCGCCACCGCCGACGACATGCGTGCCGCCCTGCACGGCCGGATGCCGGTGCTGCCCGTCAGTCCGGGCGGAGCGCCCCGGCCCGCCACCAAAGTTCTCGACATGTCCTCCACGGCAACGGCATTCGCTCCACCGATGCATCCTGGTCAGCCACTGCCCGGTGACGCCCGTCCGAACCGGAAGACGAAGCGGGTGCTCGCTGCGACAGGCGTCGTCGCGGCGTTGGCAGTGACAGCCTTGGCGGTGGCGCTGGATTCACCGACCACCGTCCCCGCCCAGCCCGTCAGCGAGAGCACTACCTCTGTGCCAGCGCCTGCACCACCTCCACCACAGCCGACCGCGAACACCCTGGCTCCCCCGCCGGCGCCGACACCGGTAGTTCAACCGTCCAATGCGGGGGTGCAGCCTCCCGGCTTGGGCAACCGCGACAAGAGGGGCAACGGCAACAACGGCAACAACGGCAAAGGTGACAAAAAGAACTGACCTCCCCGCAGAAATCCCCTTGACGACGGGGTTAATACCGCAGTAAGCGGGTAACCGTTCGGTCACAATCTTTCCGTCAGCAACGTGCATGAAAGCGATACGACCATGCAGGACAAGATCGAAACGGACACCCTCGGCATCTGCCCCGCCTGCGGTTATCCGAGGTTCGGGGTCGGCCTGTGTGCCTACTGCCGCCCGGTACAGGCCATGCGCGGCCCCTACGACTTCACGTCGACTCCTGCGGCATTCCAGCCTCTCAGTCCGGCCGCCGCGGCGTCGGTCGTCGGGTCGGAATCAGACGTCGCAGACGCCGGCGCCCGGCTACCGACCGGATAGCGGCCGCTGGGATCTGTTTCCAAGTAGTGATCTATCTATTAGGTCGTTCTCAGCTTCGGGTCGTAACTTCGGTATCGGCACAACAGACATCCCCGATAAGCTCGGCCCGCCACCAACCCCCCCGGGTGGCGGGCCGAGATCGCGTTTGCTGCTCTGGAAACCTGACGACGACCCCGCGGCAAGGGCTAATGTTCGCGGTACGCCAGCATGGTCAGACAACCCAGGGGTAGGACATGATTCGCGAGATTCTGGCGGCGACCGCCGCCGCTGCCGCCGTGTGCTCAGCGCCGACAGCGGTAGCCGAGCCCGGTCCGATGTACCCCGACAACCCAGGCCGGTACGCCACCGACGTCCCCGGCATGATCTACGACGCCCGCCTCACCGCACCCTGCACCAACATGGAACGGTTCACATTCGGTCGCGGTAAGGGCGGCGAAGCGCTGCAGTGCCGCTGGATCCCCAACCAGTGGCCGCCGGTGTACACCGGGTTCTGGCAGATCGCCTACGAACTGCACGGAGTCCAGGAAATAGGTTCACGCTGCCCCAAACCCCAGGCTGCCGCGCAGGCGCCCGACGGCCGGCCGTTGCTGTGCGTCGGTGCTCAAGGCTGGCAGCCCGGCATCCTCACCAGCGCCGGATTCACCCCGCTCTGACGCTCACGAACTGCGCAGCGTACGGCTGGGCTCGGTGCCGAACACCTGCTTGTAGGCGCTGCTGAACCGACCGGGATGGCTGAATCCACACCGGCCCGCAATAGACGTCACGGTATCGAGCGCCGGGTCGGCCGACTGCAGCTCGCGGTGGGCTCGTTCCAGCCGGATCCGCCGCAGGTACTCCAGCGGAGTGGTGTCCAAATGCTCCCGGAAGGCGTACTGCAGGGCGCGCGGGGTCACGTCGCTGGCCGACGCGATGTCGCGGATGGTGATCTCGTACTGGGCATTGTCGTGAATGAAGTCCAACGCCCGGCGCAACAACCGCGGTTGCGTGGTCGTGGTCACTCGGTTGTCCGGCCTCATCGAGATGTCGGGTTCCCGAACTTCGCGCAGAGCGAAACCCCGAGTGATCGATACCACTGCCCGGCCTGACACGATCGGGGCCATGACCGACCGCATCGAGGTGTCACGCACCATCCCCGCCACCGCCGCCGAGATCTTCGCTGTCCTGTGTGACCCGCAGGGCCACGTCGCGATCGACGCGACCGGCATGTTGCAGGACGCCGACGGCCACCCCGTCCGCGCTGTCGGTGACACCTTCGTGGTGCACATGGACCGCGAGGCCCTCAACGACTTCCCCCTGGGGCGCTATGACGTCACGGTGCAGATCAGCGCGTACGAGCAGGACGCATTGATCGCGTGGAAGATCCTCGGCCAGATCAAACCGCAGATCGGCCACGTCTACGGCTACCGCCTGCAACCGGCCGACGAAGGCACCCTGGTGACGTCGTTCTACGACTGGTCCGACATCGACCAGCACTGGCGCGACGCCGACATCTTCCCCGTCGTGTCCGAAGGCGCCCTGCGGGCCACCTTGGGGATTCTCGACAGGACCGCCCGGCGCGGCTACCCCCGCGGCTAGCGTCAACCAGAGGTTGACGAAAGGTTGGCGTCAACCTACGGTTGACGCATGAGCGATACCGCCAAGATCCGTAACCCCGTCCGCCTCGACGACCTCATCGACGTCATCAAGAACGTCCACGACGAACCCCTCGAACAGCTGAGCGACGCCGTCCTGGCCGCCGAGGCCCTGGGTGAGGTGGCCGACCATCTCATCGGTCACTTCGTCGACCAGGCCCGCAGATCCGGCGCGTCATGGACCGAGATCGGCCGGTGCATGGGCGTCACCAAGCAGGCGGCCCAGAAGCGCTTCGTTCCGAAGACCCCCACCGACGCCGCGGCAATGGATCCCAACGACGGCTTCAGCCGGTTCACCCCCCGGGCCCGAAACGTCATCGTCGAGGCGCAGAACAAGGCTCACGCCGCCGGCAACGCCGAGATCCAACCCGCACATCTGGTGCTCGGTCTGTTCGCCGACCCGACCGGTCTGGCAGCACGCCTGATCGCCGGGCAGGGAATCGACCTCGCCACGGCCGCAGCCGCGATCACCCTGCCACCGCGGGTGGCCGAGGTCCCGGCCCTGATCCCGTTCGACGCGCGCGCCAGAAAGGCGCTCGAGCTGACGTTCCGCCAGGCCCTGCGGCTCGGCCACAACTACGTCGGCACCGAGCACTTACTGCTCGCGCTCTACGAGGAAGAAGACGAGGACGGGACGCTGCACGGCATCGCCATCGACTGGGAACGCTTCGAACGTGAACTGCTCGCCGCCCTGGAAGCGTTCACCACGAACTGATCTCAGCCACCCGAGGCAAAGGTGTCCTGACCGCGAACCGCCAACCGCCACCACCCCCGCTGCCCGGTGTGCGATCATGCGAAGCACGCCTACGAGGGGACCCCACAACATGCGTCGCTGGCTTGTGCTGCTGATCGCCACCATGGCAGCGCTCGGAACTGTGCTGGCACCGTCGGCGTCGGCGGCCAAGATCCCGATCGGGCGACTGGGCGAGCCACTGCGCGTCGAGTTCGAGGGCCTGGTCGCCGATGTCACCGTCAACAACATCCTGCCCTCGCCGGTACCCCCGGGCTTCGGCTATCCGCCGCGGGCGCCGCGCTATCAGGTCTACCGCGCCGACATCACGATCACGCCGGTGCAGGTGCCCACGCCCTACGCGATGGCCATCACCTACCAGTTCCGTGGGGTGACCCCGACCGCCGACGCCTACGAGCCGCGCAATAGCGACTCCCCCGATGCCCTGCAGTTCGGCATGCAGAACGCCCGGGTGGGCCAGACGTTCACCGGCGGGGTGTGGTGGGACTGCTACCGCGACCTGGTGTCCAACGTCGTGCTGCTGGACAAGATCACCGGCACCCGACTGGCGCAGTGGAACGTGGCCTGACGCTTGACCGTTGAGATCGACGTTGAGATCGACACTGCCACCTCATCCCGGCTGACCGAACTCGCCGACGTCGCCGCCCGCACCTTCCCGCTCGCCTGCCCCCCGTCGGCCACCGCGGACGACATCGCCGCGTTCGTCGCCGCGAACCTGAGCCCGGCTCGCTTCGGCGACTACCTGGCCGACCCCGACCGGGTGCTGCTCACCGCCACCTCGGCGGGGCGGATCGTGGGCTATGCCATGATGATTCGCGGTGTGCCCGACGACGCCGACGTGCTGCGCGCGGTCACGCTACGCCCGGCGGTGGAGCTGTCGAAGATGTACGTGCTGCCCGACTCCCACGGGGTGGGAGTGTCCGCCGTGCTTATGTCGGCGGCGCTGGCGAAGGCCGAGACACTGGCTGCGGCAGGGGTGTGGCTCGGCGTCAACCAGCAGAACCGGCGAGCCCAACGCTTCTACGCCAAACACGGGTTCACGATCTGCGGGACCAAGTCCTTTCGGCTGGGCGCCGCCGTCGAGCAGGACTACGTGATGGTCCGCCCGGCCTGACCGGCGGCGGTCAGCGCCAGCAGCCGTGACGTGGCGCGCAGATACTTCTTGCGGAACCCCCCGGCCAGCATCTCGTCGCTGAACACGGTGTCCAGCTTGGCACCCGAGGCCACCACCGGGATCCCGGCGTCATAGAGCCGGTCGGTCAGCGACACCAACCGCAACGCGACGCTCTGGTCGTCGATGGGACGAACGCCGGTGATGAACACCTCCGAGACCCCTTCGATCAGCGACAGATAACGCGACGGGTGCATCGTTGCCAGATGCGCGCACAGCGCGTCGAACTCGTCGAGCGTCGCACCGGGAACCGTCGCCGCCCGCTCGGCGACGTCGGCGTCACCCAGCGGCTCCGGCGCCGGCGGAAGGTCACGATGGCGGTAATCCGGGCCCTCGATACGCACGGTGGTGAACATCGCTGCGAGCGTGTTGATCTCCCGCAGGAAGTCCTGCGCGGCGAACCGCCCCTCCCCCAACTGTTCCGGCAGCGTGTTGGAGGTGGCCGCGATCGACACGCCACGTTCGACGAGCGCCGACAACAGCCTCGAGATCAACGTGGTGTTGCCGGGGTCGTCGAGCTCGAACTCGTCGATGCAGACCAGCACGTAGTCGGAGAGCAGGTCGATGCACTCGACGAACCCGAACACCCCGGCCAGCTGCGTGAGCTCGCCGAACGTGGCGAAAGCCCGCTTGAACCCCGCAGCACCGGACACCGCGTAGTAGGAGGACGCCAGCAGGTGGGTCTTGCCGACACCGAATCCCCCGTCGAGATACACCCCCGCCCCGGGCAGCACCTCACGCTTGCCGAACAGCTTCTTCTTGCCGGCCCGCCGCTGCACCGCCTGCTCGCAGAACCGCCTGCACGCCTGCACCGCCGCGGCCTGGGACGGCTCGGCCGGATCCGGCTTGTAGCTGTCGAAGCTGACGTCGGCGAAGGTGGGCGGCGGGGTCAGCTGGGCGATCAGCCGCTCCGGGGTGACACTGGGCCGTCGATCGACCAGACGCCCCACATCGCTGGACCCGTGCATGCAGGCACCTTAACGGCGTGCTGTGATTCTTCGTATGTCCGGCGACGGTGACGGGACGCAGTTCACAGTGCTGGGCCGGATCGACGAGCTCGGCCCGGGTGCACTCGCGCAGCTCTATGCCTACCCTCCCGCCCTGCAGTCGTGCTGGGTGCGGGGCAACATGATCGCCTCCCTCGACGGCGGCGCGACCAGCGAAGGCAAGTCCGGGGCGCTGGGCGCGGACGGTGACCGGGCGGTGTTCGCGGCGCTGCGCGAGGTCGCCGACGTGATCGTGGTCGGTGCGTCCACCGCGCGGGTGGAGAACTACGCGGGGGTGCAGCTCAGCGCTTCGCAGCGGCAGTCCCGGCGCGACCGCGGCCAGGCCGAGGTGCCGCCGATCGCGGTGCTGACCCGGTCCGGACACCTGGAGCACGACGCGCGATTGCTACGTCACACCGAGGTGACGCCGATGATCTTGACCAGCACCGACGCGGTCTCCGACACCGAAGCGCGCCTCGGGGGGCTCGCCGAGGTCCTCGACGCCTCCGGCGACCGGCCCGACTCGGTGGATCTGCGCACCGCACTCGCGCTGCTGGCCGAGCGTGGGCTGAGGCACGTGCTGACCGAGGGGGGCCCCGGGGTCCTGGGCATGTTCACCGCCGAGGAGGTACTCGACGAGATGTGCCTGACGGTGGCCCCGGTGCTGGTCGGTGGCGCGTCGCAGCGCATCGTGACCGGGCCGGCGGAGGTGCACACCGCGATGCGGCTGCGCCATGCGCTCACCGACGACGACGGCTATCTCTACCTGCGCTACAGCCGGTCCGGACCGGCGCGCTCCGGCGCAGCTCAGTGATACCGGTCAGTACTGTGGTCGGCATGCGTCGTCTGCTGCGTGCCCAGGGCACTCGAGGCTCCGTGCTGGCTGTGGTGGTCTGCGTCGTCCTGGCAGGCTGCTCACCCGGCCTTGCGGCAAACCCGCGCTACGCCACCGACTCCGGGGCCGGCCCCCAGGGCCAGGCCCCGCCCGCACCGCCGTCGGACGGGCCGCCGGGAATCGAAGCCCCGAAGAACGAGCTGTCGTGGCGGGAATGCACGTCGCGGCTGTTCAGCGACGCCCAGCTCGACCCGGTCCCCGGCGTCTCGCTGGAGTGCGCCAGCTACGACGCCGACCTCGACCCCATCAACGGGGCCACCGGGACCGTCAGCATCGGGGTGGTGCGCGCCAGATCCGCACAGACGCCCGCCGACGCCGGGCCGCTGGTGATGACCACCGGGTCGGATCTGCCGTCGTCGGTTCAACTTCCGGTGTGGCTGTCCCGGGCGGGTACCGATGTGCTGGCCGGAAACCCGATCGTGTCGGTGGACCGCCGCGGCATCGGCATGTCGGGCGCGCTGGACTGCCGCGACCTCTACGACCGCCAGGAGATGTTCGAGCAGGCCCAGTTCCAGACCGGTGACGACCCGGTGGCCAACCTCCGCGCGGTCACCGTCACAGCCACCACGAACTGCACCGACACCATCGCCCCCGGCGATTCGGCCTACGACAACGCGCACGCCGCCGAAGACCTCGAACGCCTGCGCACCACCTGGGACGTGCCCGCGCTGGCGCTGCTCGGCGTCGGCAACGGCGCCCAGGTGGCGCTGGCCTACGCGGGATCACACCCGAACAAGGTGGCCCGGCTCGTCCTGGATTCTCCGCTGCCACTCGGGATCGCCGCCGAGGCCGCCACCGAGCAGCGGGTGAAGGGCGAGCAGGCCGCCCTCGATGCGTGGGCCACCCAGTGCGCCGCTGCGGGCTGCCCGCTGGGCGCCGACCCCAAGGCCGCCGTCGACGCGGTGCTGGAATCGGCGGCGCAGGGCCGCGGTCCCGGGGGCGCCTCGGTGGCCGGCGTCGCCGACGCCATCTCCACCGCGCTGGGTTATCCGCAGGGCGAGAGGGTGGATGCCGGAAACGAACTGGCCCTGGCGATCGCCGACGCCCGCTCCGGCAATACCAGCAGACTGAACGATCTGATCAACAAGGCGGAGTCGCTGCGCCAGACCGACGGCCAGTTCGTCAACAAGTGCAGTGACGCCCTCAACCGGCCCACCCCCGACCGGGTCCGTGAACTCGTCGTCGCCTGGGACGACCTTTATCCACAGTTCGGCAGGGTCGGCGCGTTGGACATGGTGAAGTGCCTGAACTGGCCCAGCGGCAGCGCACCGCCCGAACCGACAGGTCTCGAGATCCCGACGCTGCTGCTCGGCGTGCAGAACGATCCCATCGTCGGCAACGAAGGCGTCGCCGCCGTCGCGGCCACCGCGATCAACGCCGGATCGTCCAACCGGCGGATCATGTGGCAGGGCATCGGACACGGCGCCAGCATCTACACGCCGTGCGCGCTGCCCCCGGTGATCGCTTACCTCGATTCGGGCGAGTTGCCACCGACCGACACGTTCTGCCCGGCTTGACGTAGGCCATGTCGCCGCGGGGCGCCCCTGATCGTCGGGTACGGTGCGCACGTGCGTGATCTTGTAATGGGCGCGTTCCGGCCCCGCACTTCTCCCCCGAGCACCGCGTCGGTGCTGCGGTCGATCCTGTGGCCGCTGGCGATCCTGTCGGTCATCCACCGCAGCTACGTGCTCGCCACCAACGGCTACATCACCGACGACTTCGCACCCGTCTACCGGGCCGTGGTGAACTTCAAGCTCGGCCTCGACATCTACAACGAGAACTTCAACCACGTCGACCCGCACTACCTCTACCCGCCCGGCGGCACGCTGATCATGGCGCCGTTCGGTTATCTGCCGGTCGAGGCGTCGCGGTACTGGTTCATCTTCTTCAACACGCTCGCCATCGTGCTCGCGGCCTATTTTCTGCTGCGGTTGTTCAACTACACCCTCGCCTCGGTGGCCGCGCCGGCGTTGTTGCTGGCGATGTTCTGCACCGAGAACGTCACCAACACCCTGGTTTTCGGGAACATCAACGGGCCGATCCTGTTGCTGGAGGTGCTGTTCTTCCGGTGGCTGCTCGACAAGAACCAGAGCCACGAATGGTGGGCCGGTGTGGCCATCGGGTTGACGTTGGTGGTCAAACCGCTGCTGGCGCCGCTGCTGTTGTTGCCGCTGCTCAACCGGCAGTGGCGGGCGCTGGTGAGCGCGTTCGCCGTCCCGGCCGTCTTCAATGCAGCGGCGTGGCCGTTGATCAGCGACCCGATGAGCTTTGTCACCCGAACGCTGCCGTACATCATGTCCACCCGCGACTACTTCAACAGCTCGATCCTGGGCAACGGGGTGTACTACGGGCTGCCGATGTGGCTGATCATGCTGCTGCGCGTGGCCTTCGCCGTGCTCGGCGCGGCGTCGCTGTGGCTGCTGTACCGGTACTACCGCACCCGCGATCCGCTGTTCTGGATGCTGACCTCGTCGGGCGTGCTGCTGCTGACGTCGTGGCTGGTGCTCTCACTGGGCCAGGGCTACTACTCGATGATGCTGTTCCCGTTCCTGATGACCGTGGTACTGCCGAACTCGGCGATCCGCAGCTGGGTGGCCTGGATGGCGATCTACGGTTTCACCACGATGGACCGCTGGCTGCTCGGACACTGGCCGACGACCGGACGCGCGTTGGAATACCTGAAGATCACCTACGGTTGGTCGTTGCTGTCGATCGTGGTGTTCGTGGTGCTGCTGTTCCGCTACCTCGACGCCAGGGATGACGACCGACTCGACGACGGCATCGACCCGCCATGGGTCGCCCCGCTCACCCCCACCGGGGCCAGATCCGGCGGGTAACCTCGGAGCCATGACAGCGACAGGCCCCAAACTGGTGCTGAGTGACGACCAGTGGCGCGAGCGACTCAACCCGGAGGAGTTCGCGGTGCTGCGCCGGGCTGGCACCGAGCGACCCTTCACCGGCGAGTACACCGACACCAAGACCGAAGGTGTCTACGAGTGCCGCGCATGCGGCGCCGAACTGTTCCGCAGCACCGAGAAGTTCGAATCCCATTGCGGCTGGCCCTCGTTCTTCGACCCAGCCGATACCGACGCGGTGATCCTGCGCTCCGACGACTCGCTGGGCATGCACCGCGTCGAGGTGGTGTGCGCCAACTGTCACAGCCACCTCGGACACGTCTTCGAAGGCGAGGGCTACCCGACACCGACCGACCAGCGCTACTGCATCAACTCGATCTCTTTACGCCTCAAGCCCTCGGCCGGGTAGCCGTCGGCGCACATGGGCTCGCCCATGTCGCATGCCTGCCGCGTGGACTGCAACAGCGCCAGCATGGCCTTGGGGTCCAGCGGCCGGCTGTAGTGGAAACCCTGGGCGATGTCGCAGCCGTAGGCGAGCAACTCGGCTGCGGTCTCGGCGTCCTCGACCCCCTCGGCCACCGGCGTCACCCCCAGCACGTGGGCCAGGTCGATCACGGCTCGTACGATCGCCGCCGACGTCGGTTGGGTCAGGATGGGCGTGATGAACTCCCGATCGAGCTTGACCTCGTCGATCGGGAACTCGCGCAGGTACCACAACGCCGAGTAACCACTGCCGAAGTCGTCGATCGCGATGCGGATGCCGCAGTCCCGCAGCTTCGCGAACACCGAGCGGGTCTCGGCCATGTTCTCGAGCAGTACGTCCTCGGTGATCTCGACGGTCAGTGTGTCGGGCGACAGCCCGGTACGTTCCAGCGCCCGCATTATCTGTGCCGGCAGATCGGTGTCGCTGATGGACGGGGCGAACACGTTCACAGCGACGGGTACCCCGACGCCGTTGGCGTACCACTCGGCCGCGTCGTCCAGGGCGAGGTCCAGCATCACCGACGTCACCGATTCCATCAGGCCGTGCTCACGGACCAGCGGAAGAAACTCGTCCGGGACGAGTAGCCCGTACCGCGGGTGCGGCCAGCGGACCAGCGCCTCGGCGCCGACGATCCGCCCGGTGCGAACCTCGAACTTCGGCTGGTACACCGCGCTCAGACCCCGGTGTTCGATGGCTTGCCTCAACTCGCCGAGCAGCCGCGCTGAGCCTCCCCCGTCCGCACCGTTTCGCCGCGGGTCGGCCGCCGGCGAAACACACTCGAGGCCACGGTGCAGTTCCATGTCCGGCGCGTACGCGACCAGTTGCCTGGACCGGGATCTTTTGGCCGTGTACATCGCGACATCGGCCCGCTTGAGCAGTTCGTCGGCCGTAAGCGCCGCGTCGCTGAATCCTGCCACCGCCAACCCGACGCTGGGCCGCACCAGAAGGTCCTGCCCGTCGATGTCGAAGGGCCGGTCGAAGGCGTGCACGACATGCTGCGCCGCCTCCCGGGACGCCGCAGCATCACCTTCCATCAGCACCGCGAACTCATCGCCGCCCAGACGGGCGACGGTGTCGTTGGCCCGCACCGTCGCGGCCAGCCGCTCCCCCACCCGGACCAGCATGGCGTCCCCCGCCGGATGCCCCAGGCTGTCGTTGACCAGCTTGAAGTCGTCGAGGTCGATCAGCAGCACCCCTACCGAGAGGCGCTCATTGCGGTGCAGGTGCATCGCGTGGTCCAGCCGGTCCTGGAACAGGGTCCTGTTGGCCAGCCCGGTCAGCGGGTCGCGCATCAGCTGGTCAGAAACCTCTGCCAGCAGGCGGCGGTTCTCGGTGAGAAGCAGGAGCTGACGGACCATCACCGCGAACACGGTCATGATCCCCACGATGTACAGCGCTCCCAGCGTCGGGACCAGGACCGGAGCACACAACACCACGGCGATGGTGACGGGCACGAACGGCAACCACATCGATGCGCGCGACGGAACCCGCGGCCGGGCCCGTACCGATATCGGCCGTGTCCGCCCGTCGAGCATCGCCGCTCCCGCGATGGCCAGGAAACCCCAGGCGTACCCGAGCGAGATCGCTTCGTAGTACTGGCCTTCCACTGCTGTCACATACGCGTACGCGGTGTCCGCGATCATGATCGACACCAGGCCCAGCGTGAGCATCACCATCATCGACCGGTCCTCGGACGGCACGCGGACCAGCAGCAGCAGGGCGATGGTGACCAGCGCGATCCCAGCGACGGGATAGGCAAGCGCCAGCGCCATCGACAATGCGTCCTGCACCCGGACCGTGTAGATGCTGTCCAGGAGTGTCACCCACATCGCTCCGAAGAGGGCACCGGCCACGATCACGCCGTCGAGCAGCACCCGCAGCCTCATCGACCGTGGATGGTCACCCAGGAAGAACAGCAGCGCCAGACCGGCGCCGACCGGCAGCAGGGCGTACCCCACGTCGGCGACCGACTGGAATTGCAGCGTCCCGTGAACCAGGCCGGTATAGCCCCAGACCAGTTGGCCGGCGGCGAAGCCGCCGGCACCCACACCCATGCAGATCCATGCTGTGCGTCGCCTGCCCTGTGCCCGCCGCGCCGCTGCCAACGCACATCCCACGGCGAACAGCGCGAATGCCGACATCACCAGATCGGCGCCGAACCGGACCGTCGGATGAGTGCTCCAGCTGCTCAGTTGAAGCACGGAGAAGCCGGCACCCACGGCGAAGAGGGCTGCCACCACCGGTCTGGGGTTCGGCACCGGACGATGCTAGCAACCTGCGAGGTGGCCAGACCATTTTTTGACGTCAACGTCATAGAGCGGTACGCACCGAAGACGGCCAGACAGCGGGAATAACAGGCAGGCGACAGGCTAGCCTACCCATGGGTCAATGGCCGCGATAGCCACTTCTCAGCAAACTGACGGCAGCGCGGTGACCAGTTTCTCCGCACTAGCTAGGTCCCGTCAGTTCAATGCCGGTCGGGTAGTGAGCGCAGCCTGCCGCTGTGCCTGCAACAGGTTCAGAATCGCCGCTCCGGGCAGTGGCGTGCTGTAGTGGAATCCCTGCGCCACGTCGCAACCGTAGTCGAGCAGACGGGCTGCGGTCTCGGCATTCTCCACCCCTTCGGCCACCGGGGTGATGCCCAGCGCGAGATCGATCACCGCTCGCACGATGACCGCCGACGCCTCGTTCGTCAAAACCGGTGCGATGAACGCCCTGTCGAGTTTCACCTCGTCGACGGAAAACTCGCGCAGATACCACAACGCCGAATACCCGCTACCAAAATCGTCGATAGCTACCCGAATTCCCTTGCTCCGCAACTTATTCAACACCGAACTCGCCCGACCCACGTTGTCCAGCAACAGGTCCTCGGTGACCTCGACGGTCAGCGATTCGGGCGCCAGTCCGCGCCGTTCCACAGCATGAGTGATCTGCTCACAAAGCCCGGGATGGGCCATGGCGGGGGCGAACACATTGACGGCTACCGGCACTCCGACGCCCATGTCGTACCACTTGGCAGCATCGTCGAGTGCGAGTTCGAGCACCACCATGGTCAGCGACCGCATCAACCCGTGCTGACGGACCAGCGGTAGGAACTGGTCGGGACTGAGCAGACCCCGCTGGGGGTGGGGCCAACGGATCAGCGCTTCCAGACCGACGATCTCACCGGTGCGCAGATCGAATTTCGGTTGATAGACGACGCTGAGCCCACAGTGGGCGATCGCATGACGCAGCTCGCTGAGAATCGGACTCGACTCGGTGCCTGCTGCCATGACAGGACTCTCCAGACCACTGTCGTCGAGCCCGTCCAGATCCATGTCCGGGGTGAACGTGAACAGTTGGTTGGAGCGTGACCGCTTGGCGGTGTACATCGCCACGTCGGCCTGCTTCAGCAGCTCGTCTGCGGTGAGCGCATCGTCGTCAGCCGTGGCGATCGCGAGCCCGACACTAGGACGCACCCGCAAGCACTGGCCATCGATGGAGAACGACCGCTCGAACGCGGTCACCACGCGTTGAGCCACCGCGTAGGAGGCTTCTACCTCCCCTTCCATGAGCACCGCAAACTCGTCCCCACCCAGCCGGACAACCGTATCGCTGGCGCGCACCGTGCCGATGAGACGTTCGGCCACCCGTATGCGCCACATCCCCGACCGGATGGCCGAAGCTGTCGTTGACCAACTTGAAGTGATCGAGATCGATGAGTAGGACCGCGACCGCGACCGCAGTCGCCTGGCGCTCACGCAGTTGCATCGCGTGGCTGAGCCGATCAGAGAACAGGGTGCGATTGCCCAAACCGGTCAGGGGGTCGCGCAGCGCCTGGTCGGCGACCTCGACGAGTAGCCGCCGGTTCTCCCCGATCACCAGGAACTGCCGGATCATCACCGCGAGCACCGTCACCAGCGCCGAGATGAACACCACACCGATCCCGCCGATCAACAGCGGCGTGCACACCACCACCGACACCAGCACCGGTACGTACGGCAACCACGCAGTGGTCCGGGAGGGGACATGCGCCGCGGTGTCAGTCTCGACACGAGGGGATCGCCGGCTCACTATTCCTGCCATCCCGATACACAGGAAGCCCCATGCCCAGCCGATGGCGATGAAGTGGTGCTCATAGAAGCCGTCCACAGCGGTCAGGTACGCGAAAGCGGTGTCGGAGACGGCGATCAGCAGCAGACCGCACGTCACCAGCGACAACGCCGCGCGTTTCAGCGCCGGCGCGCGGACCAACATCAGAACGGCGATGGTGACCAACGCCAAGTCGACCACCGGGTATCCCAGTGCCAGTTCCGAGCAGCGTCAGCCACGCCGCGCCGAAGATTGCGGTGCCGAGATCACACCGTCGAGCACAAGACGCAATCGAGTTTCCCGCGGAAAGACTGCCAGCGAAAAAATCAGGTAGAGAGCTGCGCCCACCGGGAACAACACAAACCCCGCTCAGCCGGCGACGGCAACGGTGCACTGTCGGCGACGAGGTCGTAGTAGCTCCACATCGCCTCACCGGCAGCCCACCCGCCGGCGCCGAACGCCAGGCTGTTCCACGCGGCGCGGTCGCGCCCCCGCTCCCGGCGGGCAGCCAGCGCTGCTCCGACGGCGGCGAGCGCCGCGAAGCCGACCAGGCCCACGTCGTCGAGCACACGGATGACGTTCGGGCCGCCCCCACCACCCAGCAGCTAGCTAGGGGCTCGCGCAGTAATTGATTAGGTTTTTCCGTTTGGTTTGTTCACACTTGTGGTATGACGCTGCCTGCTGTGGACTCCGATCCGGTCGCCGCCCGTTT